>JAFTMB010000036.1 GCA_017452605.1 Oscillospiraceae bacterium
AGACGGCCAACCAGGCCCATCATGTCAGGGGAAGCAACGACTACGTCGAACTCGAACCAGTTTTCCTTGGTAATCTTCTCTACCAGCTCCATGCCGCCAACATAGTCAGCGCCAGCTGCGGTAGCTTCGTCAACCTTGGCGTCCTTGGCGAAAACCAGAACGCGGCGGGTCTTACCAGTGCCGTTGGGCAGAACAACTGCGCCACGAACCTGCTGGTCGGCGTGACGGGAGTCAACACCTAACTTGATGTGGATCTCGACGGTCTCGTCGAACTTAGCGGAAGCGCCCTTCACAACCAGGTCCAGGGCTTCGTTGGGATCATACTGAACAGAGCGATCAATCAGTTTTGCGCTCTCGGTGTACTTTTTACCTCTAAACAATGTAATTATCCTCCTTATAGTGGTAATGCGGAAAAATCCTCCCACATGTCCGGGATTGCACCCGGAAAGCAATTATCAATCGACTACAGTGATACCCATGGAGCGGCAAGTGCCACGAACCTGGCTCTCGGCAGCTTCCTGAGTGTTAACATTCAGATCGGGCAGCTTGGTTTTTGCGATCTCAGCAACCTGTGCGGCAGTGATGGAGCCGACCTTGGTCTTGTTGGGAACGCCGGAACCACTCTCCAGGCCTGCGGCCTTCAGAACCAGCAGGGGGGTAGGGGGAGTCTTGGTGATGAAAGTGAAGCTGCGGTCTGCGTAAACAGTGATAACAACGGGAATCTTGTAGCCCTCCATAGCCTGAGTGCGGGCGTTGAATTCCTTGATAAATGCTGCGATATTCACACCGTGCTGACCCAGAGCAGGACCAACAGGGGGGGATGCAGTTGCCTTAGCGGCGTTAATCTGAAGTTTGATAATGCCAGTGACTTTCTGTGCCATGATAAGCACCTCCTGAATAAAATGTGGTGTTTATGCGTAAAACGCATGTTTTCGGGGAATCAACCCCTCCCACTTCCCACCGGAAATATCCGATGTGTTTACTGGGAAATGACCTCTACCTGATCGAGCTCGAACTCGACAGAGGTTTCGCGGCCGAACATAGAAACAATTACGTTCACCGCATTGTTTTCGACCTCAATGCTTTCGACAGTGCCTGTGAAGCTGCTCAAAGGACCGTCGAGAATCCGGACAGTGTCGCCAACTTCATAGTTAACAACGATTTCCTTCTTCTCAACACCCATTGCATAAACTTCCTCGTCTGTCAGGGGAGTGGGGTCGTTGCTGGATGTACCGACGAAGCCGGTAACACCGCGGATGTTGCGAATGACATGCCATGTGTCGTCGCTGTAGACCATCTTGACCAGAACATATCCCGGAAAAACCTTCCGGTCATAAGTCTTGCTGACGCCGGATTCGGTAATCTCGGTAACGGTTTCCAGAGGAATGGAGATTGCAAGAATCTGATCGTGCAGCTGACGGCTTTCAACAGTCTTTTCAATGGTGGCCTTAACAGTGTTTTCGTAACCGGAATAGGTATGGACTACATACCATCTTGCAGTTTCAGCCATGGTGCATCACCTTAGTGGAACAGGTTGAGCAGTCCGGTGATGAGGCTTTGGGCTGCAAAGTCAAAGACCCAGATGAACACGCCAACGACCAGGACACAGCAAACAACAATCAGTGCGTTTTTCAGCACCTGCTTGGGGGTAGACCAGACAACCTTCTTCAGCTCGCTCTTCAGCTCGCGGAAGTATCTGCAGATTCTGCCCCAGGCTCTCTTGAGCCAGTTTTCCTTTTTGACTTCTGCCATTGTCGGTGGGCCTCCTTACTTGGTCTCGTTGTGAACGGTGTGTTTTCTGCAGAATCTGCAGTACTTCTTCATTTCGAGACGGTCGGGGTCATTCTTCTTGTTCTTCATGGTGTTGTAGTTTCTTTGCTTGCACTCGGAGCATCTCAAAGTGACTTTTACGCGCATAACGGCACCTCCTTAAATAATTGCCTCCCTGCATGACCCCGGCTAGAAAAATTTAGGAAGCGACCACTACAACAGTCGCCCGGAGTTGAAAAATGGGCACAAAAATAAAACCCTCTTTTTCACAGGTAGAATCATTCTACCACAAGGATTTGACATAGTCAACAATTATTTTTACTAATTTTGGTTAAATTTGCGAAAAATCAGGCTTGTTGCGCCACATAATTGGGTTTTTACCTTCATATTCTTGTCCGGAGGTGTTATTTATGAAAAGCAATAAATGGAAAAGCTATGTATTTTGGATATTACTCAGTGAAGCGGTGGGTATCATAGCAGGATTATTAACATCCGGCGGCGTGGAAGCTTATGGAATGTCGGTTGTAAAACCGGCGCTGACGCCTCCTGCCATTGTATTTCCCATAGTGTGGACGATTCTTTACGCGCTGATGGGTATAGGAGCCGCCTGTGTGCAGCTTAGTGGAAACTCGCCGGAGCAGAGAAGAGGCATTTCCTTATTTATTCTGCAGCTGATCTTGAATTTCTTCTGGCCGCTGTTTTTCTTTAATCTGCAGGCTTATGGATTTTCGTTTGTGTGGCTGCTTGCCTTGTGGGCGGCGGTTTTTCTCATGATTTTGACATTTTATAAGGTAGATAAGCTGGCGGCATGGCTGCAAATTCCTTACTTGATTTGGCTTACCTTTGCTGCGTACCTAAATCTTGGAGTTTGGCTGTTAAACAGATAAAACTGACTCTTTCCTTATCCGGGATAATCCGTTATAATGAAAGCACATAGAGTCAGAAAGGGTGTTTCGTTTGAAACGGATTATGGGAATTGACTATGGCGATGCCAGAACCGGTGTCGCGGTATCTGACCTGCTTTGCTCCATTGTGGGCGCCACCGCTGTGGTCAAAAGCAGAAACAAGGAAAAAGCCATCGCGGATATTGTTGCCCTTGCCAGAGAAAAGGATGTGGGAACCATTGTGGTTGGCCTGCCGCGGAATATGGACGGCTCTGAGGGCGTCCGCGCCCAGCTGTGCCGGGAGTTTGCCGCTGAGCTGGAAGCAGCCGCAGGGATTCCCGCTGTCATGTGGGATGAGCGCAGAACCACGGTGGAAGCGCATAATATCCTTTCTCAGCACAATTATCACGGCCAGAAGCGGAAAGATACGGTGGACGCTGTGGCTGCATCGCTGATTTTAGAGGGTTATTTGGCCTCTTTGAAGCGGTAAAACAATTCTCTTGCGCCGGTAACCAGCAGCAGGATGCCAAAGAGCTTCCGAAAGGCATGGGTATCTGTGACCGTGCTGACCCATGCGAAAATTCCTGCGGAAATACACCCTGCTATCATTGCCGGAAGCAGCCGGCGGATATGCAGGGTTTTATTTTTGAAACGAATCAGGCTTACAACCCCGGCGCAAAGGATAAAAAACATCAGATTGATAGCTCGGGCTTCGCCTGCTGAAAGTTTCGCTGCGAAATTCAGCCATAAAATGAGCAAGGTTCCGCCGCCAACGCCCAAGCCCGACAGCCAGCCAAGTATCAATCCAATCACAACGGAAAACCAAAAGGAATCTAGCATAGATAGCGAAACCCTCCCCAGATAATCAGAACACCCAATCCCCGGTGAAGCCATTTTACCGGGATCTTTTTGCCAAGCTTGGCAGCTATGATTCCGCCGCCAATGCCGCCGATCAGGTAGGGGAGCGCCTTAGGAAAGGGTAAGCCCGTGCTGCCTGCACTGACACATAGAGATACTACGCAAAGAGGCAGGATGATGGACACAGAGGAGGGGAACACCTCCGTTTCTTCCATGTCAGTAAGAAGACCCAACAGGGGAACAAGCACCATTCCTCCGCCTGCGCCAAACAAGCCGTTAACTGCGCCTGCCAGAGCGCCTGCTACTGCCATTTTGATTTTGTCCTTCAATACACACACCTCCTGTGGAGATTTTCTCCCCAGGAGGCTGTTTTATGCAAAAAAACACCCGGATTCACAGGAATCCGGGTGTTTAAGATTGATTAACCTGCGATGGTGTACTTGGTGTCGATGCCGGAGAGGTTGACATCCACATCCTTGATCTTCTCGGTCAGACCGGTTTCCCACTTTTCGTAGGCTTCCTGGGTCATAACAGCGTCGATCATGGAGTCGCGGTAGCTCAGCTCCTGGTCGCCCTTGTAGTACATGATGTGATAGCCGTACTCGCTTTCGATGATTTCAACATCGCCGGGCTTGTGTTCTGCGATGGACCAGTTCAGGAAGCTTTCCACGTAAGCGGAATCTCTGTTGATGCCTTCAATCAAACCGCCGTTTGCCTTTGTGCCGGTATCTTCGGATTTCTCCTTGGCCAGCTTTTCAAAATCGGCGTCGGTCATCTTGGTGTTGTTGTACTCGGACAGAATATCCTCGGCCTTCTTCTTGGCAGCTGCCTTTTCCTCGTCGGAGTAGACGGTGGTGCCGTTTTCGGTCTTGCCGCCGGTGAACTTCACAAGAATGTGACGAACATCAGCCAGCTTGCGCTCGTTTTCGTCTACATCCAGGAACAGGACAACATGGTAACCGGTAACGGTTTCCTTATCGTCGGCATCGGTGGTCTTGCTCTCAATTACGGTGACATCGCCGGTCTTGCGGTCAGCGCTGGAAAGCCACTTCTGCAGTTCTTCGTTGGAAGAAAGGGTGGAGTAAAGGGCAAATTCGGTTTCGGTGAAGGTGGGCTTGTTGTCGTCTTTCTTGTCCTTGTTGATGTCAAGGGCAGCAAGAGCGGCGTTCAGCTTTTCAACAGTGTTGTTGTCAGCGATGCCCATGGCCTCGGCGTCCTTCTTGGCAGCTGCCAGAGCCTGAGCCTTATCGTCGTCAGAATAAGTGGTGGATTCCTTGCCGGCATCGTCCTTGGTGACAGTGCCCAGCTTCAGGAAGGTCAGGTAATCATTGGACTTGACATAGTAGCTGGCGTAGGAATAGGAGTTGTATTCCTTGAATTTATCGCCCTGCTCGTGGGTGCGGTAATCCTCGTCCTTGAACTCAATGCCGTCGAAGTAATGCGAAGAATACTCGCTGGCATAGGTGCTGTAGGTGTAGTAACGCTGATAGCTTTCCAGATCAGCGCCGTCGCCGTAGGTGTTACGCAGGTAACCGTCCAGGCTGCTGTAGCCATACATGGTGGCGTACATCTTCATGTTGCTTTCGAAGTTATCCAGGAACTTCTGGCTGTCCTCGGAAATCTTAAAGCCGTTGGCAATGGCTTCGTCGTAAAGAGCGAAGGTCCACTTTGCGTTGGTCTTGGCTGCCTCGATAAAATGGTCTGCCCAGGTCTTGCCCTCTTCATCCTTGTAGGGATGCTTGTTCAGCGGGATGTTGGGCATGACGCTGTCAAGGAACTCTGCGTAAACCTCTGCATAGTCACCGTAGGTGTTCTTGAAATCGCTGTAGAAAGCAGAGATAGCGTCTACATAGTAGTAGGACAAATCAGCGGTGCTCAGCTCCCGGTTACCAATGGTAACGGCGTGAGTATTGCGGTGAATGACACCGGCAATCAAAGGAGTGACAACAACGCCGACCACAATGGCAATGACCAGAACCATAGCCAGAACGAAGGTCAGGGTATAGGTTTTCAGCTTCTTGGCTTCTTTACGGGCCTGCAGCTGCTTTTCGGTCAAAGCGGTAGCGTTTTGCTCCTTACGAAGTCTTTTCTTGTCGGATGCGCTCATGTAAATCAAATCCTCTCATAGTGCAATAGGTAATTTAGACGCAGAGCTTGTCTGCGCATAGACCCAAATATAATAACCGATTTCTTCCTTTAATGCAAGTGTTTTTTTATAATTGGGAAAAATCGTCGAAATCCGGGCAAAAAGAAAAGGAAGAGCCTTTCGCTCTTCCCAAGAAAAACCCCGCTTTGGCCGTGTGCATTCATTTATGACCTGCACGAATCGGCAGGTGGGTTGCCTCTCCGGGCCTAAACTGCTCCCAACATCCACCTATCGTCAAAGCGTAGGCGGGAGGTCTGCAAAACGGATCGGAAGTTCCGGCATCCCTATAATAAAATGTGGGTCCAAAAGAACACATCACGCACCAAGCAGGGTGTTATTTAGTTTTCTTCGTCGTAAAGCAGGTCCATAATCAGGTTGTTCACGGCTTCCAGCTCTTCTTCGTCTTCAATGCCGCAAAGTACGCTTTCGCCGTCTTCCTCAGTAGACTTGAGAATGCTTACCTGGTAATCAGCCGGGCCTTCGGCTTCCCCCTCGGCGGGAATAACAGCCAGATAGCTGCTGCCGTTATATTCCACAGTTGTCAGCACTTCCACTTCAAACTCTGTGCCGTCTTCCGCGGTGATGACCATAAAATCAGAACCAAACTCCGCAGCCATACACATATCCTCCTAGTTTCTTTCTATGTCTATTTTATGCCATGGCGCGGCGTAAATCAAGAGAAAAGTTTCTTCCAATCTCTTGTGTATATTCTATATTGTATCTTATGCTGCGATATTATGCCATGTTACACAAATTTTGAAGATTATTTACAAATTGGACTTTCGTTTTCCGTTTGGATATGCTATAATGGTATGACTAATGCTATGTGTATATGTACATTTTTTGTGAAATACTAACCCTGCATGCCTTGTGGCTACTGTTTTTTGGAGGTATCGGCATGGATAACGAACAATTCCAGCAAAGAAATAGAAAGGTGACCCGGCAGTCCTGGAAGCCGGCAAAGCCGGTGGCTTTTGCCCATGGTGTATGGAAGAGCATTTATTCCATTGTGAAAATCGCTCTGGGCGCGGTCGCCACTGTGGTCGTCATTGCCGGTGTGTGTGCATTCGTATTCGTAGGCCTGCTGGCCGGCTATCTGGAGGGAGAAATTCTGCCCACCGCAGGTGTCCAGCTGGAGGGCTTTGACTTAAACGAACCCTCCTATGTGTATTCTGTGGACGAAAATGGAGACATTCATGTTTTGCAGCGTCTTCACGCCGACACGGAAAACGACTGGGTTGCCTATGAAGACATTCCCAAGTATCTGATTGACGCCGCCGTTTCCATTGAAGACCACCGTTTCTGGGAGCATCAGGGCGTTGACTGGTTTACCACCATCAAAGCCGGTGTCAATATGTTCGTTGGCAGCGGCAGCCAATTCGGCGGCTCTTCCATCACCCAGCAGCTGATTAAGAACCTGATGCTGCCGGAAGATGAGGGCGCGGACGATGTTACGGTTCAGCGAAAGGTTCTGGAAATCTTCCGGGCGACAGCCTTTGAGCGCCGGTATGATAAGACCGTTATTTTGGAATGGTACCTCAACAAGATTTATCTCGGCAACCGCTGTGAGGGCGTAAAAGCCGCCGCAGCCAAGTATTTCGGTAAAGAACTGGAATTCCTGACCCCTGCCGAGTGCGCCTGCTTAATCAGTATCACCAACAACCCGTCCCTGTTTAACCCCTATCGCGACAATTTGGACAGCAAGGGTCTTACGGGTATGCAGCAAAATGAGATCCGCCGAACCAATACCCTGTTCATGATGAAAGAATACGGGTATTTGACGGAGGAGGAGTATCAGGATGCTCTTGCCCAGGAAATCGTGCTGAAAGACGGCATTGATTTTGAAGACCGGGTGTTTGATTGCGAGGAAGAAGGCTGCGGCTACCACGGCAAGGTTACTACTTTCCTTTACAAGGAAGACGGAAGATATTACTGCCCCCAGTGCAGCCATGTAACCGGCATTGGCTATGACGCTACTCAGGAAGTGTATTCCTACTTTGTCGATACCGTAATTGAAGATGTGGCCGAGCGTCTGGCATCCGATGCGGGTCTTGAGTTCACCACCGAGATCAAAGAGCATTACAAGCAGCTCATCAGCAACGGCGGTTATCACATTTATTCCACCCTCAACCGGGATGTTCAGGCGCAGGTGGACAAGATCTACACCAATCTGGATGAGATTCCTCCCACGGCTTCTGTCCAGCAGCTGAACTCCGCCATTGTTGTCATTGACAACGAAACCGGCGATATTATCGCTATGGCAGGCGGCGTAGGCGAAAAGGACACCCACGACGGCTGGAACATTGCTACCGACTCCCGGCTGCAGCCCGGTTCTTCCCTGAAGCCTTTGGCTGTTTACGCCCCGGCTTTTGAAATCAATCTGATTACCCCCGCATCCGTTCTCAGGGATATGCCCATTGAGTATTATCCTATCCCCAACGCCACGCCGCTGCCCGACGGCACGTTGCCGGTTTCTGCGTTCCCGAAGAACGACACCAAGGTGTATGGTTACAGCTACAACGTTCAGCGGGCAGTGCGTTCTTCCATCAACGCCTGCGCAGTCAACCTGCTGAGCACCATGGGCCTTGAGTACAGCTTTAACTTTGCAAAGTATAACTTCGGCCTTTCCGACCTTGTGGAAAAGTACGTTAACTCCAACGGCACTGTGCTTTCCGACATTGGCATGTCGCCTCTGGGTCTGGGCGCGCCTACCGTTGGCGTGTCTGTCCGGCAAATGAGCGCGGCTTATGCTACCTTTGCCAATAACGGCGTTTACAGAGAGGCCAGAACCTATACCCATGTCTATAACACAAGCGGTGAGCTGGTGCTTTACAATCAGCAGGACAGCCGCACCATTCTCAGCGAAAAAACCGTTAACTATATGAACTTCTGTATGGATTATGCGGTTGAAATTGGTACAGGCCGTTTTGCTGACATTCCCGGACAGCATGTTGCTGGTAAGACCGGTACTACCTCCAGCGAAAAGGACCGCTGGTTCTGCGGCTTTACCGACTATTACACCGCAGCTGTCTGGTGCGGCTATTCCAAGACTCCCGAACCCATTGTCCAGACCGGTTCCAACACCGGTAACGCAGCATGTCAGCTGTTTAAAAAGGTCATGACGCCCCTGCACAAGGACAAGGCGGCAGTTCCTGTTTGCGATACCAGCAAGCTGGTTCAGGTTAGCATGTGTCTGGATTCCGGCAAGCTGGCCACCGATGCCTGCGCCCATGATGTTCGCGGCAGCCGTGTGGTTACCGGTTACTGTGAAACCGTGGATATTCCCACTGAAACCTGCGACAAGCACATTGTAGTAGACATTTGTGCTTCCGGCAACGGCTATGCCAACCAGTACTGCAAGAACCTGGCTCAGGCCGGTCAGCTCAGCTTTACCCAGACCGCCCTTGTCAAGATGACAAAGGTGGATGTGGAAGCATTGGAGGCTGCAAGAAAGCACGGTTTGGATGCTGCGTTCCTCAGCGATGACTATATTTATTTGGTTGACGGTGAGGGTAACTCCCAGTCCTTCTTCGGACTTCAGGGTAACATTAACTACGGCATGAATGAGCCTTATAAGGCATGTACCGTTCACACCCAGCAGATGTGGCAGCAGTATTTGGCAAGCCATCCCCAATCGCAGACGCCTTCCACAGATGCAACCACTTCTTCCTGAAAGCACGGACAAATTAGAAAATCATAAGGAGAAGCCCATGATTTGGTTATCCGATGAATGGAAAGATTATGAAATCCTGGACGCCTCTGCTGGAGAGCGTCTGGAGCGGTGGGGCAAGTACCTTTTGGTACGCCCCGACCCTCAGGTAATCTGGAATACCCCCCACGGTCATCCCGGGTGGAAAAAGTACGATGCCCGGTATATCCGTTCCAACACCGGCGGCGGTCACTGGTCTGACCACAAACTGCCGGAGCGTTGGCAAATTAAATACAAGGACTATTTGACATTTAATGTCAAGCCCATGAATTTTAAGCACACCGGCGTATTTCCGGAGCAGGCCGCCAACTGGGATTTTATCCGCGACACTGTTCGGGAGGCATCCGCCAAGCGGCCTATTCGGGTGCTGAATCTGTTTGCCTATTCCGGCGGTGCTACTTTGGCAGCCGCAGCAGGCGGGGCAGAGGTGTACCATGTGGATGCATCCAAGGGCATGGTTTCCTGGGCAAAGGAAAATGCCGCATCCAGCGGCCTTGCCGACCGCCCCATTCACTGGATTGTGGACGACTGCGCCAAGTTTATTCAGCGGGAAATCCGCCGGGGAAGACGGTACGACGGCATCATCATGGATCCGCCCAGCTATGGCCGTGGCCCCAGCGGCGAGATTTGGAAGATGGAAACCAGCTTTTATCCGTTTTTGGAAGAAACCGCCAAGGTTCTTTCTGATAACCCGCTGTTTGTCATTATCAATTCTTACACCACGGGCTTAAGTCCGTCCACCGTTGGCTATGCGGCTGACATGGTGTTTGCCGAAAAATTCGGCGGACATACTGAGGTAGGGGAGTTGGGTCTTCCCGTCGGTTCTACCGGAAAGATGCTTCCCTGCGGCTCTACCGGCCGATGGACGCCTTGATTTTGGAGGAAACCCAAGTGAAAATGGCAATTTCTGTTGAGAATTTGAAGTTTATCTATCCGGGCGTGGATGACACGCCCGGCATTACCGTATTTGAGTCCCTTGACTTAAAGGTGGCAGAGGGCAGCTTTGTTGCCATAGTCGGCAGCAACGGCTGCGGAAAGTCCACTTTGGCTAAGCATTTTAACGCCATTATGCTTCCTACCGGCGGCAAGGTATATGTTCATGGCATGGATAGCTCTGTGGAGGAGAATATGATTCCCATTCGCAGGTCCACGGGTATGGTGTTTCAAAATCCCGACAACCAGATTGTTGCCAATGTGGTAGAAGAAGATGTGGCCTTCGGCCCGGAAAATCTGGGCGTTGCCAGCCCCGCCATCCGCAAGCGGGTGGATGAGGCGCTGAAGCAGGTTGGCATGTATGCGTATCGGGAGCACGCGCCCCATTTGCTTTCCGGCGGTCAAAAGCAGAGAATTGCCATCGCAGGCATTATTGCCATGGAGCCGAAATGTATTGTTCTCGATGAACCTACCGCAATGCTTGACCCCCAGGGTAGGCGCGAGGTGCTTCAAACCATTTCCGCGCTGAATAAGGACAAGGGAATTACGGTGGTTTTGATTACCCACCACATGGAAGAAGCCGCGCTGGCTGACCGGGTTGTGGTACTGAGTAAAGGAAAAGTGGCCCTTGACGGAACGCCCAGAGAGGTGTTTTCTCAGGTTGATTTAATGCATGGCATGGGCCTTGCCTCACCGGATACGGTGGAGCTTTGCCATGCGCTGAATCAAAAAGGATTTGACCTTAGTTTGGATTCGCTGAATACGGAGCAGTGCGCGCAAGCCATTTACGATGCGTTAACATGCTGACCATTTTGGGAGGATAGAAGATTGTTGCCTTTATTAGAGGTTAAAAATGTAACATATACCTACAGCGCAGGTACGCCCTTTGAGCATAAAGCGCTGCAGGATGTGTCTTTTTGCCTGAATCGGGGTGAATTTGTGGGTGTGATCGGCCACACCGGCTCCGGTAAATCCACCTTAATGCAGCATTTAAACGGTCTTTTAAAGCCCAATTCCGGTGATATTTTGCTGGACGGCAAGAGCATTTGGGCGGATAAGACCTCTGCCCGGAAAGCCCGTTTTCGGGTTGGTCTGGTATTCCAGTACCCGGAGTATCAGCTGTTTGAGGAAACAGTGTATAAAGACATCGCTTTCGGCCCTAAAAATATGGGACTAAAGGATGATGAGATTGACCTTAGAGTGAAAAAAGCCGCAGAAATCGTGGGCGTTTCGGACTTTTTGGAGAAATCTCCCTTTGACCTTTCCGGCGGACAAAAGCGGCGCGTGGCAATCGCCGGCGTTCTGGCGATGGAGCCGGAGGTGCTGATTTTGGACGAGCCCACCGCAGGCCTTGACCCGGAGGGACGGGAGGAAATCCTTAAAAATATTGAAACCTACCGCGCCAGCCAAAATGCAACCATTGTTATGGTCAGCCATTCCATGAGTGACATCGCAAGACTTACCCAGCGCATTTTGGTTTTGGATGACGGGCGCGTTGTGTATGACGATACCCCAGCCAAGGTTTTTGACCATGCAGAGCAGTTGCTTAAAATGGGCCTTGATATTCCCGAGGTAACCAAGGTGTTTTTGAAGCTTCGCCAGCTGGGCCTGGATGTGCCGCCGGTGTATTCCATTGACCAGGCTGTTGAAACCCTCAACAAAATAAGGGGAGGGGATCGTCATGCTTAAAGACATTACGTTAGGTCAGTATTTCCCGGGAAAGTCCCTGATTCACCGCCTTGACCCCAGAACCAAGCTGATTTTTCTGGTGGTTTTCATTGTCGCGCTGTTTTTGTGCAGCGGCTGGGTATCCTACTGCGTCATGCTGTTTACCTTATCTGCTGCAATTGTTCTTTCCCGCGTTCCCTTAAAAGCTTTTTTCAAGGGCTTAAAGCCGCTTCTGTTCATTCTGGTGTTTACCGCGGTGCTGAATTTGTTCTTTACCGCAGGCGAAAAGCCTTTGTTTACACTTGGTTTTATCACCGTTTATCCCGAAGGAATTATTCGGGCGGTTCTCATGCTGCTTAGAATTATGATGCTGGTTATGGCAACCTTTCTGCTGACCTATACCACATCTCCCATTGCCCTGACTGACGGCTTGGAGTCGCTGCTTTCTCCTCTTAAGAAAATCAAGCTTCCTGTCCATGAGCTTTCCATGATGATGTGCATTGCGCTGCGGTTTATCCCTACGCTGATTGAGGAAACGGATAAAATCATGTCCGCCCAAAAGGCAAGAGGCGCCGATTTTGAAACCGGCTCTCTCATCCAGCGGGTAAAGGCGCTTGTTCCTATTCTCATTCCTCTGTTCATCAGCGCCTTCCGTCGTGCAGATGAACTGGCAATCGCAATGGAAAGCCGCTGCTATCAGGGTGGCGACGGTCGCTCCAAAATGAAGCTGCTGCGCTTTAAGGGCATTGATTTGTATGTCTTCGCCTTTGCCGCGGTGATGGTTGCTGGCGTTTGTTTGCTGAAAAACTGGGGCTTGTGAGGTAAATTATGCGTAATATTTGCCTGTTTTTAACTTATCTCGGCACCTATTATCACGGCTGGCAGATGCAAAAGGATTTGCCTACCGTTCAGCAGACGCTGGAAGAGGCTATCGCCATGGTAACGGGGCAAAAGGTTCATGTCACCGGCTGCGGTAGAACCGATGCGGGTGTCCACGCCAAGTGCTATGTGGCCAATTTCCGCACGGATTCCACCATTCCGGTGGATCGTCTTCCATACGCTCTGAATACTCATTTACCCCAGGATGTGGTTGTGACCAAAGCCTTTGAGGTTCACGATGGCTTTAACGCCATTTCATCTTGTGCGAAAAAAGAGTATACCTATCTCATTTACAATTCCCGGGTGAAAGACCCCTTTTTCGTCAATCGGGCATGGTTTTACCCCAAGCACTTAGACGAAAATATCATGCAGGCGGCGGCTGATCAGTTTATCGGCACCCACGATTTTGCCGCTGTCAGAAGTGTTGGCACCGATGTCAAATCCACGGTGCGCACCGTATATCATTATAAAGTAGAGCGCAGCGGGGATATTATCGCCCTGCGGATTTGCGCCAACGGATTTCTTTACAACATGGCCCGGGCCATGGCAGGTACGGTGGTTTACGCCGCCGAGGGAAAGTTTCCTCCCGAGGCGATAGGGGACATCCTCAACGCAGGTAACCGCACAGCGGCAGGCCCCACAGTTCCCGCCGGCGGACTATATATGTCCCACCTTTGGTACGATGACGGGGTGGAATCCTTTGAATGTGTTCCCGACCGTCCTGTTTTCTAAGCAATGTTTCCAAGATTGGAGTGATCATTGTGCAGCCTAAGTTATGCACGAAATGCAAGAAAAATATCGCCGTTGTGTTTATTACCAAAATGGAAAACGGCGTAACGATGAATGAAGGCTTTTGCTTAAAATGCGCCCGTTCTCTGGGTATTCCCCAGATTGACCAGGCGGTGAAGCAAATGGGCTTTTCTGAAGAGGATCTTGATACTCTCTCCGACGAAATGAGCAGCATGTTTGGCCAGATTCATTCCGGTGATTCCGATGAAGACGATATGGACAGCCAAACTGCCACATTTCCCATGCTTAATCAGCTGTTCAGCATGGACAATTCCGGCGAAAAAAGCAGCAATCTGCCCGCTGAAAAATCGGAAGAATCACAAGAAAATAAAGAGGAAAAGACTGCTAAAAAGTCTAAAAAGCATAAGTTTTTGGACAGTTATTGCATGAACCTCACCGGCAGGGCCAGAGAAGGCAAGCTGGATAATGTGATTGGCCGGGAGGTAGAAACGGAACGGGTAATTCAAATCCTGAACCGTCGGCAGAAGAACAACCCTTGCCTCATTGGCGAGCCAGGCGTTGGTAAGACGGCAATTGCCGAGGGGCTTGCCCAGCGGATCGTCAGCGGTGATGTGCCCTATAAGCTGCGGGACAAGGAAGTGTTCCTCCTTGATCTGACGGCTTTGGTTGCAGGCACCCAATTCAGAGGCCAATTTGAAAGCCGTATGAAGAGTCTGATTGGTGAAATCAAGGAGTGCGGAAACATCATCCTGGTGATTGATGAGGTGCATAACCTTGTCAGCGCAGGCGATGCTGAGGGCTCTATGAACGCCGCCAATATCTTAAAGCCAGCCTTATCCCGTGGGGAAATTCAGGTGATTGGCGCTACCACCTTTAACGAATACCGCAAGTATATTGAAAAGGATTCTGCCCTGGAGCGTCGTTTCCAGCCGGTGAATGTGGCTGAGCCTACCATGGAGGAAGCCGCTCAGATCATGCAGGGAATTGCCAAGAATTACGAGCTGTTCCACGGTGTGACCGTATCCCCGGAAATCGCAAGGCAGTGCGTTGTCCTTTCCGAGCGCTATATTACCGACCGTTTCCTGCCGGATAAAGCCATCGACCTTTTAGACGAGGCCTGCTCCGATGTAAACCTGCAGTGCAAGGAAATTTCCCGGCTGGCTGAGCGGAAAAAGGAGCGGGATGACTATGAGCTGGAGCTGCGGCTTTTAACCGACGATACGGAAAACGAGCATTTTGAGCGGATTGCCCATATCCGCAGCCGCTTGTGCCAAATCGCTGCGGAGATTGAAAAGCTGGAGCAGGTGCCGCCACCTGCTGTTACCATTGAAAACTTAGCCCGGATTATTGAGCTGTGGACCAAGATTCCCGCTTCTAAAATCAAGGCTCAGGAATACGAGCAGTTGACCGGCCTGAACGCCCGGCTGAAAGAGAAAATCATTGGCCAGGATGAAGCTGTGGAAGCTGTTTCCAACGCTATCCGCCGGCACAGAGTGGGCATCAGCACGAAAAAACGCCCGGTTTCCTTTATCTTTGTCGGCCCTACCGGCGTGGGTAAAACTGAGCTTGTCAAGTGCCTTGCCAATGATCTGTTTGACAGCATAGACAGTCTGATTCGTTTGGATATGTCCGAGTATATGGAAAAACACACCGTGTCCAAGCTGATTGGTTCGCCTCCCGGATATATCGGTTACGATGAAGCCGGACAGTTGACGGAGAAAATCCGCCGCAAGCCTTACAGCGTGGTTTTGTTTGACGAAATTGAAAAGGCTCACCCGGATGTGCTGAATATTCTGCTTCAGGTGCTCGATGACGGACGGATCACTGACGCTCAGGGCAGAGTGGTCAATTTTGAAAATACCGTAATCGTTATGACCTCCAACGCCGGCTCTGAGGGAAGAGTGGGCGCTATGGGATTTGGCCGGACGGATACGGACATCATCAAGGAAAAGACGATGAAGGCCCTGCGGGACTTCCTGCGCCCCGAATTTATTAACCGGGTGGATGAAATCATCACCTTCCGCCATTTGAGCCAGGAGGATTTCTGCGGCATCGCGGACATTATGCTGAAAGAACTGAAAGACAGCCTTTCCGACCGTGGACTTTCCGTTACCTGGGATAAAAAGGTTCGTGATCACCTTGCTGAAAAAGCATTCAGCACCACCTACGGCGCAAGAAATCTCCGCAGAACCATTCAGCGGGAGCTGGAAGACCCCATTTCCGAAAAAATCATCGAGTCTTTCAAAAAACCCATTTCTTCCATTACTGCTAAATTGGCAGACGGAAAAATCGTTGTTACCGCCAAATAAAAAACTCCGGGAGGCTACTTTGCCTCCCGGTATTTTTACATATCTATGGCCTGGTGCATTTTGTCGCTTACTTTCCAAGCGGCGTCTTCCACCTTGCAGGCAGCTTTGTTCACCAATTTCCTCGCGGCGCTTTGCTTTGGAAGCATCATCACCGCCACTGCGCCTGCGGCAACCCCCAAGCCCATGGAAATCGCAAGTCCTGTAAGTTTCATGTTTAATCCCTCCCTTCGCAGTTAGTATTCCCGAAGGTGTGGGTTTCACAAGTGGAAAGGTTTTTCGATTTTTCTGGTTGTTTTTTACTTGGCCTTTATGATATACTGATAAAAAAGGAGGGAACACTATGTCCGTTGATAAGCTCCATGACCGTATTCGTAAATTTAAGAATCCTTCCATGGTGGATTTCGGCATTCAAATGGATGCCATTCCGACCCATATCCTCGATGAAGAACCCAACGCCTGCATGGCATACGGCCGTTTTTGCCGGGAATTGATGGAGGGACTCAAAGACCTGGTTCCCGCGGTTCGTTTTTGCTTTGATACCTTTGCTTTAATGGGGGGAGAGGGCCTGAATCTGCTTTCTTCGCTACTTAAGGAAGCAGGGGAGATGGGCTATTATGTTCTGCTGGACAGCCCCGGAATTTTGTCCCCCTGGGGCGCTGACCGGGCCGCTGAAGGCATTTGCGGCGGTGAAATGTATCCGTGTGACGGCGTTTTGATTTTGCCTTACATTGGAACGGACGCCATTAAGCCCTTTATGCCCTGGGTGAAAAATGAGGGCAAGGATTTGATCGTGGTTGTTCGGTCGCCTAATAAGAGCGCTCTGGACTTGCAGGACCTGTTCACCGGCTCCCGCTTTGTTCACACCGCCGCCGGAGAAATGGTAAACAGAATGGGGGAGAATCTGTATGATAAATGCGGCTACTCCCGGGTCATCGCCGCAGTTTCTGCCGGCGTGCCTTCTTCCATTCAGACCTTGCGTTCAACATGGAACCGCATGTTCATGCTGGTAGATGGCCTGGATTATCCCAGCGGCAATTTCAAAAACTGCAGCCATGCCTTTGACAGATTTGGTCATGGCGCGGTTGTTTGCGCCGGCCCATCCGTCACCTGCGCCTGGCGCGAAGAGGGCGCTGACGGCAAGGATTATGTGGAATGCGCAAAGAAAGCCGCGGAAAACATGAAGCGGAATTTAAGCCGCTATATCAAGATTCTGTGAGGCGTTTATGCTGAAAATTTACGGAAATTTACAATGTCCGGACTGCCTAGATTGCTGCCGGGATCTGGATAACGCCGGGATTCCGTATGAATTTGCTGACATTTTTTCGTCCATCAAGGTCATGAAGGAATTTTTGCATTTGCGGGACAATGAACCTGCATTCGAGGAGATCAAAAAGTGCGGCGCCATTGGCATTCCCTGCATTCTCGATGGCGATCAGATTACCTTTGATTGGACTTGCTATGTAACGCAAGCCTAAGCTTGCGTTTAGAAAATGCCACGACCCTTGCCGGATGCGCCGGTGCTGTCACCGATGATGCCATCGCCGTCAGTTGCGTCGCCTGCGGTGCTGTCCATAGGACCGCTGCTGGGGACGGTAACGGTGGGAGCGGTAGTGCTGGTGGGCTTTGTGGTTGCCGTGGTGGGAGTGGTGGTTTCGCTGGGTTTTGAGGTCTCATCGCTGGTACTTGCCCGGCAGCCAGCAAGAACACCTGCGGTAAGGACAAATACCAAAAGAATCATAATCGCTTTTTTCATTGTTTTACC
>JAFTMB010000037.1 GCA_017452605.1 Oscillospiraceae bacterium
TAAAAGCGAAAGCTTTACAGATATAGTTCGTGTTGATTGCGATGAGGGTCCACCTGTTCCCATCCCGAACACAGAAGTTAAGCTCATTTGCGCCGACGATAGTTGCCGGGCGACTGGCCGTGAAAATAGGTAACGCGAACATAAAAGAGTCAAGGAGAAATCCTTGGCTCTTTCTTTTTATGGCACTTTTCAAATGAGTTTAATTATGCTATTATACGTAAAAAGGTTGAGAATGAGGCGAGACAATGGATGATCAAAGAGTGGCCCTGTTGAAAAAGTATATTGGCAAGGATGTTCATGTGGTGGTTGACCGTCCCATTGGATATGTTCATGGCGATATTGTGTATCCCATCAATTATGGCTACATCCCCGGTACGATTGCCGGAGATGGCGAGGAGCAGGATGTATACATTTTAGGCGTGGATGTGCCGGTTTCTTCCTTTGATGGCCGGGTAATTGGCGCAGTTTTGCGCAGGGATGACAGTGAAGATAAGTTTGTGGTTGCACCCTCCGGCGTAGAGTTTCATCAGGCACAGATTGCGCAAGCTGTCAATTTTCAGGAGCAATTCTTTGATGTCCGAATTATTTCGGCGTTGGAGCAATCCTGCGGTGTTTTACCCTATCGTGAGGTGAACGGCAAACGGGAATATTTGCTTGTATTTGAATCTTACTCCCATTGTTGGAGCCTGCCAAAGGGGCACATGGAACGTGGCGAGACGGAAATACAGACAGCCCTTCGGGAACTCTATGAAGAAACGGGGCTAACCGCTTGTTTGGATACCGGTAAAAAGGCAGTGATTGAATACGCAATATCGTCTTTTGCACGCAAACGGGTTGTGTTCTTTCTGGGAGAAGTTTCGGGAGTACCCACAAACCGACCCGGGGAGATTGAACGCTTTTGCTGGGTTACAAAGGAACAATTGGGAGAATACTTATTTGCAGACACGGTACGCGCCTGCAACGAACTGCTTGAAGATGTAAATAACATATAAAACAAGACCGCCTTCTGCGAATGCAGGAGGCGGTCATTGTCTGCAGATTTGTTTACATATTTACCACGTTGACAAGATTACCGTCAAGGAAGCCCTGGATGCTGTTAGTGGTAATATCCAAGATTCGCTTTCTGGTTTCCATGGGCGCCCAGGCGATGTGGGGCGTAATGATGCAGTTGGGGGCGGTGAGCAGGGGATTATTTGCCGCAATTGGCTCGGCGCATACCACATCCATAGCCGCGCCAAGGAGTTTTCCGCTGCGCAGCGCATCCGCAACCGCTTGCTCATCAATCAGCGGGCCTCGGGCGGTGTTGAGAAGGATTGCGCCGTCTTTCATCTTGGCGATGGATTGGGCGTTGATGATTTTCTCCGTTTCCGGGAACAGAGGACAGTGTAAAGAGATGACATCGGAGGAAGACAGCAAGGTGTCTAAATCGGTGTAAACATGGGAAAATTTCGGCCGCTGGGTGCGGCTGTATGCCAAAACCTGCATACCCATAGCCTGGGCGATCTTAGCCACGGCCTGGCCGATACTGCCAAAGCCGATAATACCCAGGGTCTTTCCCGCAAGCTCCATTTGGGGCGTGTCCCAAAAACAGAAATTGGGGCAGCGAGTCCACGCGCCGTCATGTACAAGCTTGCTGTGATGACCGATTTGGTGGCATAGCTCCAGAAGAAGTCCAAAAGTGAACTGGGCGACAGCGTTGGTGCTGTAACCGGGGGCATTACACACCGGAATGCCCCACTTGGCAGCGGCGGAGCAATCCACAACATTATATCCCGTTGCCAGCACACAGATCAGCTTAATGCTGGGGCAGCTTTCCAGGATGCGCTGGGTAATGGGCGTTTTGTTGAGAATCACGATTTCGGCATCGCCAATGCGCTGGATTGCCAAATCCTCTCCGTTTGTTCTGTCATAAACGGTCAGGTCACCGAAGTTCTTAATGCAATCCCAGCTGAGGTCGCCGGGGTTTAAGGTTTGACCGTCCAAGACTACGATTTTCATGGAATAACCTCCTGGCGCTTGCAAAAGCGCGTGATTTTTGATAGGATAACGAAAAGCAGGTGAGAATATGAAAATTATTTATCAGGATGCGGACATTTTGGTGTGCCTAAAGCCGCCCAGAGTGCTGTCCACCGACGAACCCGGTGGCTTGCCGGAGCTGATTCGGCAGGAGCTGGGGGATGAAAAGGCGGATGTTCGCACGGTGCATCGGCTGGACCGTGTGGTCAGCGGCTTGATGGTGCTGGCAAGAAATGCAGCCGCAGCATCGGCATTATCCAAACAGATTCGGGAAAATACCTTTCAAAAGGAATACTTGGCTGTAGTTCACGGCTCACCGGAGGCGGAAGCCGGGACCTTGACGGACCTTTTACTGCGGGATAAGGCAAGGAAAATGACCATGGTAGTCACCCAGATGCAAAAGGGAGCGCAAAATGCCGTTTTAAGATACCGGGTTGCCGCAAAGGCCGAGGGCATGACAAAGGTAAACATCCAGCTCATTACCGGAAGAACCCATCAAATCCGGGTGCAGTTTGCCAGCCGGGGGATGCCCTTGGTGGGTGAGCGAAAATACGCTGTATTAAACGACGATTGCGAAATTGCGTTGTGGTCGGCAATGGTTGGATTTACCCACCCCACAACCGGGGAAAAGATGGTGTTTCGGGAGCAGCCGCCAAGGGCTTATCCCTGGAGCAGCTTTGAAAATGCCTGAATAAAGGCGCTGTTTTGCGCTTCGGTGCGTTTTTTCGGCCCTTATGTGCGGCCACCGGCTGCCCGGTACTTTCTGGATTCGTGCCGGGAAAACAAGAGAGCGTCCATATTGTCAGCGGTATATTCCCAACCGTCCTGGTGAATCACCCGAGCCATTCTTGCAAGGCACATGGATGCCAGACCATAGTCCTGGGTGATGACAATATCTCCGGGGCATACCCGGTTCACAAGGGAAAAATCCGTGCTGTCAGAGCCCTTGTCGCATACCAAAACCGTTGCGGTGGTGTGACTGAATTCGTGGGCGGTATCGCATAACACTAGGCATGGAACGTCTTGCTCGTGGCAGATTTTAATGGCAATCTGGGTCACGGGGCAGGCATCCGCGTCGATTAAGACCTTCACTGGCTTCACCTCAAGAGAATTATAGCAGGAAAGAGGCGTAAATACAATGCGTCATTATGATTTTGTGCAAAACCGGCAGTGCGAGTATTTTCCCTGCCACCGCTGCGAGGATGCAGATAGCTTTAACTGTTTGTTCTGTTACTGCCCGCTGTATGCCCTGGGAGAAAACTGCGGGGGAAACTATGTCTATACCCAGGAGGGAATTAAGGACTGCAGCGGCTGTTTGATTCCTCACCGCCGGGAGTGCTATGACAGAATCATGGAGAAAATGCCCCAGGTGATGGAGCTGGCGAAAAAGAAGAAGGGGTAATACCCTTGATTTTTTGAAAGCCTGCTGATATAATATCCCAGTCGCTACGGAGATGTACCCAAGCGGCTGAAGGGTGCGGATTCGAAATCCGCTAGGCGCCGAAAGGCGTGCGGGGGTTCAAATCCCTCCATCTCCGCCAAAA
>JAFTMB010000038.1 GCA_017452605.1 Oscillospiraceae bacterium
CGGCAAAGCTGTGATTCTTTCCACCGTGGAGGGCAGCGCCGTTCGGGAATATTCTGTGGAAATTTTGAAAATTTATCCGGCAGGCAGACAAAACGGCAGAAATCTGCTGCTGCGGGTGACAGACCCTGCCCTGCTTTCCGCCACCGGCGGCATCGTCCAGGGAATGTCCGGCAGCCCAATCATCCAAGACGGCAAGCTGGTCGGCGCGGTTACCCATGTCCTTGTGAATGACCCGACGACGGGATACGGAATTTTCATCGAAAACATGTTAGACGCAGCGGCATGACAAGGCTCTCCCTTTGGGAGAGCTGTCAGCAGAGCTGACTGAGAGAGCTCCCTCTCCGTTGCCTACGGCTGCGCCTCTCCCAGAGGGAGAGGCAAGATTTGTAAGACGAAAGGAGAAAATAGTTATGGATTTCTATAAAGTCCCGATTGGTTTTGGCTTGGCCTTATCCTCGAACACCGCCGCTATGAACCGCTACGCCCACCTGACCGAAGCAGAAAGACAAAACATCCTGAACAAAGCCCACAACGTCAAAAGTGAAAAGGAGATGTATTCTCTGGTCGCTTCCCTTGCAAACGGCGGGGTGGAATAAAGCCGGGGCGGTCACTGACCGCCCCGCTTTTGTCCTTCTGTTATAATAGATTTCTGACAACGCCCCAGATCACTACCAGCGCCAGCACGGCGGCATCCATCCACACATATTTTGGCTTATATGAAAACCGCCCGGTTTGCAAATACGCCTTGCAGCCACACAGCGCCACCCAAATAAGATAGCCAAATTCCAAAGGAAACAGCAAATTATGACCAAGCGCCCCGGCAAAATCCAGCCGCAGCAGCGCAATGGCCGCCCGGGAATTGCCGCAGCCAGGACATTGCAGTCCGGTAAGCTGATAAAACACACAGCTCAAACCGATTCCCCGTTGGGAAAGAAAATAGAAAACCGCCACTGCTGCAGCTGCAGCAGCGCCCATTGTCAAAAGAAAAAGTATCCGCCGTTTTTTCACATTCATCACCGAAATCATTGTATCGCAGTGTCATAAAAATTGCAATCGCCACATAAAAAATGATTGACACATCACCCAAGCGCACTGTATAGTAATGGTAGAAACGGCACGAGCCGTTATGTGTAGAAGGGAGATATTACATATGGCAATCAAAAAGAGAAACATCGTTACCTGCATTTTGCTGACTCTGATCACCTGCGGCATTTACGGCATTTACTGGATCATCATGCTGGCAAGAGAAGCTGTATCCGTTAAGGATCCTGCCGACAGCGGCATTCTGGAGATCGTTCTGATGCTGTTTGTGTCCTTCGTGGGTGTTTTCCTGGCTGAAAAGAAGCTGGCCGAGGGCTGCGCAGCCAAGGGCATTCCCCACACCGACAACTCCATTCTGTACCTGATTCTGGGCCTGCTTGGCCTTGGCATCGTCAGCCTCTGCATGATGCAAAACGACCTGAACAAGCTGGCTGAAAATTAATCCACAGCAATACGCGGGAGCCGCTGAAGCGGCTCCCGCTTTTTCTTGCATTTTTTCGGAGGTGTGATATGATACTAACAGTAATTGACACCTATCCCGAAAAAATCTTACCAGTAATCAAGGGGCAAACAAAATGAAAAATATCTTTTTAATTGGCGATTCCATTCGCTTCGGCGCGGAGGGCAGCGACGGCTACGGCATCCATGTCGCCCAGAAGCTGGCGGGAAAAGCCAATGTATACGCGCCGGAAGAAAACTGCCGCTTCGCCCAGTACACCTTAAGATACCTCCACGAATGGGCAAGCAAGGTAGACAAAGACAGCATCGACATCGTCCATTGGAACAACGGCCTTTGGGACACCTTACGGCTCTTCGACGACGAACCCCTTACGGACATTGAAACCTACGGCGTGATGCTCAAGCGGGTTTATCAAAGAATCCGGCTTTTGTTCCCCAACGCAAAGGTGATTTTCGCCCTTTCCACCGCAGTCATTGAGCAATGGGCAAAGCCCGCCTTCTTCCGCTGCAACAGCGAAATCCGGGAATATAACCGCAAGGCCCGGGAAGTGATGGAGGAGCTGGGGGTGGAGGTAAACGATTTATACACCGTTTCCGCCGGATTTGACCCCTCCTTCCACTCCGATTGGGTGCATTTCGGCACGGAAGGCTGCAAAGTGCTGGCAGATGCCGTAATCAAGGCTTGTTTCAAAGACGAGGAATAGCCATTTCACCGGACGGCGGCTGGCCGTCCGGTTTTTTGTTTTTATAAACAAACCAAAGCGGCATTTTTACAAATTCTTACACATTGCCATTGAAAAAACCATTTCTTCTGTTATAATGGTAACAGAAAGGAACGGTGAACTATGGATTCAATTTTAGTTTTCTGGAATCAAATGACAGCCAATCCGCTGCTTTTTATTGCTGTAACACTGACCCTCGGTGTTATCCTAGTCAATGGCTGGACGGATGCGCCCAACGCCATCGCCACCTGCGTGGTCACCAGATGCATGCCTCCCCGGGCAGCCATTTTGATGGCGGCTGTATTTAATTTCCTTGGCGTATTTGTGATGACGCTCCTCAACGCCACGGTTGCGGAAACCATTACCAAAATGGTAGACTTCGGCGCAAATCCCGACCTTGCCATTATCGCCTTGAGCGCGGCGCTGTTTGCCATCGTTCTGTGGGCGACTCTGGCGTGGGTGTTTGGCATTCCCACCAGCGAAAGCCACGCGCTGATCGCGGGCCTCACCGGCAGCGCCATCGCCATGCACAACAGCCTCGAAGGCGTCAACGGCGCGGAATGGGTCAAGGTTATTTACGGCATCGGCATTTCCGTTGCCCTGGGCTTCGGCCTGGGCTGGCTGGTGTGTAAATTGGTCACCGCTCTGTTCCGCAAGGCAAACCGGCCCAAAACAGAACCCTTCTTCCGGGGCGCTCAGATTGTGGGCGCAGCCTCCATGGCATTTATGCATGGCGCCCAGGACGGCCAGAAATTTATGGGCGTTGTACTGCTGTGTGTCTATATGTCCCAGGGACAGGCATTGCCCTCCGACATTCACATTCCCATTTGGCTGATGATTGTCTGCTCCGTCGTTATGGCAGCAGGCACCGCCATGGGCGGCAAGAAGATCATCAAATCCGTTGGTATGGACATGGTTAAGCTGGAAAAGTACCAGGGCTTCTCCGCGGATATTGCGGCTGCCATTTCCCTGCTGATCTGCTCCGTATTCAGCCTGCCCGTTTCCACCACCCACGCCAAGACCACCTCTATCATGGGCGTTGGCGCAGTGAAGCGGGTATCCGCCATCAACTTCGGCGTGGTAAAGGAAATGGTGCTTACCTGGGTGCTGACCTTCCCCGGCTGCGGTCTGGTAGGCTTCTTAATGACAAAACTGTTTATGTTTATCTTTACTTGAGAATAGAAAGGATTGTTGAAAAATGGCCAAAGGTGATAAGTTCTATTTTGAAAATTTCGCAGCCAGCACTGCTCTTTCCAAGGAGGCAGCCACTTATCTGGTGAATTGTCTGGAAAATTACGACCCCAACAACATTGAATCCATGCTCAAGCAGATGCACGAGATCGAGCATCGCGCTGACGTGAAAAAGCACGAAATGAACGAGGTGCTTGCCAAAGCCTTCGTTACCCCCGTTGACCGGGAGGATCTGGATATGCTCAGCCATCAGCTGGACGATGTCACCGATAAGATTGAGGAAGTTCTGCAGATGTTCTTCATCAACGACATCCAGACCATGCAGCCTGCTGCCATTGAATTTGCCAAGAACATTGTCAAATCCTGCGAGCTGCTCACCGCTCTGATGGACGAATTTGAAAACTTCAAGCGTTCCAAGAGGATTCACGGCCTCATCATCGAGCTCAATGACGTTGAGGAAGTTTGCGACCAGCTGTACCTTACCTCCATGCGGGCTCTGTCCAAGAACTCCACCGACGCTCTGGTCACCATCGCCTGGCGTGACATTTACGAGTGCCTGGAAGCCTGCGCTGATGCCTGCGAACACGTAAGTGAGTGCGTCGGCACCGTTATTATGAAAAATACGTAAAACAGATAGACATTTGCTGAACATTCTGTATAATAGCTTCTGACTCCATGAGCAAAAGAGGTTAAATGCATGAAACTTCGCAACACAATCAAAGAGTTTGCAATCATCACAGTTGGCACTGTAATTGTGGCAGCGGCAGTATTCTTCTTTATGATGCCCAGCCATGTCTCCGTTGGCAGCGGCGCTGCCCTGGCTATGGTTCTGAGCAACTTTATCCCTCTGCCTGTTTCCGTCATTACACTGATTATGAACGTGGGACTTTTGATCATTGGCTTCATTCTGATTGGTCCGGAGTTTGGCGCAAAAACCATCTACTGCTCCATCCTGATGCCCTTGATTATGGGCGTTTTTGAAATCTTCTTTCCCAATTTTCAATCCATCACCCAAGATCCGCTGCTGGATGTGATCTGCTATATCCTTGTGGTAGGCGTCGGCCTTGCCATTTTGTTTCCCCGAAACGCATCTTCCGGCGGCCTAGATATCGTAGCAAAGATCCTGAGCAAGTATTTAGGGATGGATCTGGGAAAGGCCATGTCTTTCTCCGGCATGGTTGTGGCGCTTTCCTCTGCACTGTGCTATGACAGCAAGACGGTCATCCTTAGTTTGCTTGGCACCTACTTTGGCGGCATGATCGTGGATCATTTCATCTTCGGCATGAACATCAAGCGCAGAGTGTGTGTCATATCCAAGGATCTGGACACCATCGTGGATTTTGTTCTGCATGAGCTTCACAGCGGAGCCACCCTTAATGAAATCATCGGCGCTTACGACAGAACACCCAAGGTGGAAATGGTAACCATCGTGGATAAACACGAGTATCGGCGGCTGATGGACTATGTTCGGAAAATTGATCCGAAAGCTTTCGTCACAGTTTATTCCGTCAGCGAAATACGGTATCAACCCAAAAAGTAATACAACCTCCCTCTGCGAAACCCCTTTGGGGTATCGCGGAGGGTTGTTTTGTTTATAACCATTTGCATTTTATCATAATTCTATAATTTTTGTTTGATTTCAAACATACTTTATGCTATATTTATCCTATACTTAGGCCAGAAAGCAAAAGGAGGAATGATTTTATGATTATTGAAGGTTGCCAGGGGAAGCCCAGAACCCCCACCATCATCGAAAAGACCTGCCCCAATTGCGGGCATCTCATTGAAATGTTCTCCATCGACACCCAAATGCCCTGCGAGCATTGCGGCTTTGTGGCCTATAACGACAGCTTGAGCTGCGTCCAGTGGTGCGCCTACGCCAAGCAGTGCGTGGGCGAGGAAATGTACAACGCCATGATGGAGATTGCCGCCAATCAGAAAAAGGAGCGTCGGGCATGAAACGAAGAATCATCCAAATTGACGAAAATCTGTGCAACGGCTGCGGCGCCTGCGCCGACGCCTGCCACGAGGGCGCCATCGGCATGGTAAACGGCAAAGCAAAGCTGCTCAGCGACAGCTATTGCGACGGTTTGGGCGATTGCCTGCCCGCCTGTCCCACCGGTGCGATTACCTTTGTGGAGCGGGAAGCCGCGGCTTATGATTAAGCTGCCGTCAAGGCCAACATGGCGAAAAAGAATCACGCCTGCCCCTCCGGCGGCTGCCCCGGCGCGGCCAGCCGCGCCCTTACGCCAAATCAGGCTGCCGCCTCCCCCGCCCCCTGCGTTTCCCGGCTGCAAAACTGGCCGGTGCAAATCAAGCTGGCGCCGGTGCAAGCGCCCTATTTTTCCGGCGCAAAGCTTTTAATTGCCGCCGACTGCACCGCCTACGCCTACGCCCGTTTCCACGAGGATTTTATCCGCGGCCATGTCACTTTAATTGGCTGCCCCAAGCTGGACAGCGTAGATTACAGCGAAAAGCTGACCCAAATCATCCAAAATAACGATATTCAAAGCGTTACCATTCTTCGCATGGAAGTGCCCTGCTGCGGCGGCTTGGAATTTGCCGCCAAAAAGGCTCTGCAGCAAAGTGGGAAGTTCATTCCCTGGCAGGTGGTAACCATCGGCATTGACGGAAGCATCAGGGAGTAAAAAGGCAAAACTACGAAAGGAAGCCGCCTATGGAACAGTATCTGTTTGTCCTGCGCAACAGTTCCTTTTTTCAGGGAATGACGGACGGAGAAATTCTATCCGTTTTGCATTGTGTCAGCGGCACAACCGTAAAAAAAGAGAAAGATGAATACATCTTCCGCATGGGTGACAGCACCCAGCTGATGGGTCTGGTGCTAAAAGGCAGCGTCCTATGCATTCAGGAGGATTTGTGGGGTCACCGCAATATTTTAGAGCATATTGGCGTGGGGGAATACTTTGCCGAGCCCTTTGCCGCCACCCCCGGCGCGGTGCTGAATGTCAGCGTGGTAGCAGCAGAAGATACGGAAATCATGCTGCTGAACATGCATCGGCTGCTGCAAACCTGCCCCTCCGCCTGCGCCCATCACAACAAGCTGATTCGCAATCTTGTGTCTGTGATGGCAAGGAAGGTACTGAATCTCAACAACAAAATCACCCACATGGGCAAGCGCAATACCCGGCAAAAAATCCTTTCCTACCTCTCCACAGAATCCATGAAGCAGGGCAAGCTGTCCTTTGACATTCCCTACGACCGACAGCAGCTGGCGGACTATCTGTGTGTGGAAAGAGCCGCCATGTCCGTGGAACTCAGCAAGCTGCAAAAGGAAGGCTACCTGAAAACCAACCGCAACCATTTCCAGCTTATGACCCTGACAGAAACTTAAAACAAAACCGCGGCGTTCCTTATGCCAAAGGAACGCCGCGTCTTATTATCTTGCTCTCAGCTCCCAAAACGCCACTGCGCTGGCGGCAGCCACATTCAAAGAGTCCACCCCGTGATACATGGGGATTTTTACTGTGTAATCACTGTCTTCGATGGTCTTTTCTTTCAGGCCGTCCCCTTCTGTGCCCAGAATGACAGCCAGCTTCTGCGCCTCCCGAAGCCGGAGATCGGTAATGCTCACAGATTCCTCCGTCAGCGCCATGGCCGCCGTTTGAAAACCCCTGGCCTTCAAATCTTCCTGCCAGTTACTTTCCACATAGCACCAGGGAACCTGAAACACAGTACCCATGCTCACTCTGGCGCTGCGGCGGTACAGCGGGTCAGTACAGCCTCCCGTCAGCAGCACCGCATCCATACCCAGCGCCGCCGCGCTGCGAAAAATCGCGCCCAGGTTGGTGGGGTTCATCACATCCTCCAGCACCGCCACCCGGCGGGCGTTCAGGAGCGCCTGGTCCATGGAAATGGGGGCAGGACGATACATGGCGCACAGCATGCCCCGGGTCAGCTGAAAACCTGTCAGCTGGGTCAGCACATCCAGCGGCGCGGTGTACACCGTCACATCGCCGCACCGCTCGATTGCCTCCCGGGCTTCTTCATTAATGTGGTTGCGCTCCACCAGCAGGGAAACCGGCCGGCAGCCTGCATCCAGCGCCCGCATAATCACCTTGGGGCTTTCCGCGATGAACATTCCCTTTTTCGGCTTAAATCTGTTTAATAGCTGCGCCTCCGTCAGCCGGGCATAAACATCCAGCTCCGGGGCGGAAAAATCGGTAATCTCCGTTAATCTCATTGTTTCACATCCTTTTCGTCTATTATAGCCTTTGCCGGGCCCATTTGCAATCCTTTTGGCAATGTGCTATGATAAAAGAAAGGGAGGGAATGCTATGACCCACGAAACCTATATCCGCGCTGTTCCCGGCAGCCGGGATGCTGTGGTGCTGATTCACGGCATTGCCGGAACGCCCCGCCACTTTGATTTTCTCATCCCCCTGATTCCCGAAAGCTGGAATATTTATAATCTTCTGCTTCCCGGTCACGGAAGTGATGTCCGCGCCTTTGGCAAATCTTCCATGGAGCAGTGGAAACAGTATGTGTCCGACGCCCTGGACAACATTTGTGCCCAGGCAGACCGGGTGATCGTGGTCGGCCATTCAATGGGCACCTTGTTTGCCATTGACAACGCCATTTCCCGACCCCAAATCCAAAAGCTTTTCCTGCTGGCTGTTCCCCTCTGCCCCTTTGTCCGGCCAAAAACCATGGCAGCCTCTGTGGCTTTGGCCACCGGCAGTAAAGGAAACCAAACCGCAAACGCCATGAAAAATGCCAGCAGTGTTACACTGACCACCCGATTTTGGGAATACGGCACCTGGACACCCCGATTGCTTGAGCTGCTCCGGGAATGTGACCGCATTAAAAAGCTTCTTCCCCGCTTGACCTGCCCCACTGTTGCGTTTCAGTCCCGATATGATGAGCTGGTTGCTTACCGCAGCAAAGAATATCTGGCGCAAAACCCTTACATCACCTGCATCACCCTTTATGGCTCCGGTCATTTTGTCTATTACCCCCATGACAAAGAGCAAATCATGACGCATTTTGAAGCTGTCTTCCGCGATACATAAACTTCACCCCGGCAGAACACTCTGCCGGGGTGTATTTCTTATTCTTCCCAGGGCGATTTCTTCATCTGGTATTTAATGATGGGATGGGCCCCGTTAAGCGCCTCATAGGCCTTGACATACACCGCATCTACCTCTGCCTTGCGCCAGCGGTACAACGCCCACCTGCACACCACATACAAAAGGTAGAACCCAAAGAAGCCAACCCACTCAGGGCCTGGCAAAGTCACCCCAAGCCGGGGCAGCAAAAGATCCAGATAGGCCACGACTGCCACCAAAACCTCCAGACCGTAGAACCACCAGTAGCTCAAATCCAGCTTTACCAGAGCCCAGGTCTGCTTTTTCGTCAGCAGAAAGCTCCTGCGGATTGCAGGCCACGCCTTTAAGGATTCGTCATCCAACAAGCAATACTGGGCCAGCCGCATCCGATAAAGCACCGGAATGAACACAATCACCATCACAGCAAGCTGCATCAGCACCAGCGGCATAGCCACTTCCTCCAGCGCCGCCTCCGTTGCTGTTAACAGCTCCTCCGGCGTCCAATCCCCGGCGAATCCCTCCATGTACACTTCCATCAGCGGCGCTGCCCAGGGGGTAAACATGAACACAGTTGTGGCTGCATAGCCCGCCCCCATGCTTAACACCAGATAGATGATTCCCTGCAGCAGCATCAGCCGCAGCACCGGTCTGAACCGGGTAAAACCTGTCAGCAAGGTGCGGCCATCCGCAGACTCTCCCCGGGCGATGCTTAAAATCGCAGCCACCCAGCCAATTTGCCAGAAGGGCAGCACCACTGTCTGCGCCAGCTGCAGCACAGATTGGGTTGCGGCAAGCATGCTGCGCAGGCCAACGCCGCTGAGTCCGCCGGTGCTGCCAATCATCTCTTCCAACGCGTAATCCAGCGCCGACAGCAAAAGTCCGGCTAAGAGAGTAATGCCCGCATGAATGGAAATCAGTTTTTTGTAGTCAACGGAGCTTTCTTCCAGTGACCGTGCCGCCTCCTGGCGCAACTGTCTGGGATTTAATAAATTCATAGTCCGCCTCCAAAATTCCCTTGTTTTTCCTCTATGGTAAACCATAAGCCGGGAAATAGCAAATGAATTTTTTGTAACAGTAGCATTTTGGGAAATACTGTGGTATACTGGGGGTAAATACAAATTACCCAGGAGGAACAGCTCAATGGAACTGGGAGAAAAGCTGAAGCAAGCCCGCCTGGCCGCCGGTCTTTCCCAGCGGCAGCTTTGCGGCGATACCATCACCCGAAATATGCTTTCCCTCATTGAAAACGGCGCCGCCCAGCCGTCTATGGACACTTTGCGCTTTCTTGCCGCCCGGCTGCAAAAGCCCCTCCATTATTTTCTTGAGGACGGAGAAGGAAGCGCCGACGGCTGGCAGCTGCTGAAAGAGGAGCAGTACGAACAAATTCTCAACGGCGCAGAAACACAGTATCAAAACCCGGCGCTGCTGGCCTTGGCTGCCCTGGGTCTTGCCCAAAAGGCCATCGCCCAAAACCAAATTCCCTACGCAAAGAATTTGCTTACCAAATCCGCCGACTGGTGTCAAAACGCCCCTGGCTGCAGTCAGGAGCTGGAGCGGAAGCGGCTGCTGCTGCTTTTTAAGTTAAGCCCCAAGGACGCCCCAATCCTTTCTGCCCAGCTGTCTGACGACGAGCTTCTTCTTCGCAGCGCCGCCGCTATTTCCCAGGGGAATTGCCAGCTGAGCCTTTCCCTGCTCTCCTGCGCTCAAAACAAGGGCGATGCCCTGTGGCTGCAGCTGGCAGCCGATAGCTGCTTTTTATTGGAAGACTACGCCCAGGCCGTAAGCTATTATCAGCAGATTGAAGATACCTCCCTGCGCCGTCTGGAACAATGCTACGAAAAGCTGGGAGATTACCGCATGGCCTATCACTACGCCTGCCGGCAACGGGAACTATAAAAAAACCGCCGTGGAAAAACCACGGCGGTTTCCTTATTCCGCTTCCTTGGCTGTGGCTGTTCCCTCACGGATTTGCCGCAAGTGTCCTCCCGACAAAATCCGCTCCTGGCTTGTCACCGCACAGCCGGTGTAGGTGTCTGTGGTGTTGCCTGCCGTTACCTGAATGGTAAAAGCGCTGGAAGTTTCCACCTCCGGCCATTTCCCATCCAGCACTTCCTCCATGCGAAAATGCCAGAGCGCAGTCGACAGCGGCGTCTGGGCGTCACTCGTTTCCCGCCAGGCGGTAAACGACAGCGGCTCTCCGATACGTTGACCGCCCCAATACACGGTGCAGGCCTTTCCTGCCGACCAGTGCTCGTCCAGCACATCGCCGTAAAAGGTGCCCAGCACCGCCATGCTGAAAAGCTCGGTTTTGGCGTCGAATTCCAGGGACGTAATCCGGCAGCTGCCGCCCAGACCCTCCATCACGCTGACCACCCGGAGAATTTCCTCTTCGCATTTCTGCCCGCCCAGGGTGACCGGCGAAACCACCTCCGCCCGAATCGTTACCTGGTAATTCTGTGAATCCACCTGCTCCAGACTGATGGCGACCACCGGCTCCTCAATTTCCGGAATCCATTGACCGGGGTTGGCAAATCCCGCCTTAAACCCCGCCATGTTCACCGCCATATTGATCGTGTCCATTATTGTGGCCATTTTGTGGCAGAACCCCTTTCCACACAAAGTCCCCAGCAGTAAATGGGCGTATCCCGAAACAGCACCGTCTCCACCCGGCGCAGGGCGTAGCTTTTACCGTTACAGCTTAAAATATCCCCCACCTGCAGCTGCATGGTTGGAGGCGCCAGCACCGCATACTGTCCTCTGGGAATCTGGCCCAAAGGAGAAAACACCTTCTCCATATTGTGCCAGTCCTTAGACGCCGTGTGATGCAAAAAGCCCCGAAACACAATCTGGCTTTCCTCCCGCTGCAGCACAATCTGTGAGCCGTAGCGGTTCATCACCTTGTCAATCAACCCAACCATGTTATACCCCCACAAACAGAAATGGGCCTTTGATATATCCCATCATCAGAATCTGCGCCTGCGACCGCAAGCACTCCGATGCCATGTTGTTTTTGCCTTTTCTCAGGGTCAAATCGCCTGCGCTGATCTGCTCCAGCTGCCCCATCTGCCCCAAATCGCTGACCTCCGAAAGGGCAGCCAAAGCAAGCATGCTGGCCGCAGTGACAAAATCCGCCTTGCAGTCTTCCACTGTCACATTGTCCCGCAGCTGAGATTTCAGGGATACCGCCGCGCTGCGGCACACCGCTTCCAGCATGGCAAGACATTCCTGAGACAGCTCCGGAGCGAGAATTCTGGCGTGGGTATAAACCTCATCTACCAGTGTCATACATTCAACACAGCGGCAGCGCCATCGCAAATCTTGCCGAAGCCGGAAATGGAGGTAATGGCAGCCCGCTCCAGCTGACGGTCAATCAGCTTGTCGTACTCTACCAGCACATCGCCGGCCTTTACCAGCTCCAGAGCGTAGCGGTTATCCAGGCCGATAATCACGCCGTCATCCACAGCGGCAGTGCGATGCAGCTGAGCGCCCAGAGGCGTGGTCAGCTTGCCGGTGCCCTGGAAATTCAGGCCGGTCATGGGATTCTGCAGCTCGGGAATCTTCAGCAGATTGGTCATGGTAGCAGTGGAACACAGAATGGTGTTCATGGTATAAGGATCAAACTGACCCCAGAACTCCACCATCTGGTCATAGCCCAGAGAACCGGCTGCGCCGGAAATGGGAGAAGTGCCCACAGCATACTGAACCGCTGCATTGTCGTTGCCGTCGCCGTTGATAATCACATTCACAGCGTCCTTAACCTGCTGCTTCTGAATGTGGGCGCCAATCTGCCGCAGCATCACGCTGAACAGATCCAGCTTCTGGAAACGGATTGCCTCATAGGATGCCACCAGCATGCGGCCCCGCTTGGTCAGGGAAACCAGATGCTCCTTAGTCTTCACCTCAGTGACGGGAATTTCGCCGCCTTCTTCCACATCCTTCAGTTCCTTCTCGTCGTCGGTGGGATTGGAATAGATGGAGCGATAGTCCATCGCGTCAATCACGGTTGTAGTTGCAGTAATGGCAGGCAGAATGTCGTTTTCCTCCATACCCTGGCGAACAGTGCGGGCAATGTACTCCGGGAACAGAACCGCGGAATCCATGGTGCGGAAAAACTTCTCCACAGTGGAAGAACCCTCGCCCTTTGCCCGGATGCCAAAGCGCTTCAGCTGACGCTGAAAAGCATCGGTACCTTCCAGGGCAGTACCCCGGTAGTTTTCACTGGGGTCTAAGGACTCCAGCACCTGGGTAAAGCTCATGCCCTCCTGGCGATACATACCCTTTTCCAGTTTCAGATTGTCATAGCTCATGTTTCATTTCCTCCTAAGTAATGTTAATATCGTTTCCGGTGTTCCGGTAAACAACAAGCTTTTTCAGATGAGATAGCCGCTTTCCACGCCTTCTTCAAATTCCTTGTTTCCGGGAAGCTGCAGCGCCATGGGCATGCACTGACGAAGCCGCTTTTCCAGCGCCTTTTTCAGTTCCAGCAAATCCTCCGCAGCCGCCTTTTCCACCACACTGCGAAGCACAGGCTCCTCTGCCCCCAAATCCAGGGAAAGACACAGCCGCACAACCTCGTCTTTGAGCTGCTTTTCATACTGCAGCCCCAGCTGGGCCTGCTTGAAAAGGGCGCGATACTCCTGCTGGGCGCCAAACTCCTCCGCCAGCTCCTTTAAGCGCCGCTTGCCCATGCCCATGCCCTTGATTACCCCCGCCTGGGGCTGGGCAGGCACGGCCACAAAGGAGAATTCATAGGCATCCATAGGCTCCTTCAAAATGGCGCAGCACAAGCCGCCGTCATACACTTCTCCCTTCTGATGGCCGCAGGTGCCATACTCACCACCGCATACCGAGCAAACAGAGCGACCCATGGCGCACCCTACGCTCACTTCCTTTTTGATGCCCGCTTCAATGTCAGCGATCACTTCCTCCGCCTGACCGCCCCGGCGAATGTAGGCCCATGCCTTGATGTAGCTGACGCCATCCTCACAAACCACCTGGGTCTCAAAAATCCGCGCCACCTGGGAATCGCTGGACCATTTGTGGTCAATGATTCCCGTCTTCCCGATAAACATCTTGGCAAGCTCCGGCAGCGCAGCGGTGTCAAACCGCTCATAGTCCCTGTCTACCTGGTCATCACACAGCCGCAGGGAAAACACATACACCTGCTCTTTGGTAAGCTTCGCCTTTGCCTGAGCGTTGATTGCCTCCAGTTGAACCTGAGTCGGTTCTCCGCTGAGGGCCACCTCAGTTTCCTTTTTAATGTCCATGATATACCTCCTTTATTTGAGCCGGGCCATCTCTGCCCGGCATTTTTCCGCCTGCGCCATGTAAAGCTCCGCCTTGGCTTCCTCGGCAATATCCTGCAGAGAAATATCCTCCCACTGAATATCCACCCGACTATCAAGCCCCTCCAGCGCCAGATAGGTTCTGCAAATCTTGTGCAGCACCGGCTCCACCGCCCTGCGGATGGCCCACAGCTCACTGGTCAGCAAATCCGCCTGCTGCTTGCTCATTCGCTCGGTGCTGCTCCAGCTAAGACCCAGCAGGAAGGGGGGCAATCCGGTTTTTGCCACCAGCTGCTCCAAAATCTGCCGCACCGGCACCTGGGAATCCAGAATCGGGCCGTCAGAGCCAATCACCTTGATGTCCACATCTCCAACCGCCACAAAATCCCTGACCGTGCCGTTTTTCCCGTCTTCCATGGCCTTCGCCCACTCCCGGGCAACCTGCTGACCCCGCTCCGCTGCCTGGCCTGCATCCATATCCTGCCCCGCCTTGCAGATGACACTGTAACGGACATTTCCCGCCCGTTCCCAGTTAACACCAATGGTCTTGTAGATTTTCATGAGAATATCCGCCAAAAACGGCATGCCCCGGAAAAGGCTCACCCCGTAAGGATGCTCCGGCTCCGGATTCAAGGTAGAAAACAGCAATAGATGGGGATACGGCAGCGCCCGCAGCTGACCCTTCTCATTGGGGCCATACAGCTCCACCTCCAGAGGATTGTCCCCCTCCACAGCCTGCAGCTGGGTCACATCTCCCCAGCACACCGCCTGCAGATGCCCGCCTGCCACCACCATTTCGCCCACGGCTCTGCCTACTGTCAGCAGGCTGTCCAAATATCCCGCCAGAAAGCTTTCCAGCCCTATCTGTCCTCTTCCGCAGGGCACGGTTTTCACAAAGCTCTCCAGCGCTTTCTGGGCATTGGCGTTTTTGCATACCGGCTTCCAGCCTCCGCTCAGCCGAATCAGCTTCAATACCGCCGCATCCAGAATCGGCACTACCTCCCGCAGCTGCCGATACACCTGCTCATCCCCATTTCCCAGAGGGGTAATCCCCCTCAGCGCGCCAAAGGGGTAAGCGTAAGAACTTCTCAGCTGGCAGGCGGTGGCAGCCAGACCCGCCGCTTTTTCCTTCCTTTTCATGTCAATTCGCTCCTTTCCAATTAAACGGCCCAGCGCCGTTTTATTTTCTTCCCCGTTCCACCGCGCAAGCTGTAAAACTGGCAATTCTCGGCTTCAGCACCGTGGAAACAAAATATCGCATATCATCCATAGCGTGGTCATGCTCCTTTTTCACCTTGTCCCGGCTTTCACTGCTTAAATCCCACACGTATTCATCCATTTCCCGTATGGCATCCTTGCAGTCCTGACAGATGACGATTTTCCCATCCTTCAGCGCATCGCTGGTAAGGCGAATCCCCGACAGCACATCATTTTCCGCCTTGATGACCCGCCACTTTTTTCTTCTCAGCAGCTCAATAAAGCTGGCAGCGGAGGGGTCAATGATCACCGCCGTAACCTCCCTGCCGCCAACCAGACTTTTAAGCGCCTGGGCATACTCTTCATCCGTCATCTGCCGCTGACTTTCCCGAGAGCTGAAATAAAACTCCTTCACCCGGTACCACACCCCCTCCTTAAGCCCCCACAGGCCCATAGAAGTGGGATTCACCGTTCCGTAGTCGCAGGAAACATACCACTTTTCAAAGCCACCCGCCGGCGCAGGCTTTACCATATCCGGCTCAAAAAAGTCATATACCCGGCCCTCCGCCTGGGCCCACTGCCCCAGCACAAACCGCCGGTAAAACACGCCGCTGTACAGCTTCTGATACCGCCTGCGAATGGCCTCTGTCAGCGACGGATTGTCCTCCATGGTAAAATGCAGCCGCAGGCAGTTTCGCTCCTGCGCCTGCAAAATCCAATGCTTGTAAAACCAATGCCCCGGCCCGGCAGGATTGCAGTTAAACCACAGCCTGCTTCCGGCAACCGAGCATCGGGCGCAGGCTTGCTCCACAAAGGATCTCGGCATCAGCGCAACCTCGTCCATGAGGATGCCTGCAAAGGTAATGCCCTGAATTAAGCTTGCGGAGCTTTCATCCCTGCCGCCAAAAATATAAAACTGGTTCCGATGCCCCATAAAGGTCACCGTCACCAGATTGTCTGTTCTCTTTTCTTTCCACCTTGCCCCCAGCGCCTCCAGCCGGGGCAAAATCTCCGATAACACATTCCGCCTCAGAGAGGAAATGGTCTTCCCGCACACACCGAAGCGCATCCCGTCAAAGGTGGTCATCGCCCACAGAAAAAACCCCAACCCCATGGCAAGGGTCTTTCCGGAACGCACCGCCCCATCGCAGACGATGGCCTCTTTTTCATGGTGAGGACTTCCCGGCATCCACCAGTTCAGCACCGTTTTCTGCTTGGCAGAAAAGCTGCTGTAACCCATTTATTCCCCCTCCCCCTGCAGGGCCTTTAGGAACGACTCCAAATCCTGCCCCTGATCCTGAGCCAGCAGCGCCAGCTGCTCCAGCGCTCTGAGTCTGTCCACCAGCCGAATCTCCACCGTTCCCTTTTCGTTGCGCTTAACCTCCGACAGCAGGCTCAAATCCAACCGCCCCACCTTAGGCGTTTCCTCCAGCACCAGTTTTACGCAGTCATTGACCTTTCCAAAGGCAATTTCCGCCAACCGCCGGGCCACATCCTCCCTTGTCACCCGACCGCTGCGGATGCGGCTTAACAAATCGCCGTCGTCATGCTTTTCCGCCATGCTTCTCCCCCTTTTCACCCGCACCGAAAAACAAAAAGGAAGTTGCACCCATAGATGCAACTTCCTTTTCTGTGTAAAATTTCAAAACTTATCTATAATCGCCTTGGTTCCTTTTTGAAGGATCCCTTCCGCGCCTTCTCCCAGACACTTCTCTAACAGCGCCTGCTCGGTCATGCACCCATGGGGTACGGCCCACGCCCCGGCATCGCTGCCCGGCGCAATCAAGCCGCCTATGGCTCCGAATCTCGCCACATTTTCTTCTGCGCTTTCCAAAATCTTCTCCACAGCCTCTTCTGAAAACCGACCCTTGCCCCGTAGATTTCCAACAGTGGAAAGGGTAGGCACCCAAACCGTTCCCGCCTCTTTCATGGCCCAAAGACTTTCTTCGTCCAAATATGCGCCATGCTCCACAGAGTCTACCCCTGCCATAGCCGCCGCCGTGACGCATTTTGCCCCATTGGCGTGAGCCATTACCGCAAAGCCCTCCTCATGGGCGATGTGTACCAGCTGAAAAATCTCCTCCTCGGGAAACCCCTCCTCGGTCAGCACACCGTACCGATCAAAATCCATCAACCCGGAAATCATGATTTTAATAAAATCCGCCCCATCTTCTCTAGCTTTTTTCACCAGCTGGGCGTATTCCTGAAAATTCTCATAGGTCTGCCCGATGAACGCCCCGTAATGCCCCTTTTTGCACAGCGGCGCCAAAGGCGTGCGGTAGCAAATCCCCATGTCTTTAGAAAGCTCCCGGGCCATTTTGCCCGCGCCCCACCGATCGCCGCCGTCCCGCAAATAGGTAAACCCACAGTCCTTGTAGCCCTGCAGAATTTCTAAAATCCAGCTTCTGTCCGGCGCCTGGGCATGGCGCTCAATGGCGCTTTTCCAATACTGACCATCGAGAATCATATGTATGTGGCAATCGGCAAGCATGCTTTCACTCCCTTTCGCCATTAGTATACCAAACCCCACCTGATAAGGCAATCCCCAAGAAAATTGTAAACTTTTGTTAAACCTCCTTGCTCTTTTATTTTCACCGTGCTAAACTTATTATGTATGCATTTTCTGATTTATTAGGAGGTTTCCCTGGAATGCTCAAACGACTGATCCGGTGTATCCGGGAATATAAATGGGCAGCCCTGCTCAGCCCCTTGTGCATGGTCGGCGAGGTGACCATGGAGGTTATCATTCCTCTTGTCATGGCAAACCTGTACGATTACGGTGTCAAGCTGCAGGACATGAATGTGGTGGTAGTAAAATCCATTCAGCTGGTGCTTTGCGCCCTGGCATCCCTGTGCTTCGGCGTTGCGTCTGCCACCTTTGCTTCCAAAGCCGCCACCGGCTTTGCCAAAAATCTGCGCCACGATATGTTCTACCGTGTCCAGAACTTCAGCTTCTCCAATATCGACAAATTCTCCAGCGCCTCCATCGTCACCCGTCTGACCTCGGATGTGGCCAATCTGCAAATGACCTTCCAGATGATGATCCGCATGACCATCCGCTGCACCATGATGCTGGTTCTGGCCCTTACCATGGCTCTGCGGCTGTCCGTCAAGCTCAGCACCATCTACCTGCAGGTCATGCCCTTGCTGATTCTTGCCCTGGTGTGCCTGGTGCCTCTGGTGTTCAAGATTTTTGACCGCAGCTTTAAGATGATGGATAAGCTCAATAATGTGGTTCAGGAAAATGTCCACGGTATCCGGGTGGTCAAATCCTTTGTCCGGGAAAAGAAGGAAACGGAAAAATTCACCGGCATCTCCGGCGACCTGGCAAAGAATTTCTCCAAGGCAGAGAAGATTCTCTCCCTCAACAGCCCCATTATGCAAACCTGCGTCTACGCCTGTATGCTCTCCATCTCCTGGGTCGGCGCCCAGATGGTGGTGGCCTCCGGCAATAACCCCGATGTGGGTCTTACCACCGGCGAGCTTTCCTCCATGTTTACTTACACCACCCAGATTCTCATGGGTCTTATGAACCTTTCCATCGTTTTTGTCTTGATGATCATGAGCCGCACGCCCCTGCGCCGCTGCTGTGAGATTCTGGCAGAAGAGCCGGATTTGACCTCCCCCGAAAACGCCGTCACTGAAGTAACCGACGGCTCTGTCGACTTCGAAAATGTCTCCTTCCGTTATAGCGCCACCGCCCAGCACCGGGCGCTGAAGGAAGTTTCCCTTCATATCCCCTCCGGCGCCACCGTAGGCATCTTAGGCGGCACCGGCTCCGGCAAAACCACCCTGGTACAGCTGATTCCCAGACTCTACGATGTGTCCGAGGGCAGCCTGAAGGTAGGCGGCCGGGATGTCCGGGAATACGACCTGGAAGTCCTGCGGGATAATGTAGCCATGGTTCTGCAGAAAAATGTGCTGTTCTCCGGCACAATCAAGGAGAATCTTCGCTGGGGCAATCCCAACGCCACCGACGAGGAACTGATCCACGCCTGCAAGCTGGCCTGCGCCCACGACTTCATCGAAAGCTTCCCCGACGGCTACGATACCCATATCGAGCAGGGCGGCACCAATGTCTCCGGCGGCCAGAAACAGCGGCTGTGTATCGCCCGGGCCCTGCTCAAGTGCCCGAAAATCCTTATTCTCGATGATTCCACCTCCGCCGTGGATACCCACACCGACGCCATGATCCGCAAGGCCTTCCGGGAAGAAATCCCCGGCACCACCAAGCTGATCATTGCCCAGCGGGTGGCTTCTGTTCAGGACGCGGATATGATTCTGGTGCTGGATAACGGCCAAATCAGCGCTGTGGGAACCCACGATGAGCTGATGCAAACCTCCTCCATTTACCAGGAAGTCTTCTATTCTCAGCAGAAAGGAGGAATCGAGTAATGCCTCCTGTCAGAATGCGGGGCGACGGCCGTATGGCCAAAGACCCCAAGAAAACCATCGGCCGGCTACTGAAGTACCTGATGCAGTATAAGCTGATTCTCTTCATCGTTCTCATCTGCATTTTCGTCACCGCCTACGCCCAAACCACCGGCTCCACTGCCTTGGGCAAAATCGTTGACAACTACATCCTCCCCATGGCCCAGTCCGGTTCCTCGGATTTTAGCGGCGTGTGGAACTTTATTATCCGGATTGCCTGCATTTTTGTTCTGGGCATCGTAGCAAGCTTTCTCCAAAGCTACCTCATGGTAGGTGTCACCCAGGGCATCCAAAAGCGTGTCCGGGACGATATGTTCCAGAAAATGCAGACCCTTCCCATCCGCTATTTCGACACCAACACTGCCGGCAATATCATGTCCCGCTACACCAGCGACATTGATACCCTCCGGCAAATGATCTCCCAGTCCATTCCCCAGGCAGTTTCGGCAGTGGTCACCTTGGTGGTGGTGTTTGTCACCATGCTCACCACCTCCTGGATTTTGACCATCGTCACCATGCTCACCGTTTTGGGCGTTGTGTTTGTCACCAAAACCCTGGCAGGAAAATCCGCCAGGTACTTTGTAGGCCAGCAAAAATCCCTGGGCGCCGTCAACGGCTACATCGAGGAAATGATCTCCGGCCAAAAGGTTGTCAAGGTATTTAACCATGAAGCTGCCTGCAAAGAGGATTTCGATAAGCTCAACGAGGAGCTTCGCGCCAACGCCTATTCCGCAGGCAAATTCGCCAACATCATGGGTCCCATCAATAATAACCTGGGCTATGTCCAGTACGCTATCCTCGCCATCGTCGGCGGCATCCTGTGCATTCTCTCCACCGAAGAAATGCCTCTGCTGAGCCTTGGCAGCCTGATGACCTTTATGATTCTCTCCCGGAACTTCAATATGCCCATCAACCAGATCTCCAACCAGATCAACGCCATCGTCATGGCCTTGGCAGGCGCGGAGCGGATCTTCCAGCTGATGGACGAAGAGCCGGAAGCCGATAACGGCTATGTCACTCTTGTAAACGCCAAAATCGACGAAAACGGCAACATCACCGAATGCGCGGAGCGTACCGGCCGCTGGGCGTGGAAGCACCCCCACCAGGCCGACGGTACCGTCACCTACACCGAGCTGAAAGGCGACATCACCATGTACAATGTGGACTTCGGCTATGTGCCGGAAAAAACTGTGCTGCATGATGTCACCCTCTACGCCCACCCGGGTCAGAAGGTCGCCTTCGTTGGCGCCACCGGCGCAGGTAAGACCACCATCACCAACCTGATTAACCGCTTCTACGACATCGCCGACGGTAAAATCCGCTACGACGGCATCAATATCAATAAAATCCGCAAAGCCGACCTGCGCCGCAGCTTAGGCGTGGTACTGCAGGATACCAACCTCTTCACCGGCACCGTCATGGATAATATCCGTTACGGCAACCTCACCGCCACCGATGAAGAATGCATCCGGGCCGCAAAGCTTGCCAATGCCCACGATTTCATCACCCGTCTTCCCAAGGGCTACGATACCGAGCTGACCGCCAACGGCGCCAGCCTCTCCCAGGGTCAGCGGCAGCTGATTGCTATCGCCCGGGCGGCTGTGGCAGACCCCCCGGTGATGATTCTCGATGAAGCTACCTCCTCCATCGACACCCGTACCGAAGCTCTGGTGCAAAAGGGTATGGATGCCCTTATGCGCGGCAGAACCACCTTTGTCATCGCCCACCGCTTATCCACCGTTATGAACTCCGACTGCATCATGGTCTTGGACCACGGCAGAATCATCGAGCGTGGCACCCACGATGACCTGATTGCCCAAAAGGGCACTTACTACCAGCTCTATACCGGCGCTTTTGAACTGGAATAACCCCATAAAAATAAGGGAGCATCCGCTCCCTTATTTTTTATTTCTTGTCAGCAGCAGCGCCACCGCCACCGCGCTGATGCCTCCCACCAGCTTTCCTACAATCATGGCAGGCAGCATTTCCGGCGCAAATCCGGCGGTAAAGCCCAAATGGTCGCCAAACACAAAGGCCGCCGACACCGCAAAGGCAATGTTGACCACCTTTCCCCGGTAGTCCATGTCCTTTACCATGCCAAAGGTGGCAATGGAATTGGCAAGGCTGGCTACAAGGCCTCCCGCCGCCGTTTCGTTGATGCCCAATACCCGCCCCAACTTCATCAGCGGCTTTTTTAGCAGCTTTACCAGAATAAACACCAGCGGAAACGCCCCCGCCAATACAATGGCAATGGCGCCCACGGTTTCAAAGCCTTCTGAAATCGGCGCCATTCCGGGAATGATCTTGTACCCCGTCAGCTCCTCCACAATGGCCGCCGCCAGCCCGGCGGTAATCACCGCCACCACACCCTTGCCAAACCAGCCAAAGCCTGTCACCATGGCCTTTTCCCATTTCCACAGGCCCAGGGCAATCACCGCCCCAATGAGCACAATGGGAATCAGGTTTTTGATAAGCAGCGCCACCGGAAACCCAGCCACCAGACCTCCTGCCGCCACGCCTACCGGCACCGTCACAATTCCGCACAAAATGCCCTTGGCAAGAGCGGGTCTATCCTCCTGGGACAAAATCCCCAAAGCCGTGGGAATGGTAAATACAATGGTCGCCCCCAGCATGGACCCGGTGAGCACGCCGCCCAGAAGTCCGGCCTGGGGATTGTCCGCCAACTCCATGGCCAGCGGCCCGCCACCCATATCGCAGGCCAAAATCGTACCTGCAAACATAGCCGGGTCTGCCCCAAAAAAGGCATAGATAGGTACTACCACCGGCCGCAGCCAGCTGGCAAGAACCGGGGCAAGGCTGATAATTCCCACCATCGCCAGCGCCAGAGTTCCCATGGCCAAAATGCCCTCTTCAAACTCTTTTCCCAAGCCAAACCGATTGCCCAGAATCCGATCCACCGCGCCCAACGCCGCAGCCACCGCCATCACAGCAATCAGAATTTCGTGCGCCGACATTATCTGACCCCCTCCGGGTCTAAAATGGCCACAACCGCCGCATCCACCGGCGCATCCATGCAGTATCGGCTGGCCACTGTCCCCGTCGCCAGCAGCACCTTATCACCAACCCCGGCCCCCACCTGGTCAGCCGCCACCACATCTTCGCCGTTTACCTTGATTACCAAAAAGGTCTGTCCCTGCAGGCACTGCGCCTTTCGCGTAGCCCATACAGACCCGGTCACCATTCCGATTTTCAACCCAATCCCTCCAAAATTTCCTTTGCCAGCGGGGTCATCACCGCCTCCGGTCCCGGCTTTTGTCCGCTGGCAGCCATGATCTTTGCTTCTTCGGCAGTAATCAGCTTTTTCCTGCCCCCGTCAGTAAAAATCACGCCCCAGTTTTTCAGCTCCCGCTGGGCAGCATTCAAGGAAGCCGCCAACGCCCGGTTTTTCTCCGACTGGGGAAGACCCGGAGTGTATAAATACACCGGCTTTCCCTCCGCCAAAGCGCTCAAAACCGCCTCCTGGGAAAACCGTAACAGCTCTCCCAAAGTTACAGAGCCAATCACCACCGCCTCATAGGGCGGTTCTTTTGTGTAGGAAAACCCTAAGCTGTGCATCGGCTCCCGGCCCAGCAAATAGGCCCGAATCATGGCAGAATCCTCCCAAAATCTCCGTTTTCAAAGCCGCAGGCGTTGGCCTCGTCATAGTCTAAGTGAACAAAGGTCTCAAAATCCCTGCTCACACGCACCACCACATCTTCAAAAATCACCGGCCGCCCGGTGTACACCTTCAGCTTTACCGACTGCTTGTCCTTAAGCCCCATGTTTTTTGCATCCTCCGGTGTCATGTGGATGTGCCGCTGGGCGCAGATCACACCCTCTTCCAGCCGGACGCTGCCCTTTGGCCCAATCAGCTGCGCCCCGGGAGAGCCCAGCACTGACCCAGAAAGCCGAACCGGAGGATCAATTCCCAGCGTCCGACCATCGGTCAGGGATATTTCCACCTGCGCCGCTTTCCGCTCCGGCCCCAGCACCGCCACATTCTCCATTTCTCCCTTAGGACCCCGCAGCGTGACCCGTTCCTGGGCCAGATACTGCCCCGGCTGGGAAAGGGGACGGCGGGGCGTCAGCTCATGACCAAACAGAATAGCCGCCTGTTCCTTTGTCACGTGTACATGCCGCCCGGACGCCTCCAAAGGCACAAACAGCCGGCGAAACACTCTGTCCACCGTCTGCTCCAAGGCCTCATTGTTCATGGTTTTCCCGCTCCTTTTTCATGCGAATCATGAGAATCCACAGCATACTGCTCATTCTGTTCATCGCCTGCAAAATATCTGTCCTGGTGGGATTTCCCTCCCGGTCAGCAAAGGCAGCCACCGCCGCCAGCTCCGCCTCCCGGGCGGCGCACCTGGCCCGATTAAGCTGCAAAATTTCCTCCCCGTCCGTATCGCAGGGCATAAAATGGGGCTGCCCATAGTAATCCTGGGGAAAATGACTGCGCTGCCGCAGCTGCTTTTCGTCTAAGCCGCACAGCGTTTCCTGCTTTACCGGTTCATTGAGAACATCACAGCGGATCAAATGCCTGGCAAGGGAGAGAATCTCTCCCAAATCCCGGCGAATTTCCGGCGATACCTTCCTTTGACACAGCAAAAGCTCCGCCTCCAGGGTATCCACCTTCCCCCGAAAGGCAATTCTCGGGTGGGTTTTTTCCACCAGGACATTTCCGTGCAAATGGGTCAAATGCTCCGGCTTTTCCGTCACATACCCGCCGCCCAGCAGCTGATAGGTTTCAATTTTCGCTTCCGCTGCCGGGCGGATTTCCACCCGTTCCCGGCTTAAAAAATCCCTTGCCCCGGGGGTCAGGCGGTCTCCCTCCGCCAGGAAAAACACCCGTTTGCCTTCCCGGTTGCGGATGTTATCCCTGACATTTTGCTCCGTGTAAAGCATTAAGGCTTAGGCGCAGGCCCGCTTTTGCGGTCCTTGGGCAAAATGGCGTCTACTTCCGCGTGGGGTCTGGCAATCACATGAACGCTCACCAGCTCCCCCACCTTTTCCGCAGCGGCAGCGCCTGCATCGGTGGCAGCCTTCACAGCGCCCACGTCACCACGAACCATCACCGTAACCAAACCGCCCCCGGCCATTTCCTTGCCCACCAGCTGCACATTTGCAGACTTGACCATGGCATCGGCAGCCTCAATTGCGCCGACGAGGCCCTTTGTTTCAATCATTACCAAAGAATTGGTATCCATATTTCTAGCTCCTTTTCAAAAAATTATTTCAGTCTTTGCAAAATCTTCTGGGTCAAAAGCTCAATCAGCTTTTCATCCACACCGCTCTCCTGCTTTGGATTCTCCTCCGCATCCCAGGCAACACGCCGGATGTTGATTAAATCCATGGGGGAAATGTTGTTCGACGAGCTGCTTCCCCCAACCGCGCCGCACCCTAGGGTCAGCGCCGGAAACAGCTGCGTCGTCGCGCCAATGCCGCCCAGCGCCGCCGGAGTGTTGACAAGAAACCGGGAAACCGGAATCTGCAGCGCAAACTTTCTCACCACCGCCTTGTCCTCGGCGTGGATGGCGAAGGTATGGCCGCTTCCCTCATGGGTCAGCACCTCAATGGCCTTACTTAGCACCGCATCCTCGCTGTCCATCACAAAAAACGCCAGCACCGGGCACAGCTTTTCCATAGAGTAAGGCCGGGTGGGCCCCGCTTCCTGCTCCCGAGCCACCAAAACCGCCGTCCCCCGGGGCACCTCAAAGCCTGCCATCTGGGCAAGCTTTTCCGCAGGCTTCCCTACAATTTGAGGATTTAACGACCCATCCGGGCGAAACAGCAGCTTTGCCAAAGACCCCGCCTCAGCCGTGTCCATGAAATAAAAGCCCTGCTTTTTCGCCTCTGCCCGAACAGCCTCTTCCATGCTCTTTTCCACAATGATGCTCTGCTCCGACGCGCACACCGTGCCGTAGTCAAAGCTTTTGGACCTGCGGATGCAATTAACCGCCTTTTTGATGTCCGCACTGTGGTGAATATACGCAGGCCCATTTCCCGCGCCCACGCCAATGGCAGGCTTTCCTGAAGAATAGGCCGCGCGCACCATGCCCGGTCCGCCGGTAGCCAAAATCAGCCGCACCTCCGGCGCTGCCATCAACTCCTGACACCCGGCCATCGCCGCAAGACTCAGGCAGCTGATTGTTCCCGCCGGCGCGCCAGCCTTTTCCGCTGCCGCCGCCACAATTTTCGCCGCCCGCAACGTGCATTCCACCGCCTTCGGGTGGGGAGAAAACACAATGCTGTTGCCGCTTTTTATGGCAATGATCGCCTTGTAGCACACCGTAGAGGTGGGATTGGTGCTGGGTACGATGGCGGCAATCACCCCCACCGGAACACCTACCTCCCATAGCTTTTCCTGGGCGTCCTCTTTTAATACGCCCACAGTTTTCATTCCCCTAACCGCCTTTTCCACCGTTTCCGATGCAAAGCGATTCTTGATTACCTTATCCTCGGCGTTTCCAAAGCCCGTTTCCTTCACCGCCAGCTCAGCAAGCTCCACCGCCGCCGAGGAAAACGCCTTAGCCATCGCCTGAACGATTTCATCCAGCTTTTCCTGACCCATGGCGGCAAGCTGCTTTTGCGCTGTTTCCGCCTGCCGGCATAAAAGCCTTGCCTCCTGCCGGGCCGCTAAATCCTTGTCAAAATCCATTGGTTTCCTCCTCTATTGCCCTGAGCGCCACCTCTTTCACCCGCTGGGCAAACGCAGCGCAGGCAGCCTCACAGGCAGATTGTGTTCCTGAGAGCAATCCGCCGCCAAAATTGGTTTCGCTGGGCGGGCTGTATAGTTTACATAACTTTACATCCGCCGCCTTCATCGCCCCATCCAGGCCATACATGCTCTCCAGCGGCGGCGCAATCAAATAAGCAATGCTGCTGCCTATGGGCACATTTGCCTCCCGGGCCAAAAAGCTTCCCACACTGCTGACTGTGTGGGCAAGATACGGCACGCCTCCGGCTTCTTCAAATCCCACCCTTTTCAAGGCAGAAAGCACAGCCTCCATGCCGCTTTTTACTGCCCCGGGGGTTCGCCCGGCAAGAATGCCAATCACCTCTCCTGCGTAAGGGGTAGATGCATTGGCCGCCCCGGCGTAAAAGCTTCTGGCGTAGCAGACCTCCACCTCCGCGGCCTTGGTAGCCGCGTCCAGGGCAATATAGGTGGCATCGTCACAATCCGTCGTCACCATGGCAAGGCTTTTGCATTCCGGATTTGCCCCCAATTCCTTGACCAGCGCCAAGTCGGCGTTTGCCAAATACCGCGCCGCCAAAACCTTTACGGGAATCATCCTTTTTCCTCCAAATGCAGCCCTACGCCGGACACCTTTTTCTTCAGAATCTTCTCAATCAGCTCTGCAATATACGCGCCTGCCTCCACCGCAGGCGTACCCTGGGCGTGAATGTTGCTGACCACCGTTCTAACAGATTCCGACACACCGGTGCGGGGCTGATAGGTGATATAGGCCGACATGCTCTTGTCCGTCACCAGTCCCGGCCGCTCGCCCACCAGCACGCAAACCAGCTCGCACCCCGTCACATCCCCCAC
>JAFTMB010000039.1 GCA_017452605.1 Oscillospiraceae bacterium
CCAGAAGGAGGGAACTTTTTATTGCATTTGTAAAATCAGCTTCAGCGCCTGCTCTGCGGCAGCCCGGCGGATTTGCGCCCGGTCGCCGAAGAAATGATACTCCCGGGCAAAGGACTGTTTCTCGTCTGCATAGCCGATAAACACCAGCCCCACCGGATTTGAGTATGCATCGCCGTCAGGCCCTGCAAGACCCGTAACAGAAACGGCAACATCGGTCTGCAGCGCCTTTCTTGCCCCATGAGCCATAGCCACAGCAACCGCTTCAGACACCGCGCCATATTCCTGAAGGTCTTGTTTGTTCACATTCAAAAGCCGGTTTTTGATTTCGTCGCAGTAGGAAATCACGCCGCCTTTATACACCTTCGACGCGCCGCTGACCGCGCAGAGCATGCTTCCAATCATGCCGCCGGTGCAGCTTTCCGCCGTAGAAAGGGTTTTGCCCTGCAGCGCGGCAATCACATCAGATGCCAGGCTCATCGTGATACCTCACAGAAATCCGCTCCACGCTTTCCAGCGCCTGCTGAATCAGCGCTTCCCGATCCAGATTCCGCTCCGCATGAATCAGCTGACCCAAGCTAGGCTTGGTTTTGGGATGCCGGGGAGTAAACACGGTGCAGCAATCCTCATAAGGTAAAATGGAAGTATCCAGCGTTCCGATTTTTCTGGCGATGGTGACGATTTCTTCCTTATCCATGCCAACCAAGGGCATGAAAATAGGCATATCCACCACCGCCCCGGTCACTGCCATGGCCTCCATGGTCTGGGATGCCACCTGTCCTAAATTTTCGCCGGTAATCAGCGCGCCGCAGCCGTCCCGCTTGGCAAGCTTTTGGGAGATTTCCATCATAAACCTGCGCATAATCAGGGTAAAGAATTCTTCCGGGCAGTTATCCCGAATGGCTTCCTGAATCTGGGTAAAGGAAACCACATTCAGCGTCATTTTTCCGCAGTATTTGGTAACCAGCCGGGCAAGCTCAATGACTTTGTCTTTGGCAAGCTGAGAGGTGTAGGGATACGAGAAAAAGTGGATGCACTCAATCTCCACGCCCCGCTTGGCAATCATATACGCCGCCACGGGAGAGTCGATGCCGCCGGAAAGCAGGCACATGGCTCTGCCGCCCACACCGGTAGGAAGACCGCCGGCGCCGGGCACTGCCGGGCCGTGAACATAGGCCGCCAAATCCCGGATCTCCACATACACCGTGTAAGCAGGATGATGCACATCCACCCGGCAATTGGGGTGCGCCTCAGCCAGCCGTCCGCCAATTTCCTGGGAAATAGCAATGGAATTCAAGGGGAAACGCTTGTCAGAGCGCTTGGACTCCACCTTGAAGGACTCGGCGCAATCCAAATCCTCTCCCAGATAGGCTTCCACAGCGTTATAAATAGCATCCAGATCCTTTTCGCAGGGACGGCAGCGGCACAGGCTGACCACGCCGAAAATCGAGCCGCAGGCTTCCCATGCGCCATCCACATCCGCCATTTCGTCCATGGGTTCTACATAAACCGTGGATTGCATGATATACACATCAAAATTTCCGTAGGCCTTCATCCGGCGGCGGACATTCTGGCGAAGACGGCTTTCAAACTGGCGCTTATTTGCGCCTTTGAGCACAATTTCTCCTAATTTCAGCAAAAAAATCTCTTTCAAAACAATAACCTCACATTTATTGATTTCCCAAATTCACGGCTCTGTACTGAATAGCTTCGGCAATGTGCTGAGGACGGATTTCCTCACTGCCATCCAAATCCGCAATGGTTCTGGCGACCTTCAAAATCCGGTCATAGCTTCTGGCGGTCAGCCCCATGGCGTCAAAGGCCTGCTTCATCAGCGCGCTGCTTTCTTCATCTAAATTACAGAATTTGCGCATCTCATCCGGGCCCATCCGGGCGTTACACATATTGCCGTCATTTTGGAAACGGCTGTGCTGCCGCTGCCGGGCGGCATCCACCCGCTTTTTGATTTCCCGGGAGGGCTCTGCCTCTGCCCGAAGGCGAAGTTCCTCGAAATGCACCGCAGGCACTTCCACCACAATGTCAATTCTGTCAAGAAGCGGGCCGGAAATTCTGCCCCGATAGTTTTGCACCGCCTGCTCGGAGCATTTGCACCGACCCGACGGGTCGCCGTACCAACCGCACTTGCAAGGGTTCATGGCGCAAACCAGCATAAACTCCGCAGGATACGTCACCGACGCGGACACCCGGGAAATGGTCAGCTGCCCGTCTTCCAAAGGCTGGCGCATCATGTCCAGGGTATCCTTGCGAAACTCCGGCAGCTCGTCGAGAAACAGCACGCCCTTGTGGGCCATGGAGATTTCTCCCGGCTTGGGGTTGGTGCCGCCGCCGGAAAGTCCGGCATTGGAAATGGTGTGGTGAGGACTGCGGAAAGGCCGGGCAGTCATCATAGGCTTTTTCGCATTCAAAAGACCCATCACAGAATAGATCTGGCTGACTTCCAAGGATTCTTCCCAGCTCATCTGGGGAAGAATGGACGGCAGCCGCTTGCTGAGCATACTTTTTCCCGAACCGGGAGGGCCAATGAGCAGCACATTGTGAGAGCCGGCCGCAGCCACCTCCAGCGCCCGCTTTACATTTTCCTGACCCAATACATCCTTAAAATCCAGCTCCACACTCTCAGCTGCCTCGGGAATCCAGGGCTTTTCTTCTGTCAGCTGAATTTCTCCGTTCAGCGCCGCCACCAGATCCTTCACATGGCGGATGCCATACACCGCAGGACCCCGGGCCAAAGTGGCTTCTGCCGCATTTTCCGCAGGGACAAACAAAGCTTCAATCCCCTCTTTTTTGGCAGCCAGCGCCATAGGCAGCACGCCGGGAACCGGACGCAGCTGTCCGTCAAGGCTCACCTCTCCTACAAAGGCGCTGGTGGACTTGGGTCTTCTGACACTGCCGGATGCCGCCATAATGCTCAAAAGAATGGGCAAATCGTAGTGGGTGCCTGCCTTTTTCAGGTTGGCTGGGGCCAGATTGACGGTGATTCGGCTGGTGGGAAAGCTCAGCCCGGAATTTTTGGCAGCTGCCCGGACACGCTCCCGGGCCTCTTTCACCGCCACATCGGGAAGACCCACAATATCGAATCCCGGCAGGCCGTTGGAAATATAGCACTCCGCAATCACACTGCTGCCGCGGATGCCGGAAATACCCAAGCTGCGGACACTGCAAATCATACATTTTCCCTTCTTCCCGTCTTTTTTTACATCATACCGCATTTCATGCAAAAACACAACCTAAAGTTTCTTTTCCTTTTGCCTGCTGCGTCCTTACATTGATGAAAATCATTTGGTATTTTTGCACTATTTTCCTCGAAAGTCAGCCGAATTTGCCTTTACAAACCAAAAAGAAAGTGCTATGATATAGAAGACGAAATTTGAATACTATTAGGAGGTATTTCATTTTGGCAAGAAAATTCAAGACTATGGACGGCAATACTGCTGCCGCCCACGTCAGCTACGCCTTTACTGAGGTTGCTGGCATCTACCCCATTACCCCTTCCAGCCCCATGGCTGACAATGTGGACCAGTGGTCCGCTGCCGGCCGGAAGAACATCTTCGGCGACACTGTCAAGGTCGTTGAGATGCAGTCCGAAGCAGGTGCTGCAGGTACCGTTCACGGCTCTCTGGCCGCCGGCGCTCTGACCACCACCTACACCGCCTCTCAGGGCCTGCTGCTGATGATCCCCAATATGTACAAGATCGCCGGCGAGCTGCTGCCCTGCGTGTTCCACGTCTCTGCCCGTACCGTGGCTACTCAGTCTCTGAACATCTTCGGCGATCACTCCGACGTCATGGCCTGCCGCCAGACCGGTTTCGCCATGCTGGCTGAGGGCAACGTTCAGGAAGTTATGGACCTGGCTCCCGTCGCCCACCTGGCGTCCATCAAGGGCCGCGTCCCCTTCATCAACTTCTTCGACGGCTTCCGTACCTCTCACGAGATCCAGAAGGTTGCCGTTTGGGATTACGCTGATCTGGCCGAGATGGTCGATATGGACGCCGTTAAGGCTTTCCGCAGCCGCGCTCTGAACCCCGAGCATCCCACCATGCGCGGTTCTCACGAGAACGGCGATATCTTCTTCCAGCACCGCGAGGCCTGCAACTCCTACTATGACGCTCTGCCCGAGATCGTTGAGGAGTATATGGGCAAGGTCAACGCCAAGCTGGGTACCAACTATCAGCTGTTCAACTACTACGGCGCTGAGGACGCTGACCGCGTCATCATCTGCATGGGTTCCTTCTGCGATGTGACTGAGGAGGTCGTGGACTATCTGAACGCCCACGGTGAGAAGGTCGGTCTGGTCAA
>JAFTMB010000040.1 GCA_017452605.1 Oscillospiraceae bacterium
GCGGGATTTGCTGGGTGGCAGGCTGGGTTTCCTCCGGTATGGTGGGCATTTCCAGCTGCGCGGTGGGCTCTAAAAAGGTGGGCGGCTGAGTTCCCGGCTGCTGCTCCTGCTTTCTGACCGCAGAGCCGACGCCAAGCCCCAACGCAAACACCAATATCCAGCTCCACCAAAACCGTTTCATGCTTCACGCCACCCTCATCAGTACTCCGCCAAGCGGTGTTGGCATTATAGGGAATTTGCCGTGACTGAATCAAGGGAAACAGCATGGATTTTAGAACCCGATTTCACAAAACTCCTCGACAAAAACCTCCCAACCTGAAAGGATTGGGAGGTTTCATTTATTCCATTACATGCTCCAAGCCCATTTCCAAAATGGTGCGGACATGGTCATCGGCCAGGGAATAGAGAATATTCTTTCCCTCCCGACGGAATTTGATTAAATGCATCTGCTTAAGCAGGCGCAGCTGGTGGGAAATGGCGCTTTGGGAAATTTCCACCGCCTCTGCGATTTCTCCCACGCACCGTTCTTTTTCCTGCAGCAAGGACAAAATCTGCACTCTTGTGGTGTCGGAAAAGCCCTTAAAAAGCTCTGCGATCTGTTCCAGGATTTCTTTTTCCGGCATGGCTTGTCCTCCTTTGCGTCTTTCCCTTATTTTATCTCATTTTCAGCAAATTGGCAATCACTTTTTTGCATCCATGGGATCGTCCAGCACTCGAATGCCCAGACTCCGCAGGTAGCGCTTTGCGCTATCCAAATCGCTGATGCCAAACTCCTTGGGATCGTGGGCATCCACGCCCACCACTGCCGTCACATTCTCCTCGGCGGCGATTTCCCAGAACCCGGAATAGGGATAGCCCAAGGTAGTATAATTTTTGCACTTGATCAGTCCGTAAAGGTTATACTCCAGCGGAATCTTCAACCGGTTTGCCTCCCGGCAAAGCAGACGGCTAATATACTTTGCTTCCTCGTCAAACTCCGGGTATCCCGCAAGAAACAAATCCGGGTGGGCAAGATACAAAAACAAGCCGCTTTCCATTGCCTCCACCGCTGTGGCAAAATACCGGTGAAACTGCCAGGGTTTGGTGAGATGGTCGCCGTAAGGCTCCCCAATGCTCCAATCCCCGTGATTTCCCAAAATCAGGTAGTCCATATCCTTGCTGATTTCCTTTAAGTAAGGGAAAAATCTGGGCACAGCTTCACATTCCAGACCCAAAAGGATTTCGATTTTGTCCTTATACTTTTCTTTCAGACTTAGAACCGATTGGACATATCCGTCCAGCTCCTCAGGCAGCATTTTCGTTCTGTTTACATAGCCATTGTCATAGGGAAAGGGGGTGTGGTCGGAAAAACCCAGCTTGGTGTATCCGTTTTCAATGGCGGCAAGGACATAATCTTCGTCATTACCCCGGGCGTGATGACACCTGAATGTATGGGTGTGCAGGTTCGCTTTCACAGTAACATCTCTTTTCATTCTTTCTTTTTCGATAGTATATCACAAAAACGCAAAAATGCAAACCCCGGCTCTGCACTTCCCCGGCTTAATTGCATAAACTGTCCTATAAGCACTGTGCTTATTTCACATTCTTTCGGGAGGTATCCATCATGTCTGAAAATTGTCAGGACGCCCTGCGCTGCAATCCGGAGGATTTGCGCCAGGCCATGTCCATTCACACCCGAAAAATCACAGACTCCTGTCGTGACAAGGACTGCATAGAGGATTTGCGGGTTTATCTGACCCGGGGTTCTCAGGCTCTGCTGGACACGGCCGCCAGCGCCAAGGCCAGATGCGCGGAGCTGCTGTACACATACATTGATGTAGAGCCGGTGGCCTTTGACCGCAACCACTACTGCATCGACGTCACCTTCTACTACCGCATTCTGGCAGACGCCACCATCGGCGCCACCCGGCCTGCGGCTCTTTACGGTCTGGCCGTGTTTACCAAACGGGCAGTTCTGTGCGGAGAGGACAGCCGCGCCCACATCTACCGCAGCGACACCCGACTGTGCGAAGCCGACGGAATGCCCCGGCGTTACGCCAACCGCCCCACCGCCGTGGTGGAGGTTCTCGACCCCATGGTGCTCAGCTCCAAGGTGCGGGAGGTCTGCCCGGACATCTGCAGGGATGACGCAGCCCTGCAAATCCCCACCGTCATCCGGGAAATGTTTGATGACGATTTGGTGCTGTCCGGAGAGCGGCGGCGCCTGTATGTCACTCTGGGGCAGTTCTCCATCATCCGCCTGGAGCGGGATGCCCAGCTGATTGTCCCCGTTTTGGACTACGCCATTCCCGTCAAGGAGTGCTGCGACTCCCCCGGCTGCACCGAAGACCCCTGCGAAATGTTCAGCCGCATACCTTTCCCTGCCGCCCAGTTTGCCCCCAGCGGCTGCGACGGGAATAAATGTCAGGAGCCGGACGGCTATAAGGTCTGCCCCTGCCAGGATTAGTCTTACCCCCGTTACGGCGGCCCGGTCTGGGTCGCCGCTTGACAAGCAAAAGGCAGGCGGCCAGCGCCGTCTGCCTTTTATCGTTTCTTATTTTGTGGACAGCCAGGTATAGCTTACGCCGTCCTTATTGTACAGCCCGGAAATCTTCACCGCCGGGTCGCTGGTGATGATGCCCCGGTTTTGGCAGTACACCGTCTCCACGCCCTTTTGAGGCAGATTTTCTACTGCGTCCATATCCAGAGCGTCCGCAACAAAAATGCCGTACAGGCTCATCAGCACCTCCCCACAGCTTAAGCTGCGGGAATAGCCGGTGAAATCATTGATAGCGGATTTGCTTAAGCCGTCTGCCGGGTCAATGTGGCAGGAAGTATAGCTTCCGTCTGCCCAGCGGTAATACAGCTGCACCGCCAGATCGCTCATGGGGTAATTGCGCAGAGATACAAAGGATTTCACGCCGGAATAGGACATGGCGCCTGCAAGGAAAATGTTATCCTTTTCCCGATTAAAAATGTTCAGCTCATAGCTGCGGTCGGAGCCGTCCAGATTGCGGCTGAAGCCGTCAAAGCTGGAAATCGTGCCTTTGGTGTAGCCACTTCCAATCATGGCATCTGCCAGATAGTCGGCAACAAAGGCGTTTTTCATCCAATAAAAATCAATGAATGCAGCGATTTCCTTTTCGGCAGCATACTGCAAATACGCTTCCGACACCTGAAGCTTCACCCGATTGTTGCCCAGCAGCTTCAGGCTGACTGCGTTTTCATCCGTGGTGAAAGCCAAAACCTCACGAAAATAATCGGCCTGCTCCTGGCTTTGATTGGGGTCATACATCTTCGCCGCCCAGTCCTCTTCGCTCATGAAAAGTCCTACATATTCCCTATACAGAGGAGCGGCGTAGAGGGCTCTGTTTCCACTTTCCTCAAACAAGGAAAAAGCGGCGTACAGCGCTGCGGGAATCTCCACTTCCTCGTTGGGATGACGGTTAAGATAAGCCACATTATGCACGCCGTCAAACAGCTTTTCCTCATGGAACATCCGGAAGGCGTCCGCTGCAGCCTGTGTATAAAGCTGGGTGATTTCCCGCTGCTCCAAATTGGCAGCCTTGTCGCCATCTCCCAGCAGATAGAGAAAAACAAAATCTCCAGCGCAGGATTCGGATATGTCGCCGCTTACCTGGATGGTCTCCCAGCCGGGAGGGGTAGTCAGCATTTGGGTAACGGAAACTGCAATTAAGGTTACGCCAAGGGCAAGCAAAATCACAATCAGCGCCAGCTTTCCCTTGCGGTTTTTGTCCGACACCTCAATCCGCTTCACCGGCTTTACCGGGGGATTTTCCCTTTTTCTTGCATATCTACTCATAAATACTCCAAAAAGCAGCAGCCGCTAAAAGCCCTTCGGTTTTTAGCGGCGGCCGATTCCTTTTTTACAGCACTGCCGCCCACAGCAGCAAGGCAAACAGCACCACGAAAACGCCAAGGGTAATCAAACCGGCAATGGCGCCTCTCTTGCAAGCCTTATAGTTGCGGTAGTAATGCTTTTTCTTGAAGATCAAGCCCACAATCAGGCCAAGGATGGGCAGAAGGAAGGACAGGAACTTATACCAGAAGCTGCCGGTGTCATGAATGGGCGCATCCAGAATGGGTTCGTTGGAAACTTCCTCTTCCTCCTGAACCTGCTGCGCAGGCTCGTTGGGGTCACGGATGGTAATGGACTTCAGGGGGACATTCTTTTCACGAATGGCCTTGTATTCCTCAATTTCCTTCTTGTTGCCGAATACATAGTGGTCGTGTCCGATGCACACCAGCTCCGGCTTGTCCTCGCTGTAATCATGAACGCTGGGGTCGTAGGTAAACAGCACCTTGTTCTTTTCCAGCTGGGGATCGGGAATGGGAATGGCGGAAATCAGAGAATGGGTGTAAGGATGCAGGGGGTAGTCAAACAACTCCTCTGCAGTGGCAATTTCCACGATGTCGCCCTTGTAAATAACTGCGATACGGTCGGAAATGAACCGAACGATGGACAGGTCATGGGCGATGAACAGATAGGTTGTACCCTGCTCTTCCTGGAACTTCTTCAAAAGGTTCAGCACCTGGGCGCGGATAGACACGTCCAGCGCGGAAATAGGCTCGTCAGCCACAACCAGCTCCGGCTCCATAACCATGGCACGGGCCAAGCCGATTCTCTGGCGCTGACCGCCGGAGAATTCGTGGGGATAACGGGTCAGATGCTCAGGCAGCAGGCCGACCTGTTCAACCATGTTCTCCACCTTGGCAATCCGGTCTGCCTCGTCTTTATACAGATGGAAGTTGTAAAGGCCCTCGGAAATGATATATTCCACGGTGGCGCGCTCGTTCAAAGAAGCGGCAGGATCCTGGAATACCATCTGGATGTTACGGATGACTTCCCGATCCAAGGAGCGGGGAATCTTGCCGGTAATGGGAACACCCTTATACTGGATTTCGCCGGCGGCCAGGGGGTTAACGCGGATAACTGCGCGGCCAATGGTGGTCTTACCGGAACCGGATTCACCAACCAGAGAGAAGGTTTCGCCCTTAAAAATATCAAAGGAAGCGTTCTTAACCGCGCGAACTGCATTGTCGCCCTTGCCGAAGGTGATATCCACATTCTTCAGGCTCAGCAGAATTTCTCTGCCGTTTTCATCCACAGGGCCATGCTCCGGCAAATGGGACTGCTTTTTAGTATTTAACTCTTTTTTACTCACAGTCATTGCCTCCTAAATGTTAAATGAGTGCATGAGCTTCTCATGGATGTTCTGAATGATTTCAGGCTTTTCCACCTTAGGCGCTCTGGGATCCAGCATCCAGGTCTTGGCAAAGTGGGTTTCACTCACCTGGAACATGGGAGAATCCATCAGCGTATCAATCTTCAGACAGTAGGGGTTTCTGGGCGCAAAGGGATCGCCCACGATCTTATTGTACAAGGACGGGGGTGTGCCGGTGATGGAATAGAGCTTGGTGTTTCTCTGGGCCAGCTGGGGCAGAGAGGACAGCAAAGCCCAGGTGTAGGGATGGCGGGGATCGTAGAATACTTCCTCCACGCTGCCCAGCTCCACAATCTGGCCGGCATACATAACAGCAACACGGTCAGCAATATTGGCAACAACACCCAGGTCGTGGGTAATAAATACGATGGTAAAGCCAAATTCCTTTTGCAGCTGCTTCAGAAGACGCAGAATCTGGGCCTGAATGGTAACGTCCAAGGCGGTGGTAGGCTCATCACAAATCAGAATCTTGGGCTGGCAGGACAGAGCGATCGCAATAACAATTCTCTGGCGCATACCACCGGAATACTGGAAGGGATAATCGTCAAACCGATTTTCCGCATTGGGAATACCAACCTTCTTCATCAGCACCAGAGCCCGCTCACGGGCCTCAATCTCAGAGCAGTTTTGATGCTTGAGAATGACAGAGGTGATCTGCTTGCCAATGGTGATGATGGGGTTCAGAGAGGTCATGGGGTCCTGGAAAACAGTGGCGATCTTGCCGCCGCGAATCTGAGTCCAGTCCTTGGCGTACTGGATCTTTGCCAGGTTCAAAATGCAGGTGCCGTGCAGCTTTTCAGGGGTCTCGTCCAGATAACGCACCCGGAACACAACGCTGTCAAACACGCCGTTGCGCTCTTTTTCGTTATCCAGGTCAATGCCCAGGGTCATAGCTTTCTTGAACGCAGCCAGCAGCTTTTTCAGGTTGCGAATACGGGCGCGGTAACCGAATCTGCCAACAGACAGATAAATTTCCTTTGCCAGAATCTCATTACGGTCGCTGGTAGCCTGGCTGATTTCGCCGTCAATTGCCTTGGCATAGGCAGCCTTCAGCTCTGCTTCACGGCGGGCATACTCCTGCAGATAGGCAGAATCCTGCCGGGTTGCAAGGGCGTGCTCCTTGATTCTGGCCTTCTTTTCGGCCTCAAGCGCCTTGATTTTCTTTTCAAAATCCTCAATCTGCGCTGCCAACTCCTTGATCTTCTGCTTTTCCTTGGGATCAATGGTCAGCTTGAAATTGGACATTTCAACCTTCTGGAAGGTCAGGTCCTGGATTTCATCGTCAAACTTCTTCTGCTCCTGCTCAGAAAGGGTGCTCTTTTCCTTCTTCTGGGCTTTCAGCTCCAGCATCTGGCGGTAGATATCCGCGCCCAGCTCCAGCTTGGCATAGCGGTCCAGCTCTCTGTGGGCAAAGTTCACCCAATTCCAATCGGAATTCTTCATGAAAACAGAGGTGTCAGCCAACTGCTCATCGTTGAAGATGATGTTGCCCTGATTGATAAAGCCATTGGAATCCAGCATACCGGCGAAGGTCTTGGTAAATACAGACTTACCGGAGCCGGACTCGCCTACGATGGCGATGGATTCATTTTCATAGATGTCAAGGTTCACGCCGCGGATAGCGGTGAGAATTCTGCCGCGGACACGGAATTTTACTTCCAGGTCATGAACAGACAGTAATACTTTCTTATCTTCCATTGCGCTACCCCCTTACATATGGGTTCTGGGGTCGGATGCATCGCCCAGATTCTGGCCAACCAGGTAAAGTACCACGGCAATAATGGAAGCAACTGCTACGGGGCTCCAGAACTCAAATCCCCAGCCCGGGGTGACCATGGCGCTCTGGGCTGCCTCGATCAGCTTACCCAAAGACATGTCCTTAAGGCCCATACCGATATAGGACAGGAACACTTCGTAGGAAATATAGGAAGGAATTTCCGTTGCTGCCAGGGTAACAATGACGGAGGTCATGAAGGGCAGAATGTTCTTCATGGCAATCCGGGTGATGGGCGTGCCCAGGCAACGGGAAGCCAGATTGTACTCCCGGTCACGGATAATGATAACCTGAGTACGGATAAAGTAGGCAATGCCGATCCAGCCGGTAACCGTCAGAGCAAAGACCATGCTCCAGAAGCTGGCGGACATAATCAGCACGATAACGGAAATCAGCAGGATATAAGGTACGTTGGCGATGATGTTATACACTTCGGTCATGAAAACATCAATTTTCTTGGAGAAGCCCCAAATGGCGCCGATTACTACGCCGATGGTCATGTTGATCAGCGCGCAGACCAAAGCCAGGGTAACGGAAATGCTGGAGCCGTACCAAACAGCATCAAAGGTAGATTCACCGGCGGCGCCGGCACCCAAAATCCACTTCAGGCTGAAGCCGAATTTTTCAATGGCTTCCGCAGGAGAAAGGTGTTTTGCAGTGGAATCGGACAGATTGATATAGGGGTCAACCTCGGCATCGTAGCCGATAGCCATGGGGTAAACGTAGACGAACACCAGCATAACAGCCAGCAGCGCCAGAGCAATGATGTTGATTCTCTTCTTGAAGAACACACGGAACACGCTCTGCCAGTAAGAATACCGGGGGGCAGTAATGCGCTCGGAGGCAAGTTCATCCCGATCTGCCATGGAAAACAGTTCTTCTTCGGACATATTCAAATGGTCCAGATTATACAGATTTTCCATCTTCTTACCTCGCTTTCGTCGTAAAGGATATTCTGGGATCAATTACAGACATCAGCAAGTCACCCAAAATGACAGAAGTGACAGACAGCAGAGCATAGAACAAGGTAACGCCCACAATAACACCGTTGTCATAATTGTTGATTGCAGTGGTCAGTAAGTTACCCACACCGGGAACGATATACACACGCTCGGTGATAATCGCGCCGGTAAGAGCGCCCAAAACGCTGGCGGGAATGCCATGCACAATGGGAATGATTGCATTTTTCAGAATATGCTTGGAGAAAATCTCACCCTCGGACAAGCCGCCGCTGCGGGCGAACTTTACATAGTCGGAGTTGATCTGGTCGATCATATACCGGCGCAGCCACTTCATCAGGTTTGCAATGGAGGGAAGCGCCAGAGATACGATAGGAAGCAGATACATGAGTCGTGTGGGATTCTGCATATCAAACTTCGCCGGCAGGCCAATGGAGGAGCCAATGGCCTTAAACATGAAGATATAGCCCAGGCTGGGAACTGCCATGATGAAGATGATATAGAAGGTACCCAGCTTGTCAATAAACTTATCCTTCTTCAGGGCCATGGCAATACCCATGGGAATTGCCAGCAAATAAGCCAGAATAACGGAGAGAATACCGATTACAAAGGAGTAGCCCATCTTGGACATACCGTCTTTGTTGGTAGTGATGTTGGTATAGTCGTCAACAAAGTACTGCTGGTTGAGATCGCTCTTGGACAGAGAGTCTGCAGCGTAGGTGGCAGAGTGCAGGTCGTTGGCAGTCTCCTCCACCAATCCGGTGGGATAGGTGACGGTAGACTTCACGAAAGAACCCTGGGCAGCGGTCATGGTCTCAAAAACATCCTTGCCCTGGTTGACGGAATAGGAAAGGCCCAGGTTAATGGTCGCCAAATTCTGGTGTACATAGGGGAAGTTGTCGTCGCAGTAAACCAAGTATTTGTGCAGGGTGCCGTTACCTATGATAGCGGGCGAGAACTTTTCGCCGCCGTACACCGGGTCGTAAAGGGTAAAGGTCAGACCTCTTTCGCCGACATCCTCTTCCACGGTGTGAATATTATCAATTTTCACAAGGCCGGTGAGGTAATTCCACAGACGGGACAGGATCGGCACATTCTTATAAGCATACAGACGGGGTTCACCGCCGTCTTTATACTTCTGGGTACCCTTCATGGTGTCGGCCTTCAGGGGCTCTACGGTATAGCCCTTGCTTTCATAATACTCCGTGAATTTCTGGACAAATTTCTCAGCCTCAGGAGTTTCACCGGTGGCCTTATTGCCGATTTTCACGTAAACATCATATTCAGCCTGGGTAATTTCCCCGCTTTTCACCAGCTCCAGCAGGTAATCGCCGTAAGGCACATAATCAAGATAACCGTAGCGCTCCCACTCCTGCATCATGTAAACCTGCTTACGGTTACTCTTCATCTTGGTAAAGGTGGGGTCATTGGCAAAGATCGACTGCTTGTCCAAAGCGGTATAAATCAGAACCATGACAACGCCGACCACGATGACGATGGATAACAGTCCGCGCAAAATTCGGTTAATCAAATACTTTGTCATACACTTCTCATCTCATTTCTTCGTACACAAATTAGCCATTCCTTTAACTTGGGCAGTAGAGAACACTGCCCTCAGCATTCTATTTTGTGCCATATTTGAAATTATAGAACGTTGAGGGCAGCATTTCCTACAAAAAGAAATCAAACCCAAAACAGAAGAAACAGTAGGATGGGCAAAGCCCATCCTCCCACTTCTAACGCATCAGCGAGAGCAGTTTCGATTAGAACAGACCCAGGCTCTTGGTCATGTAGCCAGCGTAAGCGGGCAGCATGGTGTCCAGATAGGTCTGAGGATCGCCGTAGTCGGGACCCCAACCGGAACCGTCGTTCAGGTCGAAGTTAGCCTCGGAGCCAGCGCCGTACCAGTAGGTAGCATTGAGATAATCATCACGGGTGGAGTACTCAACCAGGGAGATGACGATCTTGCCGCCGGTGACGGTCTCAACGGACTGCTTCAGAGCCTGCTTCTGCTTCATGGAAACCTGATAGTCAGTACGTACAGGCAGGTCCAGCTTGATGGGGTTCTCGGCAGTGATTTCGATACCAACAGCCTTCAGCTCTTCGATAGCCTTGTTCAGGTATTCAACAGCCTTGGTGGGATTGTACCAGCCGTCGAAGCCGGAGCTTGCGTTGCCGTCCCAAACCTTCAGACCAACGTTGTCAGCATCCAGCTGATCCTGGATGATCTGGCCGTACTGAGTGCCCATGGGGTAGGTCTTGTCGGTGCCGTTGATGGAAACGGTAACTTCCTCAGCCAGCTGCACGAAGTTGCCGGGGGTGTAGGAGTTGCACAGAGAGGTCAGCTTCAGATCTTCGCCGACAGCCTGAGCGTTGTAGTTGCCGCGGTCCATGGACATAGCCAGAGCCAGACGGAAGTTCTTGTTCAGCATGGCAGCGCCGGTGCGAACCTGCTCTTCTTCGGTCTTAGCGGTCTTACCAACGTTAGCGTCGTTGAAGTTAGCGAAAGCGGAGCGGCGGACGTTGAAGAAGCCGCAGTAGGTGGTAGCATCGGTGTCAGCAATGTAAGCATAGGTGTCGAACTTGCCGTCCTTCTTAGCCATCTCCATACGAGCCTCGGTCAGACCCAGGCCGTCGATCTTGCCGGAAGTGAAGTCGTTGTACATACCCTGCTCATCGGAGCCATCGGTGTAGTAGTAGGTCAGCTTGGTGATGTTGTTGTTGCCCTTGTTCCAGTAAGCAGCGTTCTCATCACAAACGATGGAGTTGTTGGAAGTGAAGCCGGTGATAACGAAGGGACCGCAGTAAGCGATGGAGTCGGGGCCCTTGCCGTAGGTGTAAGTTTCAGCAGCGGAGTCGAAGTCAGCGCCGAACTTGCCGCCCATGGACTCGTAGTAGGAACGGCTCAGAGGAGCAAACACGCCGTAACCCAGCATGGTCATGAAGTAGGAAGCGGGAGCAGTCAGAGTGTACTGCAGGGTGTAGTCGTCAACAGCCTTAACACCAACAGTGGTGAAGTCGCGGGTCTCAGCAGCGATGTACTCGTGAGCGCCAACGATCAGGCCGTCAACCAGGTATTCCAAGCCACCCATGGTGTCCATCATGTGCTGCATACCGGCGACGAAGTCGTCAGCCTTAACGTCAGCAACAGCGACGCCCTGGTTGTTAACCCACTTAACGCCCTGGCGGATCTTGAAGGTGTATACGAGGCCGTCATCGGAAACGGTGTAGCTCTCAGCCAGAGCGGGCTGCAGCTTGTTTTCCATGTCGTACTCGTACAGGCCGTCATAGGTCTGAACCAGGATCTCGGAGTCGGCAGCGTTGGAAGTTGCCAGAACGTCCCAGGTTTCGGGGTCAGCATCGAAGTAAACGTTCAGGGTGTTCTTCACAGTGTAGCCCTTCTGAGCCAGGAAGTCCTTAACGTAAGCTTCGTAGTCAGCCTCGGGAGTGCCGATCTTGTTCTGCCACTCAGCCTTCATAGCCTTGTAATCCTCGGCCTTGATGGGCTCAGTAACAACAATGCGATCGTGGAAACGATAGGTATCGTTGCCCCACAGAACGGGGGTGTTGGTGTAAGGAGCAATAGCGGTCATAGCGTAGTTGCCGCCCTGAGAAGTGGTGGGCAGGAAGATACCTGCAGCCAGCATCTTGGCTTCGGCAATAGCCATCATAGCGTGCTTCTTAGCAACATTCTTCTCTGCCTTAGCAGCGGTGTAGGCAGTGTAGAAATCGCCCAGAACGTCGTCATAAACGGCCTGGCACAGTTCGTCATAGTCGTCAGCGTACTGAGCGTACGGATCAACATAAGTGACGGGCTTGTTGTTATCGTCCTTGTTAGCGGGTGCGCAAGCTGCCAGAGAGGCAACCAGGCAAACGGCCAGCAGGAGAGCAACAATCTTCTTCATTTTCATAGTTTTCCCTCCAATGATTTATATATTCAAACCGCTCGCGGCGGTATGAACCGATTTTAAGGGATTTCCTTGGAAATCTCTGGAAAATTCCGGCTGTGACGGATTTTTGTTCGCCCACAGTGGATTCTTTAAGCTGATATATTGAGGATTATAGCACATTTCATTCCCGGAATCAACCAGAAAAACCAAAAAAAGCAGCGGATTTTGATAGTTAATATCATCAAATCTATCCTTTCAATCTTACCCTTTTTTATTCCTTTTGCCCAATTCTCCCTGTGTGTACGCCAATCAGGAACATTTTCGCCAATTCCGTCTCCTGAATGTGGATTGCTGAATTGACGGCTTCGTCTGCGGCTCCGCCCAGCGTATGCACTTTTTGCTCTCTTGTCCACGAAAAATTGTATTTTTATGCAAGAAAGCCTGCATCCGGGTTAGGGATGCAGGCCGTTTGGGTTGTATTTATGCGCGCATCATGCGCTTTCTTGCAATGTTGATAGGGCCTTCCGGCATGTGGTTGATCCAGCCAAGGCTCTTTCCGCAGCCGTAGGCCACACAAGAGTCGGCGTCATCAGCCAGTGTGCATAAAATACCGGTGCGCTCCGTCAGCAGCTTATCCATACCCCAGAGCTGGCTGCCGCCGCCGGTAAGGGTAATGCCGTTTTCCGAAATATCACTGACCAGCTCCGGCGAAGTATCTCCCAGCACAGACAGCACCGCATCCACGATCTGGGATACCGGGCCTTCCAGCACCTTGGAGATTTCCGAAGATAGGAGGGAAACCTCTTTGGGCATACCGGTTTTCACATCTCTTCCCTTAACGATCATGGAAACATCCTCGGATCTGGGATACACGCAGCCAATCCGGGTTTTAATCTCCTCGGCTGTTACCTGGCCGATAATCACATGGTATCTGCGGCGGACATACCAGGCAATGGCCTCGTCCATCACATCGCCGGCCACCTTAATGGAGGAGGAAACCGCCACGCCGTTCATGCACAGCACCGCCACATCGGTGGTGCCTCCTCCAATATCCACTACCATGTGGCCGTTGGCGCCCCGAATGTCCAGACCTGCGCCCAGGGCCGCGGCCAAAGGCTCTTCAATCAGGTACACACGGCGGGCGCCGGCATCCATGACAGCGTTGATTACCGTGCGCTCTTCCACCTCGGTCACACCGCTGGGAACACTGATAACCACTCTTGGCTTGGGCGCAAAGGGGGATTTCTTGGCAGTCTTGCGAAACAGTGCCTGAAGCATCTTCACCGTCATCTCATGGTCGGAAATAACGCCGTCCTTCAGCGGGTGCATCGCCACCACATTACCGGGGGTACGGCCCAGCATGTTCCGGGCGTCAGAACCCACCTTCAAAATCCTTCCCGTATTCTTATCCATGGCAACCACAGACGGCTCCCGAACCACAACGCCCTTGCCGTCCACATAAATCAGCACATTGGCTGTGCCCAGGTCAATGCCCAGGTCATACGAAAACATACGAAACGCCATAATCTTTCACCTACTTGATTTTCCTTGATTCCAGGCGGCCACACAGCCGCAATGGACTTCTTTTCCCCCGGCAGTCAGCAAAATGCGGGCGCACTCCCCCACCGTTGCGCCGGTGGTGATAATGTCGTCCAGCAGCAAAATCCGCTTTTCCTGAACCTTTTGCGCGTCCACAATCTGATAAACGCCCAAGACATTGGCCCGGCGGCGGGCTTCTCCCCGGATTTTTGACTGGGTGCGGTTATGCCGCACCTTTTTCAGAAGCTTTTGAGGTGTCATACCCAGCTGCTTTCCAACCTCTTCCGCCAGAAGCTCCACCTGGTCATAGCCCCGCTTCAGCTTCTTAAACCAGCCGGTGGGCACATAGGTCAGGCAATCAAAGCCCTGCGGATATTCCTCCTGCAGCTTCATTGCCAGCAATCTGCCGTAGCTTTCGGCATAATTGCGCTTGCCGCCAAACTTATACCGCAGCAAGCTTTTCCTCGCATCTCCTTTATAATACCATACCGAAACCCAACTGTCTACAAAAGAAATCTTTTTTCCTGATACAGAAGACACCGGTCCGTGAAGTCGGCAGCTGTGGCACAAATCCATTTCATTGGTCTCCAGCACGGCCCGACACAGTACGCATTTTTCCGGGAATATAAGGTTTTGTAATCGTTTCATTGTTCTGTCTTTCCCTGCAGTCGCAGCTTCAGTCCGGAATACCGGCGGCTTCTTTTGGCATTTTCCACCATATGGGCCACTGTTTCCTCCCGGCCCACAATAATCAGCAATTCTCTTGCCCGGGTGATGGCCGTATACAAAACACTGCGGCTCAGCAGATTCTGATGACCGTTCCAGGCGGTTAGGATGACGGCCCGGTACTCACTGCCCTGGCTTTTGTGAACCGTCATGGCATAGGCAGGCTCCAATTCATCCAGCTGGGCAAAATCATAGTCCACCAGCCGGTCATCATACAAAACGGTCATGGTTTCCATTTGGGGGTCAATGGCCACAACACTGCCAATGTCCCCATTGAAAACCCCTGTACCCAAGGCACTTGCGTCCTGCTTTCTCCACATAATGTCGTAGTTATTGCGGATTTGCATGACCCGGTCTCCCTCCCGGAAGGAATAGTCCCCAAAGGCCCTTTCTTTTTTCCCGGGCGCGGCGGGATTTAATTCCTGCTGCAGCGTTTGATTGAGAGCAGCCGTTCCCACGCCCCCCTTGCGGGTGGGACAAAGCACCTGGATTTGGTCGGCGGGGATACCCATTTTTTCCGGCAGGCGCTTGGCGCACAAGCCCGTCACCGTCCGGCGCAGCTCCTCTTCCGACCGGCAGCTTAGGAAGAAAAAGTCATTTTTCATATCCCGAAGCTGGGGCATTTCTCCCTGATTGACCCGGTGGGCATTCATAACAATCAGGCTTTCCTGGGCCTGGCGGAAAATCTCCGTTAAGCTCATCACGGGAAGCACCCCGCTTCGCAGGCAATCTCCAAAGGGAAATCCCGGACCTACCGGCGGCAGCTGGTCGGGGTCACCCACCAGAATCAGCCGGGCATGATCCGGCACAGCCTGCAGCAGACTGTGCAGCAGCAAAATGTCCACCATGGACATTTCGTCCACAATGACGGCGTCGGCTTCAATGGGTTCCGATTCATTTTTGGCAAAGTACATCAGCCCCGTGTTAGGGTCAATACCTGCTTCCAGCAGACGGTGAATGGTGGACGCCTCCCGCCCGGTCACCTCCGACAGCCTTTTTGCCGCCCGGCCGGTGGGCGCAGCCAGCACTGTAGTTAGCCCCATTTGGTCATATAAATGTAAGATACCTTTTAATATAGTAGTCTTGCCGGTGCCGGGGCCGCCGGTAATCAGCAAAATGCCCTTTTCTCCCGCGGCGCGGATGGCTTCCTCCTGCCGCTGGGAATAGGCAACACCAGTGTCCTTTGCCACCCGCTTTACCATGCTGTCCAGGCGACTGGGGGCCATACAGCCTGCTTTGGCAAAGTCAAGCAGCCGCTCCTTGCAGTAAACTTCCGCCTCATACAGTTTGGGAAGATACACCACTGTGATGCCTGCAAGGCTGCAGCGCACCAAAAGCTGTTGCTCCACCAGATCCTCCACCGCCTTGCTCACAACGCCTTCTTCCACAGAAAGCAGCTGACTGGTAGCCAAAATCAGCTTGTCCTCCGGCAAAAAGCAGTGTCCGCCGGTTAAATTATAAGTAAGCTCAAACCGGATGCCTGCCTGAATCCGGCGGCGGTCATCTCCCGGGATGCCGATTTCCACCGCAAACCGGTCCACCGCGCCAAAGGGCGCGTCCAGTCCCTCCTCCGTCAATAGATACGGGTCATCGTAAACCATATCCACCGCCGTTTCTCCGTACAGCTTATAGGTGCGCACCGCAAGCTGGGCAGGAAGCTGATGCTGGGTGAAAAACTCCATCAGTTGCCGCATTCCCACCCGCAGGCGGAACTCTTCTCCAATGGCTCTGGCCTTTTGCCGGGAGATCCCGATGACCTCCGCCAGCCGCTCCGGCTCTTTTTCCATAATGACAAGAGTCTGGTCGCCGAATTTTCCTACAATTCTTGCCGCGGTTTTGGGCCCGATGCCTTTGATAATCCGACTGGAGAGGTAGCTTAAAATCTCCATGCCCGTCTGGGGCATAAGCCGCTCCAAAAACTCCGCCTCAAACTGACGTCCGTAGCTGGGGTGGCTGATCCATTTGCCCGTGACCATAAGCCGCTCCCCTGCCACCGGCAAAGGAATGGTGCCCACCACTGTTACGGTTTGTCCGCCGCCCACATTCAGCCGCAGCACCGCATAACCGTTATCATAATTCTGATAAACCACGGCGCCGATGACGCCCTGGAGAATTTCCAAGTTTTGTTCCATTGAGCCCTGATCTCCCAATTTTTTGCCGTTTTGGATATTTTACAATATTTTTGATTTCTTGAAAAGAGGAAAAACAGTTTTTCTCCTTTTTGTTTACAAATAATTTCCTTGCATTCTCTTCCTTTTTTGCATATACTATACAATATATCTTTCCCCAGTGATTTTGCAAAAAGGAGCAAGCCAATGCGTAATGTTTCCCTACTGGTTTTTTTGACTCAGCTGGGTCTGAGCGTTGCCCTGCCTCTGGCAGGCTTTATCGCGCTGGCCGTCTGGCTGCGAAATGCCTTCGACTGGGGCAGCTGGGTGATTTGGACGGGCATCATTCTTGGGCTTTTTTCCGCTGTTCAAGGCTTCCTATCCACTTTAAAAGCGATGCAGCGCCTTTCAGAGGGTAAAAAAGAAAGCAAACCTAAGGAAATTTCCTTTAACGACCATGATTAGAAGGAGGTTAGCATGAAATCTCATAAACTGACCTTTCAGCAAACCGGCATTGTCGCCATCGGGCAGGCTGTCTGCGTGGGCATAATGCTTATCATCTTTTACGTCATCGGTCAATTCGACCGGAAGGTTCTTTTAGGTGGAATCTGCGGTGGAGCTTTGGCTGTTGCCAACTTTTTCTTTCTTGCTTTGAGCGCAGATATGGCCATAAGCAAAGCAGAAAATAAGGACGTCAAGGGCGGGCAAGCAGCCGTTCAGCTCAGCTACGGCGTAAGAATGATTGCTCTGTTTGTCATTTTGTTTATTTTGGTGAAAAGCGGCTTATGCAATGTCATCACAGCCGTTCTTCCCCTGGTGTTTACCCGCCCTATTTTGACCGTAGCTGAACTTTTCCGAAAGCAAGGTGAGTCAAACGCATGAATGTTTCCGTAACTGGCCCTTATATTTATTTCACCATTCCCATTTTCGGCGGAATTCCCATCACTCAGACCACGGTATCCCATCTCCTGGTCACCATCTTCTTGTGCGTTGCCAGCGTTATGCTGGGGCGGCGGCTGAAAAAGCGGCCTGATGGCCTGCAGGTCATGGTGGAAAAGGGCGTAATGATGCTGCGCAACATGGTTACAGAAACCATGGGCGAGCACAATGCCCACTGGACAAGCTTTATCGGCACGATTTTCCTAAGCAGCATCTGCGGCAGCTTTATTGGCCTTTCGGGATTTCTGCGTTCCTCAACCGCGGATTTAAGCTGTACTCTGGTATGGTCGCTGATGGTCACCGCAATCATCTGGTACAACAACATTAAGTACAACGGTTTTTTTGGTTGGCTGAAAGGCTTTACAAAACCCATTGCTGTCATGACCCCCATGAATATCATCTCAGAAATCGCCCAGCCGGTGTCCATGGCATTCCGTCACTTTGGCAATGTAGCAGGCGGCGGTGTGATCACCGGCATTTTGTACTCCGCCCTTTCCATGGCAAGCGCCGCGCTTCTTTCCTTAATAACTGCAAGCGGTTGGATTGTGCCCACCCTTTTGCTTGTCGGCGGCATCGCCCTGTTGGTGCTGTGGCGGAAACAAACATCCAGGAAGGCCCTGATTTTTGGAATCATCTTTGCCGCCACCGGACTTCTGGGAATTTTGGAATTTGCCGGCATACTCTCCGGCGTTCCCTTTCTGGCCTACGGCATTCCCGCGGTACTGTCGTGCTATTTCGACCTTTTCTCCGGCTTCGTGCAGGCATACGTTTTCTCGCTTCTAACTATGGTCTATATCAGCGCTTCTCTTCCGGAGCCCAAGCCGGAAGAATCAGAAACACCCATTGATTAAAATTACTTTTCAGAATACAAACTTTAGGAGGATTTATTATGGAATTAGCAACTGCTCTGGCAATCGCCGGTAAGGCAATCGGCGCAGGACTGTGTATGGGCATTGGCGCCATCGGCCCCGGCGTGGGCGAAGGCACCGCTGTTGCCCACGCTTTGGACGGCATGGCTCGTCAGCCCGAGGCTGCGGGCACTCTTCGCAGCACCATGATTATGGGCTGCGCCATTGCGGAAACCACCGGCATTTACTCCTTGCTCATCTCTTTCTTGATTCTGTTCGCCCTGTAAGCTTCTTTCCCATATTCATTTGAAAGGAGCAGGTAAAAGTGGAAGGATTTGAACAACTGTTAGGCGTTAACCCGTGGACTGCCCTTTTTATCTTGCTCAATACCCTGACCATCTTCTTTGTTGCTAGAAAATATCTCTTTGGCCCTGTTATGCAAATTATTGAGCAGCGACAAAAGGAAATTGACGATATGTACCGCAGCGCAGAAGATTCTCAGCAGCAAGCAAAGCTTTTGGAAAACGCGTATCAGCAAAAGCTCTCCGCCGCAGGTGAAACCAGTGAGCGGATTGTCAAAGAGGCTGTGGCCCGGGGTCAGGCGAGAGAAGAAGAAATTCTCCGGCAAGCAAGCCGGGAGGCTTCCGCTATGATAGACAAGGCCGCCGCCGATATCGCCATGGAGCGTAAAAAGGCCTTAAACGATGCCAAGGATGAAATTTCCGGCATTGCCATGTCCATCGCCCAAAAGGTGGTAGGCAGAGAATTAAGCGACGCAGACCACGCCCGGCTGGTAGACAGCTTTATCGACGAATTGGGTGAGCCATCATGACACAGATCGGTGCAAATTACGGTCAGGCTTTGTATCAGCTTGCCCGGGAGGAGTCCGTAGAGGAAACTGTGCTTCAGCAGCTGCAAGCCCTGAAGCAGGCTCTTTCTCAGGAGCCTGAGTTTCTCACGCTTCTTGACAGCCCCACCCTTACCAAACAGGAGCGCTGCGGCATTGTAGACGATAGCTTTGGAGACAAGGTCCACATCTATGTGCTGAATTATCTGAAGCTTCTGGTGGAAAAGGGCTATATCAAACATTTCTGTGAGAGCTGTGAAACCTATCGGGCGCAATATAACCAGGACCACGGAATTATTTCGGTCCGGGTCGTAAGCGCTGTGCCCTTACGGGAAGACCAGGTTGCCCGCCTCACCCAAAAGTTGAATCATCTTACCGGCAAGGCGGTAGAATTGACTCATGTAATTGACCCCCAATGTCTGGGCGGCATCCGCCTGGATTATGACGGCAAGCAGCTTGACGACACGGTATCCCACCGTCTGGAAAGTGTCCGCAAATTGCTCAAGACCACCCTACTCTGATTGTAAGAAAGCAGGGACAGTATGGAACTTAAGTCCGAAGAAATTGTAAAAATCATTCGTGCGCAAATTAAAAATTATGAGCACAGACTGGAAGCCAGCGAAACCGGCGTGGTGATTCTGGTAGGCGACGGCATTGCCAAGGCCTCGGGTCTTAATCAGTGCATGGCCGGCGAGCTGGTAGAGTTTCCCAACGGCTCTTTCGGCATGGCGCAAAATTTGGAAGAGGATACTGTATCCATTGTTATTTTGGGTACTGACGACGGCATCAAAGAAGGCGACACGGTCAAGCGAACAGGCCGGGTGGTTTCTGTGCCTGTGGGAAAGGAGCTTATTGGCCGGGTGGTAAATGCCCTGGGTGAGCCCATCGACGGCAAGGGCAGCATCAAACCGGAGGCCTACCGCCCCATCGAAATGCCTGCTCCGGGTATCATCGACCGGCAGCATGTCAGCCGTCCCTTGCAGACGGGCATCAAGGCCATCGACTCTATGATTCCCATTGGCCGGGGTCAGCGGGAGCTGATTATCGGCGACCGGCAGACCGGTAAAACCACCATCGCCACCGACACCATTTTGAACCAAAAGGGCAAGGATGTCATCTGCATTTATGTTGCCATCGGTCAGAAGCGGTCTACCGTGGCGCAGGTTGTGGAAAATCTGACCTTAGGCGGCGCTATGGACTACACCATCGTGGTTTCCGCCACCGCCTCGGAGCTTGCTCCCATGCAGTATATCGCCCCCTACTCCGGCTGCGCCATGGGCGAGCATTTTATGCACCAGGGCAAGGATGTGTTAATCGTCTACGATGACTTAAGCAAGCACGCCGTGGCTTACCGGGCCATTTCCCTGCTGATTCGCCGTCCTCCCGGGCGGGAAGCTTATCCCGGTGATGTGTTCTATCTCCATTCCCGCCTTCTGGAGCGGGCCGCCCAGATGTCAAAGGAAAAAGGCGGCGGCAGTTTAACGGCTCTGCCCATCATTGAAACCCAGGCAGGCGATGTATCTGCCTATATCCCCACTAACGTGATTTCCATCACCGACGGCCAGATTTTCCTGGAAAGCGATCTGTTTAACGCCGGCATTATGCCTGCGGTAAACCCCGGCATTTCCGTTTCCCGCGTAGGCGGCGATGCCCAGATCAAGGCCATGAAAAAGGTTGCCGGCAGCTTAAAGCTTTTGTACTCCCAGTACCGGGAGCTGCAAAGCTTTGCCCAGTTCGGCTCGGATTTGGACGCCGACACCAAGGCCCGTCTGGCGCTGGGCGAGAGAATCGTGGCGGTGCTGAAGCAGAAGAACAATTCTCCTGTGGAGGTTGCCCACCAGGTGTGCATTCTCTACGCCGTCACCCATGACTATCTTAACAGCATTCAGGTAGACGCCATCCCCGAATTTGAAAAGCGGCTGTATGAATTTATGGACAACCGTTACAGCGACGTTCTCCAGACCATCCGCTCCACCGGAAAGCTGGAGGAAGACACAGAAGAAAAGCTGAAAAACGCTCTGAATGAGCTTGTTAAGGAACTGAATCCTCAGTAAAGGAAAGGAGGAATATTATGGCTGGCATTTCTGCCAAGGAAATCAAAACCCGTATTCGCAGCATGGAGTCAACCAAGCAAATCACCAAGGCAATGGAAATGGTAGCCTCCTCCAAGCTTCGCCGCGCTCAGAGTCGGGTTGCAAATTCCAGGCCCTATTTTGAAATCCTTTACAATTCCATTACAGATATTGTGCAGCAAAATGCAGACCTTTCCTCACCCTACCTTACTCAGCGGCCGGCGAACAAGGCAATTTATGTGGTCATTGCCGGCGACCGGGGCCTTGCCGGCGGCTATAACAGCAATGTTTTGAAGATGGCTCAGGCTGAAATGAAAGGAAAAGACGTCACCGCGCTTCCCGTGGGCAGAAAAGCTGCGGATTATTTCAAAGCGCGGAACATTCCCATTCTGACGCAGCAGTATGCAGAAGCAGAGGACATGACCGTAGGCGACTGTTTTTCCGTTGCCAAGCAGCTGTGCAAAGCTTACCTGGCCGGAAAATGCGACGAAATTGTGGTATGCTACACCAATTTTGTTTCTGTGCTGACCCAGACTCCCGGTACGCTGCGGCTTCTACCCTTGGTTCATACCAAGAGCCGGCAGCAGAGCTCTGACATTCTCTACGAGCCGGGCAGCGTGGAAGTTTTTGATGCCATTGTACCTGAGTATGTGGGCGGTATTCTTTACGGCGCGCTTTGCGAAAGCAGGGCTGCTGAGCAAGCGGCGCGGCGCACCGCCATGGATTCTGCCACCCAGAACGCCCAGGATATGATTGCCGATTTGAGTCTGAAATTCAACCAGGCCCGGCAGGCGGTCATCACCCAGGAAATTACAGAAATCGTGGCAGGCTCCAATTCCAGCTTCTAACGAAGGAGATGATATCAATGGATAAAAACATCGGAACGGTTATCCAGGTCGTTGGACCTGTTCTTGACATCCGCTTTGCAGACGGTCAGCTTCCTCAGCTTCTGTCTGCCATTGAAATTCCCCACGGCGACACAACTATTGTTGCCGAGGTTGCTCAGCACATTGGCGACAATGTGGTGCGCTGCATTGCCATGTCCTCAACAGACGGCCTGCAGCGGGGCGTTCCGGCCACAGATACCGGCGCTCCAATCCGCGTGCCCGTAGGCGAGCAGTGTCTGGGTCGGGTATTTAACCTGCTGGGGCAGCCCATTGACGGCGGCGCACCGGTTTCATCATCAGAACACTGGCCCATCCACCGCAGCGCCCCGGCTTATGATGAGCAGCAGGCCGCTACGGAAATTCTGGAAACAGGCATTAAGGTGGTAGACCTGATTTGCCCCTACGCCAAGGGCGGTAAAATCGGCCTCTTCGGCGGCGCCGGCGTTGGTAAGACGGTTTTGATTCAGGAACTGATTTATAATATTGCCACCGCCCATAACGGCTACTCTGTTTTCACCGGCGTTGGCGAGCGTACCCGGGAGGGTAATGACTTGTATAACGAAATGACCGAGTCCGGGGTTATCAGCAAGACCGCCATGGTCTTCGGCCAGATGAACGAGCCCCCCGGAGCCCGTATGCGGGTAGGTCTTTCCGGTCTTACCATGGCAGAGTACTTCCGGGATGTCAAGCACCAGGATGTGCTGCTGTTTATCGACAACATCTTCCGTTTCACCCAGGCAGGCAGCGAGGTTTCCGCACTGTTGGGCAGAATGCCCTCCGCAGTAGGCTATCAGCCCACCTTAGCCACAGAAATGGGCGCTTTGCAGGAACGAATCACCTCCACAAAAAACGGCTCTATCACCTCCGTGCAGGCCGTCTACGTACCCGCTGACGACTATACCGACCCTGCCCCCGCCACCACCTTTGCCCACTTAGATGCCACCACCGCCTTGGACCGGGGTATCGCCTCTTTGGGTATCTATCCCGCTGTTGACCCCTTAAGCTCCTCCTCCCGGATTCTTTCTCCCGACATCGTAGGCCAGGAGCATTATCAGGTCGCCAAGAATGTTCAGCAAATTCTGCAGCGGTACAAGGAACTGCAGGATATCATTGCCATTATGGGTATGGACGAGCTTTCCGACCAGGATAAGCTAACGGTCAGCCGAGCCAGAAAGGTGCAGCGATTCCTCAGCCAGCCCTTCAGCGTCGCTGAGCAGTTTACCGGCTACCAAGGAAAATATGTACCCCTGAAGGAAACTGTCCGGGGTTTTAAGGAGATCATTGAGGGAAAGCACGATGAGATTCCCGAATCCTGCTTCCTCTACACCGGCACAATTGACGATGTGGTGGAAAAGTGGAAGGAGCAAAACAAATGACTTCCTTTTCCTTAAAAATCGTCACCCCCGACGGCCTTCAGTATGACGGCCAGGCAGAGGAAGTGATCGTCCGCGCCGTAAGCGGTGATATGGGCATCCTCGCCGGCCATGCAAACTGCATCGCCCCTTTGGGCATGGGAAAGGCCACCGTGGTAGCCGACGGAAAACGGCGGTACGCCGCCTGCATTGGCGGAATCCTCTCGGTTATGAATGGCAATGTCACCCTTGTTCCCACCACCTTTGAATGGGTGGAGAATATTGACCGCGACCGGGCAGAAAGAGCCTACGAAAAGGCGCAGGCCGTTTTGCAGGACAAGTCCGCCACGCCTACCGACATCCGTCTGGCCCAGGCCAAGCTTCGCCGGGCGCTGGTGCGTAAAAGCGTAGCAGGTAACCGATAATCCAATTCCCGGGTGTACCGATGGGGTACACCCGGTTTTTTCTAAGCCGCGCAGCGGCCTCGGCTCCCCTTGTCAGGGGAGCTGTCAGCCGATCAGGCTGACTGAGGGGTAGTCGTCTCCCCCTCACTCACGGCTTACGCTGCGCTGACGCAAGACCATGGTGATCGCTATGCGATATTATTTACACTCGCTTCGCTACCCCCGTCAGAGGAATCCTTATTCAGCGGCGCAACTGCCGGTTGCGAAATTTTCAAGCAGGGTTGGTGGACATTTGGCAGAGCCGATGGTATGATAATGTCACAAAAGCCCTAGGAGGTAACGCACATGAATCTGGGTGAGAATATCTATCGTCTGCGAACAGAAAAGGGCATGTCCCAAGGAGATCTGGCAGACGCTCTGGAGGTATCCCGCCAATCGGTCAGCAAATGGGAAAACGCCTCCGCCGTCCCTGAATTAGATAAATTGCTAAAAATGAGCCGGGTCTTTTCCGTCAGTCTGGATGCGCTGGTGAGCGGACAGCCGCCGATACCGCCAACCGAATGTTCCCAGGAGTCTGCGCCCCGGGAGGGCATTTCGGTGCGGAATATTGCCGGCATCGTAGTTTTGTGCTGCAGCATTCTCTCCATGATCCTGTTCCTAATCTTCCTGTCTCCGATTTGGATCATTCTGGTAAGCCTGCCTCTGGGACTGATCAGCGTGATCTGCCTGCTGCCCCGTAGGCACTTCTGGCGCAACACGCTGATCATCCTTAGCGTAGTGATGGCGCTGGCTTTTCTGGTCTGCTCCGCATTTTTTGGTCTGGCCGGTGCCCCTGTGGTATCGCTCAGCTGAAAATTTCCACAAAAATAAAACTTTCCTCTTGTAAATTTTGCCGATTTGGCGTATACTCTACCTATATTTCATCTATGAGAGGAGAGACAGTGTGTTATGGAAGTGATCACCATCCGTGACCTGTTCAAAAACATCGACCGCTACGCGGGCAAAGAAGTGACTATCGGTGGCTGGGTTCGTAATCGCCGCCCCAGCAAGCAGTTTGGCTTTATCATGCTGTCTGACGGCACGTACTTTACGCCTGTTCAGGTAGTTTACAATGACAGCATCTCCAATTTCCAGGAGATTTCCAAAATCAACATCGGCGCCGCATTGATTATCACCGGCACTGTGGAACTCACCCCCGACGGCAAGCAGCCCTTTGAAATTCAGGCTTCCACCGTCACCGTAGAGGGCGCTTCCACCGGCGACTATCCCCTGCAGCCCAAGCGCCACTCCATGGAGTTTTTGCGCACCATCACCCACCTGCGTCCCCGGACCAACACCTTCCAGGCCGTATTCCGTGTTCGCAGTCTGGCCGCCATGGCGATTCACCAGTTCTTCCAGGACCGGGATTTTGTGTATGTCCACACACCCCTGATTACCGGATCTGACTGTGAGGGCGCAGGCGAAATGTTCCAGGTTACCACCATGGACCTGAACAACATTCCCAAAACCGAAGACGGCAAGGTAGACTTCTCCCAGGATTTCTACGGCAAGCCCACCAACCTGACCGTTTCCGGTCAGCTCAACGGCGAAACCTTCGCCATGGCTTTCCGCAACATTTACACCTTCGGCCCCACCTTCCGGGCTGAAAACTCCAACACCACCCGCCACGCCGCCGAATTCTGGATGATCGAGCCGGAAATCGCTTTTGCTGACTTAAATGACGATATGCAGCTGGCTGAGGACATGATCAAGTATATCATCTCCTATGTGCTGGAGCGGGCCCCCGAGGAAATGGAATTCTTCAATTCCTTCGTGGACAAGGGCCTTTTGGAGCGGCTGAACCATGTGCTGAATTCTGACTTTGGCCGGGTAACCTACACCGAAGCCGTTGAAATTCTGGAAAAGAACAACGACCAGTTCGATTACCCCGTAAGCTGGGGCTGCGATTTGCAAACCGAGCATGAGCGGTATCTGACCGAGGTTGTGTTCAAGCGCCCGGTATTCGTCACCGATTATCCCAAGGATATCAAGGCTTTTTATATGAAGCTCAATCCCGACGGAAAGACCGTCGCCGCCATGGACTGCCTGGTTCCCGGCATCGGCGAAATCATTGGCGGCAGCCAGCGTGAAGACAACTACGAAATCCTGAAGCGCCGCATTGAAGAGCTGGGCATGAACCCGGACGATTACGGCTTCTACATGGATCTTCGTAAGTACGGCTCTGCCCGCCACGCAGGCTTCGGCCTTGGCTTCGAGCGCTGCGTCATGTACCTGACCGGCATGGGCAACATCCGGGATGTTCTCCCCTTCCCCAGAACCGTAGGCAACTGCGAGCTGTAATACACCAAAACGCCGCTTGGTTTCTAAGCGGCGTTTTTTGTATGGTTTTTTCCTTTTTCGGGTATCCTTACGAAAAAGGAGGGATGACAGTGAAACGGTTTTGCAGTATGGCTTTGATTGTAAGCCTGGTTTTTTTGATGGGCTGCTCCGACGCAGCGCCCGCCCCCTCCAAGCCCTCTGTGGTGACCGGCGTCACCGTCAGCTATGAAAACGGCAGCGTAACCGCCCAGCGATACTATACCTCGGATTACAAAATCCGCTCCGTTTTGAATTACCTGCGGTGGATTGATCCCTACGGCGTGCCGGAGGAAAACCCGGAGCTGTCTTCCGGCAGCAGCTTTCACATCGTGCTGTCCTATTCCGATGGGCGGGAAAAGCTGTACCGACAAAAATCCGACCGTTATTTCCTGGAAGAGGGAAAGCCCTGGCAAAATATCGACCCCAACAAAGCCATTTCCCTAAGCCAAATGCTGGGAGAACTGGAAAGCGACCAATAAAAGGCGCTGCCCGCCGGCAGCGCCTTTGTTTTATTTTCTTTTGTACAGGCACATTTCAAAGGAAATGCCGCCCTCTTCTCCGGACTGGAGAATTTCTTTCAGTTCCCAGCAGGGGTCTGCGTCCAAATTGGGAAAATAGGTGTCGGATTTTACCACGGTATGCACCTTTGTGATATAGGCAGTGTGGCAGTGGGGAAGAAACTGGCGGTAAACCGTTCCACCGCCAATGACCATGACCCGGGGGGCGTTTTCTGTCTTTTTCAGCGCTTCCTCCACATCCCGGCACACTGTAAATCCGGGGAATTCCTGATTTGACCGGGTCAAAAGAATGTTTTCTCTGCCCGGCAGAGGCTTCTGCCCGGGGAAATCCTCCACTGTGCGCCGTCCGGCAATCACCGTTGCGCCCCGGGTGGTTTCCCGGAAAAATCTGCGGTCGGCGGTCAGCGCAATGGGCTGTGTGCCTTCGCAGCCGATGCCCCAATCGTCATAAACAGCTACAATCAGTTCCATATTTCCACCTCAGATTGCCATGGGAATTTCAAAATCAAAGGGGTGGAACTGGTAGTTTTCCATGGCAAAAGAGTCCTTGGTAAACTGATAGAAATCCGTAATGCTTTCATCCATTTTGAAGGTAGGGGCGTCCAAGCCCTCTTTTTCCAGCATGGCCTTTACCGCGGAGATATGCCGGTCGTAAATGTGGCAATCGGCAATTACATGAACAAACTCGCCCACTTCCAGGCCGGAAACCTGGGCCATCATGTGAGTCAGCGCCGCGTACTGTACCACATTCCAGTTGTTTGCGGTGAGCATATCCTGGCTGCGCTGGTTCAAAATGGCGTTGAGCTTGTTTCCGGTGACATTAAAGGTCATGGAGTAAGCGCAGGGGTACAAATTCATCTCGTGCAGATCTTCAAAATTATAGATATTGGTCAGAATCCGGCGGGAGGCGGGGTTATGCTTCAAATCGTAAAGCACCCGGTCCACCTGGTCAAACTCGCCCTCTTTATACTGATGCTTAATGCCCAGCTGGTAGCCGTAAGCCTTGCCGATAGTGCCGTCTTCTCCTGCCCATTCGTCCCAGACATGGCTGCCCAAATCGCAGATGCGGTTGGATTTTTTCTGCCAAATCCACAAAAGCTCGTCGATGGCGCTTTTCCAGTAGGTGCGCCGCAGGGTCATAATGGGGAATTCCTCTGCAAGATTGTAGCGGTTCACCACGCCGAATTTTTTAATGGTGTGGGCGGGTGTGCCGTCTGCCCAGTGGGGGCGTACTTCCAATCCCTCATCGGAAAAACCGTTTTCCAGGATGTCCAAACAAGTCTGGCGGTAAAGTTCGTCGGCTCTGCTCATAACTGAAGACCCCTTTTCTCTGTGTTTTGGGAGATTATTTGCTATTAAAAACATTATACATCAATCTTTTTCCGATTTCAACAACTTAAAGCAAAAGCAGCGCTCCCCAAGCGCTGCTTTTTGTATGAAACTTTCTTACGCCTTAATTCTCCGGGCAATTTCATTGGCAAGCCTGGCAAATTCCCCGATTCCCAAAGTTTCGCCCCGCACATTTTCGTCGAAGCCGCACTGAGCGATTACCTCCTGCGCCCCGGCTTTTCCCAACTCCGGGAAGCCGGCAGCCAGGCCGTTACCCAGCTTTTTCCGCCGCATGGCAAAGCTGGCGCGGACGACCCGGAAAAACACAGCCTGATCATTTATCTGCCAGGGCTTTTCCTCCCGGATTTTCAGGCTGACCACTGCGGATGTCACCTTGGGCTGGGGCAGGAAACAATGGGCCGGCACATCAAAGAGCAATTCCGGCTCGGCGTAGTACTGGCAGAACACGGAAAATGCGCTGTAATCCCCGGTGCCGGGCTGAGCGGCAATGCGGACGGCTACTTCCTTTTGCACCATCACCGTCACCCGCTGGAAGCACTCCGCTTCCAAAAGGGCAGACAAAATGGGGGATGTGATATAGTAAGGCAGGTTGGCGCAGGCCATGGGCCGCAGACCCTGAAATTTTTCTTTCACCAGAGCGGGAATATCCTGCTTCAGGATGTCGCCCCACAGGATTTCCAAATTGGAAAACTGGCCTACGGTCTGCTTCAAAATCGGCTCTAAGCGGGTGTCCAGCTCCACAGCGCACACCTTTCCTGCCCGCAAAGCCAATTGCTGGGTCAGCGGGCCAATGCCGGGGCCGATTTCCAGTACACCGGCTGTTTCATCCACGCCGGACTCAATGGCAATGCTTTCCGGCACCCACTGGGCAATTAAAAAGTTTTGTCCCTTGGCTTTGGAAAAATGAAAGCCATGCTCCGCCAACAGCGGTTTCATAACCTGTATGTCGCAAACATTTATCATAACAAAAACCGCCTTTCTTTTGCCATGATAGCAGAAAAAAGGCGGTTTTGCAAGTTTTTTGATCAGCCTAAGAAATACACGGTACAGTCGCGGATACCAAAGCGGTTGCACTCGGCTACCGTATCGAAATACAGGTCAATCCGGTTGCCCTTGATAGAGCCGCCGCAATCCTCTGCAACAGCGATACCGTAGATATACTTACCGTCGTTGGAAACGATGTACATCCGGGTTCCGTAGGGAATGACCTTGGGGTCAACGGCGATCGCGCCAACACGGCACAACGTACCGGTTGCGGTGTAAATGGTGCAGCCGGGGTCGGCGTTGTTGTAGGCGGTTGCCGTGGCGTTCATAACGCCGGTATAGGTCAGAACCTCACCGTTGGGGGTGACAATCGTGCCGTCGCCAATGATAGGCTTCTGGGTTACCGGAGGAGCCTCCGGAGTAGTGGCAGGCTTGGTGGCAGGAGTGGTGGGGGCAGGCTGGGTGGGCTTGGGAGCGGGCTTTGTAGGCTCCTGATACTCCGGCTCTTCCACCTGGCTGCCAATGGCAATCAGGGCATCTACGCTCTGGGTCAGCACCTGCTGACTGAGCACAGTGCGGCTGACTTCCTCGCCGTCTACATACAGAACACTGGCAGTGTACTGCACCTGGCCTTCCACGCCCTGGGTCAGAACCCGCTGCTCGCCCTCTGCCAAAGAGGCATCGTAGCAGTAGTTGGTCTGGAAGGGTACTGTAACAGTGTACACCTCCTGCGCCGTCAGGGTACGGGAGATGACAATGTTCATGCCGTCAAAGGTCATGGCCTTCAAAGAATGGGAAATGGCATCGTCGGTAGACAAATGGAAATTCATACGGCTGAGCAAGGACTCCACAGTTTCTCCGTAGCTGGATACCACCAGGGTCTTACCGCTGTATGTAATGCTTACGATCTGCTTGCGCTGGATCGTAATCTCACTCATTCCCAAACCTTCGGCGGTTGTGTAGGTATCATCCTCGCCCAGCTGAAGACCTGCTTCATCCAAAACAGCCGCAGGGTCAGTCGCATATGTAGTATGAATAACGACACGGTCGCCGTCATTAATTAAATATGTATTTTTGGCGAAAGCCGTCTGCGTCAGAAGCAGAACCACACACACAATGGGCAACAGAAGCGCTACCACACGGGTAAATACAGTTAATTTCTTTCGAACATAACGATTGCATTCAAGCATAGAATGTACCTCCTTTCGCATCAATATATGCTGACAATATCGAATTATTTCAATTCGGTATCAAGTGGTTACAGATTGTTTCTTTTTAACCGTGATTGCCTATATTATAACCAACTTTCCGAAAAAGTCAAGTTTTTTCCTGCAAAATCCTTATTTTCCTAACTTTTTGGAAAATTATGTTGAAATTTTTATGTAAACTTTCATTCCAAATATGCGATTTTTTCGACAAAATCACCACAACATCTAGTGTAATCGCCCAAAATTGTTTACATAATGTAACAGATTTCGCCACCATTGGGCCCTTATTTTGGAAACTGCGTTATGGCAACCAGTTTTTCAATTTTTTAGGGAAACCCAGGATCGGGGATTGACATTTGTTTCCCGTTATGGTAAACTACCATCAGTGAAAAGCAAAGACGGAGACATGCGGTGCGGCAAGCTGCTCAGAGAAGGATTCATTTGGTGAGAGAATCCGGCAATACTGCCCCATCCGATACCACTCCCGAGCTGCAGGTTGGAAATAGCCTGCCGGTCACGCCCGTTACCGCGTCAATGAGTGGCGCTGCGCGCAGCGCAACCAGGGTGGAACCGTGGAATACTTTGTATCCCACCCCTGATTCTTCAGGGGGTGGGTATTTTTTATACCTTTCTCCTGTATCAGAAAAGGAGGAAAACCAAAATGGAAAACGAAAACCTGTACACCTTTGAAAACCCCGAGTACCGCAAGACCTTCTGGCATACCTGCTCCCACATCATGGCTCAGGCCGTCAAGCGTCTGTGGCCCGAGGTGCAGCTGGCCATCGGCCCCGCCATCGACGAGGGCTGGTACTATGACTTTGATGCCCCCTTCTCCTTTACCCCTGACCATCTGAGCCAGATCGAGGGCGAAATGAAGAAGATCTGCAAGGAGCGCATCCGCCTGGAGCGCAGCGAAATGCCCCGCTCTGAGGCCATTGCCTACATGGAGGGAAAGAACGAGCCCTACAAGGTGGAGCTGATCAACGATCTGCCGGAGGATGCGGTCATCTCCTTCTACACCCAGGGCGACTTTACCGACCTGTGTGCCGGCCCCCATGTGGATCA
>JAFTMB010000041.1 GCA_017452605.1 Oscillospiraceae bacterium
TCAGCCTGCGGAGATCTGCACGATTTTCTACATTGTCATCATGGCATCGGTCATGTCCTCCCACCAAAACAGTCTTTCCAACTACAAAAGCGTGTCTCACATGCTGTTTCACCTTGTACTGCTGGTAGGCGTGAACATGGTAATCAGCTCCGACTTGGGCGTTTCCCTGATTTTCGCGTTTATTTTCGTGGGAATGGCCCTTTCCGGCGGTGTCAACTGGCTGTGGTTTTTGCTGGCGGGCGGTTTGATCGTTGTCGGCGCGCCGGTGATTTGGCCTTTCCTGTCCCCTCACCAGCAAAGCCGTCTGGAATATCTGTTCAACCCCAGCATTGACCCCAACGCCCAGGGCGTTGGCTGGCACACCAGCGAAAGTCTCAAATCCCTCACCGGCGGCGGCTTGACCGGACAAGGTCTGTTTAACGGCAACCGCACCCAGGCCGGCGCCCTCTACGCCCAGCACACCGACTATGTTTTTTCTTCCATCGGCGAGGAACTGGGCTTTTTGGGCTGTATGCTGGTAATTGCCCTGCTGGTCGCCATTATCATCCGCTGCATTTGGGTGGGCATTCACACCCCGGACTATATGCGCCGCCTGGTCTGCTTTGGCGCGGCCTCTGCTATGATTTTCCAGGTCATCAGTAATGTGGGTATGTGTATCGGCGTCACCCCGGTTATCGGCCTGACGCTGCCCCTGTTTAGCTACGGCGGCAGCTCCATCGTTGCCACCTACACCATGCTGGGACTGGTATCCGGCGTTCACGCCCGGCCTGCCCCCCGAAGTCATGAACGATATATCCAGCCCCCCAGACTATCCATATGAGGAGAAAACCTATGAAGGCTTTTTTAGACAATCATTTCCTGCTGCAAACAGAAACCGCCCGGCATCTTTACCACGACTATGCCGCCCGTCTTCCCCTGGTGGATTATCACTGCCACCTAAATCCCAGAGAGATTTACGAAGACCGCCGATTTGACAATCTGGCTCAGCTCTGGCTGGGCGGCGTGCAATCTGACGGCAGCTTTGCAGGCGACCACTACAAGTGGCGGCTGATGCGCTCCAACGGCGTGGAGGAAGACTATATCACCGGCACAAAGCCTGATTATGAGCGGTTTTTGAAGTTTGTTGACGCGCTGGAAATGGCCATCGGTAACCCCATGTACCACTGGTGCGCCATGGAGCTGAAGCAGTTTTTCGGCGTGGAAGAGCCCCTCACAGCCGAAAGCGCTCCGAGAATTTGGGATCACTGCAACAAGCTGCTGCGCGAAGACCCGGAAATGTCCGCCAGAGGCCTGATCCGCAAGGCAAATGTGAAAATGATCGGCACCACCGACGATCCTATCGACGATCTGGTGTGGCATGAAAAAATCGCCGCCGATTCCTCTTTTGCCACCCTAGTTCTGCCCTCTTATCGGCCGGACAAGGCTGTGAACATCCACAAGGATGGCTTCCATGACTACATGAAAAAGCTGGCGAAAAGCGTTGGAAAAGAAAGCCTTGCCACAGTAGAGGAAATTTGCGACGCCCTGGTTAACCGGCTGGAATACTTCCATGCCCGAGACTGCAAGGCCAGCGACCACGGCCTTGACTATGTTCCCTTCCGGCTTTGCTCCATGGAAGAAGCCAACGCCATTTACCGCAAGGCGCTTCGGCATGAGGCGCTGACCACCCAGGAAATCGAGGGCTACCAAACCGTCCTCCTGCTCCACCTGGGCAAGGCCTATCACCGGCTGGGCATCGTAATGCAGATTCATTATTCCTGCCTGCGCAACAACAACCAGCGCATTTTCAAGCTTCAGGGCCCGGACACCGGCGTGGATGCCATCGCCCAAAACACCTGCGGCGGCAATGTGTCCCAGCTGCTTTCCCAGCTGGATGAAGCGGGTCAGCTGCCGAAAACCGTTTTGTACTCCTTAAATCCCGCCGACAACGCCCAGCTGGGCACCCTCATCGGCTGCTTCCAGGACAGCTCCATTCCCGGCAAGATTCAGCACGGCTCTGCCTGGTGGTTCAACGACAACAAGCGGGGCATGGAAGACCAGATGATTTCCCTGGCAAATCTGGGTCTTTTGGGCAACTTCATCGGTATGCTCACCGACTCCCGGTCCTTCTTAAGCTACGCCCGGCATGATTACTTCCGCAGAATACTGTGCAATCTTGTGGGCAACTGGGTGGAAAACGGCGAGTACCCCAACATTGAGTCCTCTTTGAAGAAAATTGTGGAAGGCATCAGCTACTATAACGCACAGCGTTATTTTGACTTGTAATATGTAAATACACCCCGCCCTCCCGGGTTTTTGCCCGGGAGGTTTTTTTGCAAATTAATATTTCTCAAACATTTTTTCAATTTTTCAGAAAACTTGCGGCCTTAGAATATGGCCATAAATCAAAAAAAGGAGTTAATCAATATGTCTAAGTTCGCAGAAGCAAATGAGAGAATCGCCGAAGCAGTCACCCAGGGTTATAAGAAAATCGAAAACGGCGTGGTCACAGGCTATCAAAAAATCGAAAACGGCGTTGTAGATGGTTTCGGCAAGGTTACCGATGCCTGCATAAAAACACTTTTCGCCAAGGAAGGCGAGTCCGTAGAAGAAGCAAAATCCAGACTGACAAAAACAGACAAGGAGTAAAAATCCATGAATAATGAAAACACCTTTTCTTTCACCTACAGCGCCAAAGAGAACCAGGAGGTTCTCAACATCCGCAGCCAGTACGCAGAAGTCAAGCAGACCGAGCTGGATCAGCTGAAAGCGCTGGACGCCAAGGTAAAGCGTCCTGCCAACGTATTCGCCTACACCTACGGCTCCATCGCCGCCATCATTATGGGCGCGGGCATGAGCCTGGTGATGACGGAAATCGGTGCTGTCATCGGTCTGGCAAACGCCATGGTACCCGGCATTGTTATCGGCGTAGTGGGCATGATTATGGCGCTGAGCACCTACCCCATTTACAAGAAGATACTTTCCGGCCGCAAGAAGAAATATGCCGCCCAGATTCTGACTCTCAGCGAAAAAATTATGAACGGTTAACCCACAACCCGGCGTTGTTTGCAAAAAACAGCGCCGGGTTTTTGCAAAAGGACAAAACGCAAACAAAACTTTAACATTTGGCAATTATGATATATAATAGATAACGATATTGATTGGAGGCGTCGCTATGTTTCAGATTTTAGTTGTGGAAGACGATAAGGACTTAAACCGCACCGTATGCGCATTCTTAAATGCCAGCGGCTACCGGGCCACCGGCTGCCTAAACGCCAGCGATGCTTACGATGCTATGTATGACAATTTATTTGACCTGATTGTGTCCGACATTATGATGCCGGGCATCGACGGATTTGAATTTACCAAAAACGTCCGAAGCTTAAACCAGGAAATTCCTATTCTCTTTATGACCGCCCGGGATGATATTGCTTCCAAACAAAGGGGCTTTCGCATTGGCGTGGACGATTACATGGTCAAGCCCATTGATTTGGACGAGCTGTTTCTTCGCATTGGCGCGCTGCTGCGCCGGGCAAAAATCGCTTCCTCCAGAAAGCTGGAGGTGGGCAGCTTCCGAATGGACGCCGATGAGCACACCGCTTACCTTGGTGACGAGGAAATCAGCCTGACCCACCGGGAATTTTCCATTCTCTACAAGCTTCTTTCCTACCCCAAGAAAACCTTTACCCGTCAGCAGCTGATGGACGAATTCTGGGACGCGGACACAGAAACCGCGCCCCGGGCTGTGGATGTGTACATGACCAAGCTGCGCTCAAAGCTTTCCGATTGCCGGGATTTTGAAATTAAAACTGTCCACGGACTTGGCTATAAGGTGGTATTGAAATGAAACAGCTGAAATTTCGGCAAGTCCTGAAGCTTATTAACAGCTATGCGGTGTTTTTCCTGGCGGTTGCCTTTGCGGTTACCTGCTGCATGCTGCTGTTTGTTTCCATCCTGGCAGATTCCATGGGAATCGTATTTACCGCCGACAACATCACCGACGCCGCCAAGCTGACCTTTGGAAATGTGGTGCTGATTACCATCCTTTTCGGCACCACCGACTTTATCCGCCGGAAAATCACGGTGGACAGGCCGGTCAAGCAAATCATCGCTGCCACCGAAAAAATCATGCAGGGCGATTTTTCCGTGCGAGTCGCTGCCATGCACGGCGCAGGCGCAGAGGGCTTTAACCAAATCGGCAGCGCCATCAACAAAATGGCAGAAGAGCTGTCGGGTACGGAAACCCTGCGGGCAGACTTTATCGCCAATGTTTCCCACGAACTGAAAACCCCTCTTGCGGTGATGCAAAACTACGCAACACTGCTGCAGCAACCGGGCCTTGACGATGCCACCCGCATCGAATACGCAAAGTCCGTTTCCGACGCCGCGCGCCGCCTGGCCTCCATGATGACCAACATTCTCAAGCTGAACCGGCTGGAAAACCAGCAGATATTCCCCCAGCGGGCAGAATATGACCTAAGCGAGCAGCTTTGTCAGGCGCTGCTGCAATTTGAAAATGTGTGGGAACAATCCGGCATCGAGATCCAGACGGACATCTTAGACGGCGTAACGGTAACAGCGGACGAGGAGCTTTTAAGCCTTGTGTGGAACAATCTTCTTTCCAACGCCTTTAAGTTTACCCCGCCCGGCGGTGCTGTTTCTGTAGGTCTTAGCGCCACCGAGCATCACGCCATCATCAAAATCCGTGACACCGGCTGCGGCATGACCCCGGAGGTGGGCGCCCATATTTTTGAAAAATTCTATCAGGGCGATACCTCCCGCGCCACCGAAGGCAACGGTCTGGGCCTTGCCCTTGTAAAGCGGGTTATGGATATTTTGCAGGGCGAAATCGCCGTGGAAAGCGCCCCAGGCCAAGGCACGGCCTTTACGGTGACTATACGGAGGAATTAACATGAATTGGAAATTGCTTGGCAAAAAGCTTCTGTTTCCTCCCGTTTGGCTGATGCTTTTGCTGACTGCTGCCAGCGCCGCCGGACTGATCGCGGTGTTTGTAAACGGGTGGGAAAGCGCCCCCATTGCCTACGTCTTTTATGCGCTGTCCTTTTACACCTTAACCGTTGTGACCGTGTTTTGCGTCATGGTTTTACCCAGACAGTACCGCAAAATCAAAACCAAAATTCTGGCAAACCCCTTGGGAAACCGATACGCCATCGATAAACTTTTCCGCGCCAATATATCCCTGACCCTCTCTCTGAGTGTCAACCTGCTGTACGCCGCGGTCAACGCCCTTTCCTGGTATCTTTACCAAAGCTGGTGGTTTGTGTGTCTGGCGGTGTACTACGGAATCATGTCCCTGATGCGGTTTTTGCTGGTGCGGTACGTCCGACTCAATGCCATCGGCGCCAACCGCTGCGGCGAGCTGCGGCGCTCCCTCGCCTGCTCATATATCATGCTGCTGCTGAATTTCTTCCTCTCCGGGGCAGTGCTGATGGTGGTGTACCAGAACAAGGGCTTTGAATACCACGGCATTATGATTTATGTCATGGCGTTATTCACCTTCTACAATGTCACCGTCGCCATGATTGCGCTTATCAAGTACCGCCGCTTTGAAAGCCCCGTCATGTCCACCGCCAAGGTCATATCCCTGGCCGCAGGTCTGGTTTCCCTGCTGAACCTGGAAACCGCAATGTTCGCCGAATTCGGCGCGGATATGGCAAAGGAAGATCAGCAGCTTATGATCATGCTCACCGGCGGCGGCATCGCGGTTGCAGTTATCGCCATGGCGGTGAATATGATTGCCCGGTGCACAAAGGAATTGAAAACAATGAGGAGAAAGAATCATGGAGCATAAAGAAGAATCCTTTCATTATATCTATTCAGCGGCGGAGCAATCAGAAGTAGAGCGCATCCGCAAAAAATATCTTCCCAGGGAAGAAAGTAAGCTGGAGCTGCTTCGCAGGCTGGACCGCAGCGTATTTCAAAAAGCGCAGGCGTGGGCGCTGTCCTTCGGCATTGTCGGCTCGCTGGTTTTGGGCGCAGGCATGAGCCTGGTGATGAGCGACCTGGGCGAATTGTTGGGCCTGCAGCCAGGGCTTTCCATGGCTGTCGGCGTAGGCGCCGGGGTCATCGGTCTGGCGCTGGTAGCTTTGGCGTACCCGATTTTTAACCGGGTCTTAGAAAAGGAACGCCGGCGCATTGCCCCGGAAATTCTCCGCTTAACAGACGAACTGACGAAATAAAACCGCAAAGCCAGCCGCCGTTTTTACGGCGGCTGGCTTATTTTACGAGAAATTTTTCCTGAGATAATATTGCGCCAGCAGAGATAGAATGCTAAAATAAGAAAAAGTATAAAACAAGCACTGCTTTTTGCATCAAAAGAAGAGAGGGAACGCCCATGGCAAGAGTATCCACCAAGGAAAATAAAAACCCCTATCAAACCACGAGAGAGGCGCTGAAGCTTACAAGAGAATCCGCCGGCGAATTGCTTGAAACCATGTCCCCGGAACGCATTGAAAAAATTGAAAACGACCGCGCCCTGCCCCACCCCGACGAGGTGCTGCTGATGGCGCAAAAATATAAGCAACCCAACCTGTGCAACTACTATTGCGCCACCCAGTGCCCGATTGGGCAGCAGTATGTGCCGGAAATCAAGGTCAAGGATTTATCCCAAATCGTTCTGGAGATGCTGGCATCCCTGAACTCCATGCAAAAGGAAAAGGACCGGCTGATTGAAATCACTGTGGATGGAAAAATATCCGGGGATGAACTTTCAGACTTTGTTGCCATTCAGGAGCAGCTGGAAAAAATCTCCGTGGCGGTGGAAACCCTGCAGCTATGGTGCGAGCAGATGCTGGCTACCGGCGCTATCGACCCGGAGCAGTACAAGGCATTCAAAGCAAAACTGCAAGGCTGAGAAGGCTATTTTGCTGTCGGAAGAGCATTAGACCGCTTATTTTGCGAAAGTAATCCTGTATTTCTTCTTCATCTCCCGATAAAATGGTTACATACCAAAGAAAGGACGGGAGCGCTATGGGTGCAAAAGAACGCATTATGACCATCCGCTTGATGGAAAAGCTGCAGGCAAATCCTTCCTGCGCAAAAGCATTGGGAATCACAGCCGGGTTCAAAAAGGAGCAGCAAAACAACAAAGCGGTACAGTAAGCAAGGAGGTGCGCTGTGGAATTATTTGTAATATTGTTCTTTATTCTGTTCTTTGCCATTCTTGCCAAGAACATTGCCCAGTTTTTTAAGAACGAAAACTCTCCCCGGCTGACTGTGCCTGCTGTCATTGTAGATAAGCAGCGCAGAACGCACCACCATCATTCAGGCAAGCATCACCACCATACCCATTCTTATCATGTGACGTTCCAGGTGGAAAGCGGCGACCGGATGGAGCTTAAAATGCTGCGCAGTGAATATGATATGCTGATTGTTGGAGACCGGGGCCGGGTAAGCTTTCAGGGCACCCGATACCTTGGCTTTGAACGCACCTAAAAGGAGCAACCTATGGAAAGATTCAATAATCTCAACCGTTACCCAAAAAGCATTCTCATTATCACCTTGATAATGGCCCTTCTATTTACCGTTCTATACATAATTACCACTTCCCGGATTGGCTTTCTTTATGCGGGTTCCATTTTGGTTCCCCGCGAAGAAAACGGGGTTATTTCCTATTCCGGAACAATCAAAGGCCAAAACGCAGTTATCACCGTACCAACAGATAATTCCGTTATCTTTAAGATCGGAGAAAAAACGTATGGCCCATACATTGCTAAAAAAGACCCTTCCGCCGTTCCAAAAGATATCACCGGTCTGACAGGCGTTGAGATCCGCTGCGGAGAAGAAATTTTCTTTCGGGGCGGAGTAACCTGTTCAGGAGATTACTTCATGCTTTATAACGAGGATGGAGAACTTCACGGTTTCACCATAACCGCTGTTCTGGGTGATGGTACCACGGTGGACAGTGATGGAATTGTAATAGACCCTCTGGCGCCGTCCGCTTCCACAATTTTAAGATTGCTAAACAATCCCGAGCTCACGCACAAGGGCTCCTGGCTCTTCTGGCTGATAGGTGTGTTTGTGTGCGGGGTCACATTTGTAACCATTCTGTTTGCCGATGAGCTTTTCCAGTGGCACCTTTCCTTCCGCGTTCGGGATGCTTACCAGGCAGAGCCTTCCGATTGGGAGTTGTTTGGACGCCATATCAGCTGGGCAGCGTATCCCATTCTGGCGCTGGTCATATTTATTATGGGTCTAAAGTAGAGTCAGCTGCGATCACCCCTCGGGCTAACCGTTTCTGTCACGGATTCAGCCTGCTGATTGCAAAAGACCTTGGCAATTTAAGACATCCAACACTTTGGCTTTGAACGAATTTAACGATTAAAAGGAGAAAGAACATGAAAAAGACAAAAAACATCTTATGGGGCATTATTCTTGTAGCGGCAGGCGTTTTGTTCGCGCTGAACGCCCTGGAAATCGCCAGCTTTGACATCTTCTTTGACGGCTGGTGGACTTTGTTCATCATCGTACCCTGCGGCGTGGGACTGTTTACCGAGCGGGAAAAGCTGGGCAATCTCATCGGCCTTACCATCGGCGTCATCCTGCTGCTTTGCTGCCTGGAGGTTTTGAGCTTTTCTCAGGTATGGAAGCTGCTCGTTCCCGCCGTTATCATTGTCATCGGTGTGAAAATGGTGATTACCGGCATTTCCGGCAACAAAGCCAATACCATGCTTGCCAAAATGAAGGCTGAGGGCAACGCCCCCAAGGTTGTCTGCGCGGCTTTTTCCGGCAGCGACCTCAACTACGACGGCCAGGTGTTTGACGGCGCGGAGCTCACCGCTGTTTTCGGCGGCGTGGAGTGCAATTTGAAAAACGCCGTAATCGAAAAGGACTGCGCCATCAAGGTCTGCGCCGTTTTTGGCGGAATTGACATTCTTGTTCCCCCTCATGTCAATGTGAAGGTCAGCTCCACCTCCATTTTCGGCGGCGTAGACAACGAGGTCGCCCCCTGCAAGGACGGCCCCACCATTTACATCAGCGGAACCTGCTTGTTCGGAGGCGTGGACATTAAATGACTACCCTGCAAAAAGCAATCAAATACTTAGCTGTGGCATTTGCCATTTTTCTTGTGGCGAGTATCATTGGCGGCGCGTTAGGGGCAGTGGGCTTTCTTGGCGGCATTTTTTCTAACGACGCCATTTTGGCAGAAGCCAAGGTATACCGTGTAGAAAACCCGGTTCACTCTTTGAAAGTGAGCATCAACGCCGCTGATTTTTCCATCAAAGAGGCCGAGGCCTTTTCCGTGGAGAGCAACCTGAAATATCTGTCTGTATCCGAAAGCAACGGCGTTTTGACCATCGCAGACGAGAAGATTTTCACCGGAACCTACTCCGGCGCAGCCCTTACGCTTTTTATTCCCTCCGGTGTAACCTTTGACAATGTGAGCATCACCACCGGCGCTGCAAAGCTGACGGCGGACGCCTTGTCTGCCAAGACCGTAAAGCTGGAGCTGGGCGCGGGCGATGTGAATTTCCACAGCCTGAACGCAGCTGACAAGGCTGAAATCGAAGGCGGCGCCGGAAGAATTACCATCGCAGGCGGTGCGCTGAACGACCTGAGCCTTGAAATGGGCGTTGGCGAGCTGAATCTGACCGCAGCCTTGCTGGGCAGCAGCGATTTGGATTTTGGCGTCGGTCAGTCCAATTTAACACTGCTTGGCAGCAAGGACGACTACCATGTGGATATAGAA
>JAFTMB010000042.1 GCA_017452605.1 Oscillospiraceae bacterium
ATGATCTCGTTCAGAGGCATTTCGTAGTGCAGCTCCACCCGGTTGGCGTCCAGATACACCATGTCCTTGAATTCGCCCCGGCGCTGCTGGGCAAGGTCCATAATATTGCCCACATATTCCTGAGGCGCAATCAGGCTGACCTTTACAAAAGGCTCTTCCGCCAGCTGGATTTCCATGGGATCGGGGTAGTCCAGGGGATTGCCCACCATCAGCACCTCGCCGTTTAGCTTGGTCACCCGGTAGACAACGTTGGGGGCGGTGGTGATAAGGTCCAGATTGTATTCCCGCTCCAGCCGCTCCTGAATGATTTCCATGTGCAGCAGGCCCAAAAAGCCGCAGCGGAAGCCAAAGCCCAGGGCGATAGAGCTTTCCAGCTCATACACAAAGGATGCGTCGTTTAATTTCAGCTTTTCCAAAGCATCCCGCAAATCCTGATACTTGGCGCCGTCGGCAGGGTAAATGCCGGAATACACCATAGGCTGAACCTGGCGGTAGCCGGGCAGGGGCTCTGTGGCGGGATTTTCCACCCCGGTAATGGTATCGCCCACCTGGGTGTCCGCCACGGTTTTGATGGAGGCGGTGATGTAACCGACCTCGCCTGCGCCCAAGGCATCCCGGGGGGTAAGACCCAGGGGATTCATGGTACCCACTTCCACCACCTTGTACTCCGCGCCAGTGGCCATCAGACGAATATCCATGCCTGCGCGAACAGTGCCTTCCTTGATGCGGGTGTAGACAATGACGCCCCGGTAGGGGTCATACTGGCTGTCGAAAATCAGTGCCTGCAAAGGGGCGTTTCTGTCGCCTGCAGGGGCGGGGACATCCTTTACAATCATCTCCAGCACGCTGTGAATATTGATGCCGTTTTTCGCAGAAATTTCCGGGGAATCCTCGGCGGGGATGCCGATAATATCCTCCACCTCCGCCTTTACTTCCGCCGGGCGGGCAGAGGGCAGGTCGATCTTGTTGATGACGGGCAGAACCTCCAGCCCCGCGTCAATGGCAAGATAGGTGTTGGCGAGGGTCTGAGCCTCTACGCCCTGGCTGGCGTCCACCACCAGCACCGCGCCTTCGCAGGCAGCAAGGGAGCGGCTGACTTCATAGTTAAAGTCCACATGACCCGGCGTATCAATTAAATTTAAATGGTAAGTTTCTCCGTCGTCGGCAGTATAATTCAGCTGGACGGCGGTGGCCTTAATGGTAATGCCACGCTCCCGCTCCAGCTCCATGGAGTCGAGGATCTGCTGCTCCATCTGGCGCTTGTCGATGGCGTTGCACTCTTCCAGCAAGCGGTCTGCCAGGGTGGATTTGCCATGGTCAATATGGGCGATGATGGAGAAATTTCGGATTTTGGACAGCTCGGTCATATCGGTAACTCCTCAAATAAAGGATGAGATTTGTTTGAACTTCTATTATACAGAATTTTTTCGCAAAAGTAAACCGTATGTTTTTCGATTACTTCGGGAAAACTCTATCCATACCGCGACAAAAAACGCCGAAAGCCGCAAAAAACAAAAATTTTTCCAGACAAACCCTTGTCAAATTACGAAAATCGGTATATAGTCATTCCGCGAAGAAAAGAGAAAGGGGATATACCTTGTGAGTAACGGAAAGAAAAACAACAGCAAGCCCACCGAGGATCTTCAGGCTGTTTTGCAAAATTTAATTGCCCAGGGCCGGAAAGACGGCATGATTCGCATGTCCGAGCTGAATGCCCAGCTGGAAAAAATGGACATCAGCCCCGAAAAAATCGAGGAGATTTATGACCGCTTCGAGGCCATGAACATCCAAATCGTAGGCGCTGAGCTGGATATGGATCTGGACAACGATGCCGACCTGGACCTGGATTTGGACGATAACATCGACCTGTCCGGCGTGGAAGACGAGGAGCTGGTCGACCCGGTGGATCTGGCCGCCGAGTATAATCTGGACGACCCGGTGCGAATGTACCTGAAGGAAATCGGTCAGGTGCGCCTGCTGTCTGCCGAGGAGGAAATTGAGCTTGCCAAGCGAGTCACCGAGGGCGACCAGGAGGCAAAGAACAAGCTGACAGAGGCCAACCTGCGACTGGTTGTGTCCATCGCGAAAAAATATTCCGGCAGAGGCCTGCACATTCTGGACCTGATTCAGGAGGGTAACACCGGCCTGATCCGCGCCGTAGATAAATTTGACTGGACAAAGGGAAACAAGTTCTCTACATATGCCACCTGGTGGATTCGGCAGGCCATCACCAGAGCCATCGCCGACCAGGCCCGGACCATCCGGGTGCCGGTGCATATGGTGGAAGTCATCAACAAGGCCACCCGGTGCAACCGGAAGCTGGTGCAGGAGCTGGGCCGTGAGCCTACCGTAGAGGAAATCGCCGCCGAGCTGAACCTGCCGGTGGAGAAAATCATCGAGGCCAACCGCACCGCCGCCGATACCCTGAGCCTGGACACCCCCGTGGGCGACGAAGAAGATACCTCCATCGGCTCTTTCGTGGAAGATGACCGCACCCCCGGCCCCGCCGACGCTACCTCCAACGCCATGCTGGCAGAGGCGCTGAAGGAGATCCTCGACACCCTGACCGAGCGGGAAGCCGATGTTCTGCGGATGCGTTTCGGTATGTACGACGGCAGAACCCACACGCTGGAAGAAGTGGGTCAGATTTTCGGCGTTACCCGTGAAAGAATCCGCCAGATTGAAAACAAGGCCATTCGCAAGCTGCGCCACCCCAGCCGGGCAAAGCGCATTAAAGATTTCTATTGTTAATAAAATAATAAGCGCAACGATAAAATGATGAATTACAATAGACTGCTGGTTTGTTGTGGCTGTGCTTTGCTGGCCACTGTCCTGATTGTATGCAAAGCGCTGTTTATTGGCGATGACATGGGAGATAAGCCCACCCTTCCCAGCAACGGTACGACGGTGACTACCCCTGATGGCACCACAAATTCCACCGCTGGCACTACGCCCAGTGGGAATACCGCTCCCACAGGCACCGCCGCAAGCGACCCGACAACGCCTTCTTCCGGCGTGACGGAGCCTACGAATCCTACTGCGCCGCTGCCTCCTGATGTCGGTCCTACCGACCCCAGCACTGGCGAAGAAATCATTCCCACAAATCCTGGTACTGAACCCCCCAATCCCGACCTGAGTGGCGAATATGACTTTGGTCACATCACTCCCGGCACAATCACCATTAACGATTGGAACGCATGGGACACCAGAAAGAAACAGGCGTTTTTAGACTGGACAGACAATGTATGGGACACCCTTACCGCTCAAGAAAGACACAACAGTATGGTTGTTATTTGGTACGGAGGTTACAATTGTCATACTGAAAACCACGCCTGCAGAGATGAAATAAGCCATAATCATTTATTGACAGATATGGAGCGAGGATGCCCTTATTGCGGGAAGAATGATTGCCCGAGTTTCTTTGCATTGGATGAAAATCTGTTTACCAAAATTGACTTTACCAAGTGTCCTGAATATGGTGTAGAAAAAGACCCGACACAGTATTGTCAAGAATGCGGATTGCCCAACATGAAAAGAGGACAAGATCCAACTAAATGCTGCACACGAGCTATTGAAGAGTTTCCGTGTGCATATTGTGGATTGACTGTCTATCCTGGCTCTTGCCATACGTGTAAACAAGAAGATATCGACGCTAAAAAATAACTCATTCCCACCAAAAACATCAATCTCATAACAACCAAAAACCCGGCAGGATGTCCTGCCGGGTTTGCTTTTTGAAACAATCATAGTATACATGCTCAATCACAAGCCGCCGATGTTTCTGGGAAACACCGGCGGCATTTTTTATTCAAAGCTGATGATTCGGTCGCCCCGGTACTTAAGCGTACCGCTTTCCCCCTTGCGGTAGCCGCCGTAGGAAAATTCCGATACAAAAAACCGCCGGTTTTTCCCATTGACGCAAAATACCACCGCGAATCGGGCAGGCTTTGCCAGATTGCCGTAGACCCGGGTCTGGGTATCCAGCTTATATTTGTCCACCACCTGGGCCTTTACCGTCCTGACCGGGCCGTACTTGCCCCGATACAGCCGCCACAAAAGAAAGCCCAAATAAAAAACCGTAAACGCCACCATGAGCATGGCAAAAATATCCTGCGCCTTTTCCCACATACCAAGGCCTCCTTTTTTTCTTTCAGTATACCACGGCCCTTGCTTTCCTGTCAACGCATCCTCTGCCACTCCCTCTGGGAGAGGTGCCCCGAAGGGGCGGAGAGGGTAAATGCGCCCTCTCAGTCACGGCTTGCGCCGCGCCAGCTCTCCCAAAGGGAGAGCCCTGGGCGCTGCTGCGTCACCACAAAAGGAAAACCCCGCTGAAAGCTCAGCGGGGTTTACATAATACCGAAATCGTGCTTCTTCAGATATACGCCGAAATCTTACTTCTTCAGGTAAGCGTCGATGGCGGCAGCGCCCTTCTTGCCGGCGCCCATGGCCAGAATAACGGTAGCAGCGCCGGTAACGGCATCGCCGCCGGCAAACACACCGTCACGGGTGGTCATTTCGTTTTCGTTGACAATCAGGCAGCCCTTGCGGTTGGTTTCCAGACCGGGAGTGGTGGAGCGGATCAGGGGGTTGGGGCTGGTGCCCAGAGCCTTGATAACGGTGTCCACATCCAGAACGAACTCACTGCCGGGAATCTCCACGGGGCGGCGGCGACCGGAAGCGTCCGGCTCACCCAGCTCCATGCGGATGCACTTCATGCCGCAAACACGGCCATTTTCATCGCCGAGAATCTCACTGGGATTGCACAGAGTCTTGAACTCGATGCCCTCTTCCTTGGCGTGGTGCTGCTCTTCCTTACGGGCGGGCATTTCGGCCTCGCCACGGCGGTAAACAATGTAAACATGGTCAGCGCCCAGACGCATCGCGCATCGCGCGCCGTCCATTGCCACGTTGCCGCCGCCAACAACGGCAACAGCCTTGCTCTTAATAACGGGGGTGTCGGCGTTTTCGTCGTAAGCCTTCATCAGGTTGGTACGGGTCAGGTACTCGTTTGCGGACATGACACCCTTCAAACTCTC
>JAFTMB010000043.1 GCA_017452605.1 Oscillospiraceae bacterium
ATGGTAATATGATTTATATTTTACTTAAGGAAAGGGGAGTGCCGATTTTGCGAAAGCTGCTTTTGTGGTTGCTGATGGTATGTTTGCTCATTGTTCCCGTGAGCGCCAGCGGCATTACCTCTGCCCAAAGCCAAAGTGTGGTGTCGGAAAACGGCAGCTGCCAGGTAAACCTCACCTTTACTCTGGTGCTGGATGAAGCTGTTAAGGATTTGACCTACCCTCTGCCGGCAGACGCCCGGGACATTTCCGTCAACGGCGCCCCCGCCTTCAGCAGCCGGGATGAGCAGGCCCGGCGGGTCTCTCTGGGTTCTTCCACCTCCACCGCCGGCACTCACACCGTAGCCATTTCCTATCGGCTCCCCGATACGGTCAGCGCCGACAAAAATGACAATCTGATTTTGTCTGTTCAGCTTCTGAACGGCTTCGGTTACAGCATTGACAATTTTGCCTTTACCGTAACCCTGCCCGGCCCGGTGGATTCCCATCCCAATTTCCAAAGCACCTATTATCAGGAGGCTGTGGAATCGGTGATGGACTACACCTTTACAGACGGCGTTCTCACCGGAAAATTCACCTCCCGGATTCAAGACCATGACACTTTGACCATGACTCTTCCGGTTACCGCCCAGCTGTTCCCTCAGTCCATGGCCAAGCAGTTTGACATCAACACATTGGAACTGATGATGATCATCTGCACCGTCATCGCCATCGTCTACTGGCTGGTGACTATGCGCTGCTCCATTCCTCCCGTTACCCGCACGGCAAATCCCCCCGAGGGCATGACCGCAGGCGAGCTTGGCTCCCACCTAACCGGCCAGGGCGCCGATTTGACAGCCATGGTGCTTTCCTGGGCGCAAATGGGATATATTCTGATTCATCTGGAAGACAGCGGCCGGGTGCTGCTGCACAAGCGAATGGAAATGGGCAGCGAGCGCAGCGGCTTTGAAAACAAGACCTTCCGCAGTCTGTTCGGCCGACGCAAGGTGATTGACGGCACCGGCTATCACTACGCCCGGCTGTGCCGGAAAGTGGCCGCCGTATGTCCGGGCCTGCGGGATAATTTCCAAAAGGGCGCCCCCAATCCCCGGATTTTTAGGACTTTGGTTTCCTTAATCGGCCTGCTCAGCGGCATTTCTCTGGCAGCCTCCCTTGCCGCAGACACCTTCTGGCAGGTGTTCCTGGCAATCATTTTGGGCGCTCTGGGCGCAGGACTTTCCTGGCTTGTCCAGCTTTCCGCCCGCAGAATTCACAACCACGACAAAATGGAGCTGTGGCTGGCGATTTCCGGCTCGTTCTTGTGGCTGCTGCTGAGCATTCTGGCTCATGATTGGGATGTGGCAATTTGCGTGCTGCCGGCATACTTCCTCGCCGGATTGGCCACCGCTTACGGCGGCCGCCGCAGCGACACGGGCATGCACAACATGTCCCAGATTCTGGGTCTACGGCGGCACTTAAAAACCGTCACCAACCAGGAGCTGCTGCGGATTTTGAAGCAAAATCCCACCTATTTCTACGACCTTGCGCCCTACGCTTTGGCTCTGGATGTGGACAAGATTTTCGCCCGGCAGCTTGGAAACCGAAAGCTCCCCGGCTGCACCTGGCTCACCACGGGAATGGATGGGCATTTGACCGCGGCGGAGTGGGACCGACTCCTGCGGGATACGGTGCAATCTCTGGACGCGCTGCAAAAGCGCCTGCCGCTGGACAGAATTTTAAGAAGATAAGGAAAACGCGTCGCTTGCAAAAAGCGACGCGTTCTTTTTTTATCTCTTCTTCGCCAGGGGGCGGGCTTTTTCCTGAATCAGCAAAAGGTCAGTTAAAATGGAGTTGGATACCAAAAAGCCCTCCGGCGTCAACCGCCAGCAGCCACCCTCCATTTTCAGGGCGTAGCCGCTCTGACGGCATCTTTCCAGCGCCGCATCCAATGGCTGGAAGGGCAGCAAAAACCTGCTTTCATACTCTTCTGCGTTGATGCCCACCGTGGTGCGCAGCCGGGTCATGATATATTCTCCCGCCCGCTCCCGCTGGGGAATTTCCTGCAGCTCCTCCACGATAGAGCCGTGGTTTAACACGCCCTCTACATACCTGCGTAAATCCCGCACCATGCGGAATCGCTTGCCTGCAAAATCCGAGCTGGCATCCGGACCAAAGCCCAGATATTCTCCGCCGGTCCAGTATTTCAGGTTGTGCCGGGATTCCATGCCACGGCGGGAGAAATTGGAAATTTCATACTGGCGCATGCCCTTTCCTCTGAGGATTTCCACCGCCGCCAGATACATATCCGCCTGGGTGTCATCGTCGGGAAGATTGTTGTATGCCAGATATTTATGCAGGGGCGTGCCTTCTTCCACCTTCAGTCCATAGCAACTGATATGCTCCGGCTCCAAAGTAAGCACATTTTGCAGCGTTTCCTGCCAGCCGGCCAGGGTCTGATCCGGCAGGCCGTACATCAAATCCACGGAAAGGTTCCGAAATCCTGCTCTGCGGATATATTTCACCACCGCAACCGCCTGCTCATAATTGTGGGGACGGCCGATTTTTTCCAAAATGGCGTCATCGTCGCACTGAATACCCAGGCTCACCCGGTTAAAGCCCTCGCTGCGCAGCCGGCGCAGCAGCTTGGGGGTGACGGAGTCGGGATTTGCCTCAAAGGTGATTTCCGCTGTGGTGGCCACATCGAAGTTTCTTCGGATGGCGGAAAGGATGGAGGACATTCCGTCAGCGCCGAAATAGCTGGGAGTGCCGCCGCCAAAATAGATGGTGTCCACCTCATACCCCGGCGCCAGCTGGCCTGCCTCCTTGATATGGGCGCACACCGCGTCCAGGAAGCTGTCCATCAGCCGGTCATCCTTGGTGGTCAGGCTGTAAAAATCGCAGTATTGACATTTGCTGCGGCAAAAGGGCACATGGATATAAATGCCCAGGGGTGTTTTGTCCTTCCTTGCAAAAAGGGCCATGGTCTACCTCCATAGGGTTTACTTGGCGGGAATCGCCTCATCGTCGGTGCGAACAGAGCGGATGCAGGACTCTGCCGCCAGGGCGTTAAAGAACTTTTCATGGTTCTTTTTTGCCTTGGTTGCCGGAAAACTTGCGTTGAACCGCACCACAAAGCCGTTTTCCAATGTTTTGGTGCTGAGGTGTCTGACGGTTACCCGCTGCTCCTCGGAAATGGCGTTGATCGCCGCAAGGGCCTGGGAAATGTCCCCGGTTTCCAGGGTATATTCCCGCTGACGGCTGCTCTGGGGATTAATCAGCCGGTTTTGAATCCACTCGAAAAAGGTCAAAGTGACCAGAATGAATACCATGCCCAGAATGGCCAGACCGTAGAAGCCAAAGCCGCTGGCGATGCCCAGGCAGGCAACAGACCAAACGCTGGCCGCAGTGGTCAGGCCCTTTACATTCACGCCCTCGCGCATAATGGTGCCCGCGCCCAAAAAGCCCACGCCGGCAATCACCTGGGCGCTGAGCCGGGCAGGGTCTAAGGTGCTGCCCAGGGGCATGTAGTGATGAAACATCAGTTCTCCGGTAACCGACACCACGCAGGCGCCCAGGGAAACCAGAATGTGGGTACGCATACCCGCAGGGCGGTGGGTATATTCCCGCTCTGTGCCAATCACCAGGCCTACCAGCATGGCGCAGGCCAGGCGCATGGCGATTTCTCCCAGATGGGGGGTCGTGTTAAGAATGTTATTAAGAATTGCTAACCAGTCCATAACAGGCCTCCTTTTCTTTAATCCTCATCCAGCTTCAGCACAGCCATAAATGCCTCGCTGGGTACGGACACCGTGCCAAAGGTACGCATCCGCTTTTTGCCTTCCTTCTGCTTTTCCAGCAGCTTCTTTTTCCGGGTGATGTCGCCGCCGTAGCACTTGGCAAGCACATCCTTACGCAGCGCCTTGATGGTTTCCCGGGCAATGATTTTGCCGCCGATGGCCGCCTGCACCGGGATCTCAAACTGGGCTCTGGGAATATTATCCTTCAGCTTTTCGCAGATTTTTCTCGCCCGGGGATAGGCGTTGTCCGCAAAGAGGATAAAACTCAGCGCGTCCACAATGTCGCCGTTGAGCAAAATATCCAGCTTCACCAGACGGCTGGGCCGGTAGCCAATCAGCTCATAGTCCAGCGAGCCGTAGCCACGGGTGCGGGATTTTAAGGCATCGAAGAAATCGTAAAT
>JAFTMB010000044.1 GCA_017452605.1 Oscillospiraceae bacterium
ATGCCTGCCCAGCCAAGGTCACCCATTTTCAGCCGATCTTCCCGGCCACGCTTTCTCTGCTCTTCCCGGCAGGCAGTGTATGCATCCATGTCCACAGTCATGCCTTCATCCAGGAGCATTTCCACCGTCAAATCAATGGGGAAGCCGTAGGTGTCAGAAAGCAGGAAGGCATCGGCACCGGAGAACACCGTTTCGCCCTTTTCCTTGTGCGCGCTGAGCTTTTCCTGATAAATCCGCATACCTGCATCATTGGTCTTGCAGAAGGACTCTTCCTCCGTCAGCACAACCTTGGTGATATAGTCTGCCCGATCCCGCAGCTCGCTGTAATGGATTTCATTTTCCTGAATAACGGTTTCCACAACCTCATACAGGAAAGGCCGCTTGACGCCCAAAAGTCTTCCGTGGCGGGCAGCCCGGCGCAGCAGACGGCGCAGAACATAGCCGCGGCCCTCGTTGGTGGGGCGCACGCCATCGGCAATCATAAAGCAGGATGCCCGGATGTGGTCGGTAATAACACGCAGAGATACATCTGTTGCCGGAGACTGTCCGTAGGACGCGCCGGTAATCTGGGTCACCTTATTGGTGATGTTCATAACGGTATCCACATCAAACAGGCTGTTGACATTCTGGCAGACCACCGCCAGACGCTCCAGGCCCATGCCGGTGTCGATATTCTTCTGGGAAAGCTCGGTGTAATTACCGTTTCCGTCGTTATCAAACTGGCTAAACACATTGTTCCACACTTCCAGGAACCGGTCACAGTCGCAGCCGGGACGGCAATCGGGCTTGCCGCAGCCATACTCTTCGCCACGGTCGTAGTGGATTTCGGAGCAGGGGCCGCAAGGGCCTGCGCCATGCTCCCAGAAATTGTCCTTCTTGCCCAGACGGGTAATATGATCCTCGGGGATGCCAATCACCTTTGTCCAGATCTCAAAGGTTTCATCGTCGTTTTCATACACAGTCGGATACATACGCTCCGGCTCAAGACCAACCCACTGGGGGCTGGTGAGGAACTCCCAGCTCCACTGCAAGGACTCGGACTTGAAATAGTCGCCAAAAGAAAAGTTGCCCAGCATCTCAAAATAAGTGCCGTGGCGGGCAGTTTTGCCGATGTTTTCAATATCGCCGGTACGAATGCACTTCTGGCAGGTGCAGACACGGCGGCGGGGCGGCTCGACTTCACCCTTAAAATAGGGTTTCATGGGCGCCATGCCGGAGTTGATCAGCAGCAAGGACTGGTCATTCTGGGGAATCAGAGAAAAGCTGGGAAGACGCAGATGTCCCTTGCTTTCAAAGAAAGACAAAAACATTTCCCGAAGTTGATTTACGCCATAGGGTTTGTGACTCATATAATAAACCTCCAAATAAAACTCAAAAAAATAAACCCCGCCCCTAATGTTAGGGGCGAGGATAATCGCGGTACCACCCTAATTCGCCGCAAAACGCGGCATCTTAGCTGCTCTGTAACGGGAGCGCCCGTCCCGGTCATCCCGGGCGACAAGAAAAATGGCTTGCAGTAGGCGCGCAATGAGGGCTTTCACCAATCCCCTCTCGCTGAAAATGCCGCTAGGCTGCTTGGTTTTCCTATGGTCTTTTCCTATTCGTGATTATTCTATCATAAATGCGAAAAATGTCAACACAAAACCCTTAGGAAAAACATCCCGCAGGGCCCAAAATCAAACCTTGGATTCAAGCCACGCCTTTAGCTGCAAGCGCCCTTCTTCACTCAAAGGAAAGGTCTGCTGCCCTTCCATCTGGCTTTTTTCATAGCAAAGAAGGCCGTGCCAATACTCCACAAGGACACTGCTGCCTGCAAAATCCACTTCCTTGCCGTTTACCATGGTAACATTGGGCTTGATGCGAAAGCGCAGACTCTTCCAGGAGCCGGTAAAAATGTTCTCCATGGCAAGGGTGTGAAGGGTGGGGATATAAATATCAATTTCCTGAGTCATAAGAAAAGCACATCCGTTTCACGCATTGAAAGGCAGTAAAATTCTGCCTGGTATTTGCACAACAAGTCAGGCTCATTATATCACTGTTTTCCCCATAATGCAACAAAATGCACATCAAAATATCAGTTGACATTTTTCCTGATAACCGATATAATTACGGAGCTTGCTAGTGTAGCACAGTCGGTAGTGCATCTCACTCGTAATGAGAAGGTCGCCTGTTCGAGTCAGGTCACTAGCTCCAAAATACGCCTATCCCCACCGGGGGTAGGCGTATTTTCATGGTATGGTGAACTGACTCGAACCATCTAACATAACGCAAACGAGTCAGGTCACTGGTTCAATAGATAACCCACCCCAGATCGGGGTGGGTCTTATTTATGCCTGAATGTTTAATTCCTTCATCTTCTGTCGAATGGAAAGCAAATCTTCAAAGGTATCCGGGCGCTTGCTGACATCCCGCAAAAGCGCGGAAGGGTGATATATGGCGGTCATCCAAATGCCGTCCTTTTCCACCCACTGACCGTGCTCTTTGGTAATCCTAAAGTCCTCTTTAATCATGCGCATGGCCGCAATTCTGCCAAGGCAAACCAGGATTTTCGGCTGAAGCAGTGCGATTTGGTTGTTTAAAAATCCAATGCAGGCCTCCTGCTCGGTTTCCAGGGGGTCGCGGTTTTTCGGCGGCCGGCATTTTACAATATTGGCAATATAGCAGTTTATATTTCTATCCAAATCAATAATGGACAGCATATCGTCCAGCAGCTTTCCCGCAGGCCCTACAAAGGGCTGACCCTGAATGTCCTCCTGCTGTCCCGGGCCTTCTCCCACAAATAGGATTTTCGCCTCCCGGTTACCCACGCCAAACACTACATTTTGCCTGGTTTCGCACAAGCCGCAGCCGGTGCATCCGCTGCAGGCAGCTTCCAGCTGCTCCCAATTAAGCATTTCCTCTCCTCCGCTGTTCCCGTCTTCTGCGCATACGCCGCTTTTTCTGCAGGGTTTTGCGAATCCAGCGCACACCAAACCACGCAAGCAAGGCAAACACAACAATCCCAACAATAACCCAAATCACGGTGGAAAGAATGGATGTTTCCTCGACTGGAATCTTGTGTGCATCATCGTCGGCGGCTTGCTCGGAATACAAGGGCACCGGGTTCATAGCCACCAGATCCGTCTGGGCAACGCAGGTGCTTCCATACCAGACCTGCAGGGTGCTCATATTCTGACCCTGAGCGATGGGAGCCTGGGTAGAGCCGGTCAAATCGCCGTACACCCAGGAAAGCTGATTGGGATCTAAATTCACAGGCAGGACGGTTGACATTGTTTTCACCGGCGCAAGCACCACATTGGTGTCGCCGTTTGTCACCGGGTACTGGGAAACAGCCTGTCCGGCATAGAATACCTGTCTGTATTCATATTGAGAGAAGGTATGGTCAAGCAGAACTGCCATTTCTTCAAAGCTGCCATGGGTTTTCAGGGCAATCCCATCAATTTCATAGGTGGGCTTGGCTCCCATGACAATGGCAATCAGCTCCATGCCATTTTGCTCAGCAGTGACGGCAAGGCAGCGGCCCGCCTGATCCGTAGCACCGGTTTTTCCGCCGGTGACCCGCTCGTCAAGATACCTGTCATTTTCTGCCGCGGTCATCATGCGGTTGGTGGTAACCAGCTGCCGCTCTTCGCACTTGTTGGTTGCGGGAACTGTATGCTTTTCCGTCTGGAACATGGTTTTGAAGGTTTCATTGTCCAGCGCCGCATCGAGAATCTTGCAAACATCCCGAATGGTGGTGTAGTTATTTTCATCGTGAAGGCCGTGGGCATTGGTGAAATTCGTGCCGGTACAGCCAAGCTCCTCCGCTTTTTTGTTCATCAGCATCACAAAGCGCTCCTGGGAGCCGCCGATATGCTCAGCAATCACCACAGACGCATCGTTGGCAGAGGCGGTCAGCATGCAGTAAAGCAAATCTTCCAGGCTGATCAGCTCCCCATTTTTAAGACCTGCGCTGACAGAGCCGATCGCCACATAGGAAAGCGCGTTTCTGGTGACTTCTACGGTTTCACTCAGCTCACCCTTATCCAAAGCCACCAGGGCCGTCATGATTTTGACCATGCTGGACGGATAAATCTTCTCATCGGCGTTATAGCCATAGACCAAGGTATCGCTGTTGCGCTCATAAACAAACACCGCCTTGGAGGTTTCCAGGAGTTTTTCATCGCTCATCAAGGGCTTTTTAGCATCCACACTGTGGCAGCCGCTGGTCACAGCGGCATCAAAATCTGTGGCATGGGCAGCAAAGCCGAATGCGCTTGTAAGCAGTATGAAAGACAGAATCAGGCAAATACTTCTGATAAATTTCATTTTTCTACCTCAATATCGAAACACCGGTCTTGTCCGGCGACGGTTTTTCGTGTATAATATGTGTTAGATTATATCAGCAAATCATCTGCTAGTCAATCCGGGAGGTGGCAGTCAGTGCAAAAATCAGCAGGATACATTCTTTTGGTCATAGGATTCCTTTTGATTTCTTTCCTGGTTGGTTTCTTCGTGGGAAGAAACTCCGGCCACTCCCCTATTCTTACTTCAAAAGTACCTGCCAGCACAAGCCATTCCTCGCCTGTGGAAAAGATAAACATCAACACAGCCACCTTAGAGCAGCTGCAAACACTGCCGGGAATCGGAGAAACCATTGCCAAACGGATTTTCCAGTACCGCGCTGACTACGGCCCATTTGAAAAGGTGGAAGATTTGACTCAGGTTGATGGCATCGGTCTGGATAAGCTGGCTCAAATCATTGACTATGTTACGGTTTAGGAGAATGCACAATGAAAATTCTTGTTGTTGACGATGAAGAACTCCTGGTAAAAGGAATTCGGTTTAATTTACAAAATGAAGGCTATGATGTGATTTCCGGCTGCAACGGCCTGGAAGCCGTGGAGCTGGCCAAAGCCCAGAAGCCGGATTTGATTATTCTCGATGTGATGATGCCGGAAATGGACGGTCTGACAGCCTGCCAGCAAATTCGGGAATTTTCCAATGTGCCCATCATTCTGCTGACAGCAAAGGCTGACGACATGGATAAGCTCATGGGCTTTGACTACGGCGCAGACGATTACATCACCAAGCCCTTTAATATTCTCGAGCTGAAGGCGCGAATCCGCGCCCTGCACCGCAGAGCCCAATCCGGCTCCGCGCCCTCCAACAACACCCTGACCATTGGCACTATCTCTTTGGATTTGGACGGCAGAAATGCCTACAAAAACGGCGTGATGGTGGACCTGACTGCCAAGGAATTCGATGTTGTGGAATTTCTCATGCGGAACGCCAACCGGGTCTATTCCCGGGAAGCGCTGCTGGACACCATTTGGGCCTATGAATACCGAAGTGACATTCGGACGGTGGATGTTCACATTCGCCGTCTGCGGGAAAAGCTGGAAGAGAATCCGGCTGAACCCAGCTACATTATGACGAAGTGGGGCGTTGGCTATTATTTCCGAAAATAACAAGCGCAGAATGCTGCGATACAGCAGCCACCAGCTGCAATATGCCGCTGTTTACATCGTGATTACCTTTGTGGTATTGCTGTTTTTGAATATTTACTCCTCCGGCACCAGCCAGAAGATTTTCTATCAGAATAAGAAAACCACCATGATAGAAAAGTGCAATCTGGCGGCGGCAGAAATCGCCAATCTGGAGGTGCTGAACTCCACAACCGTAACCAACGCCGTTTCTCAAATGGGCAACCTAAGAGTCACCCGTTTGATTATTACCGACCTGGAGGGCGTTGCCATGTATGACTCCATGAACACGGAGTCCACCGTCAACGCCTATGTCCTTCTGCCGGAAGTGGTGCAGGCCATGTCTGGCAAGGGTTACGATGTTTTTAGCTGGCGGTATGCAAACGGCGCCATGCAATCCCACGCCGCTGTTCCGGTTTTTTCCCACGGAACCATGGTCGGCTGCGCCTACATGATGGAATATGATGTCGACCAGGGCGCCCTTATCAATTCCCTCCACGGCAATATTCTGGCAATCACATTGGTTTTGGAACTGGTTGTTATCATCTTCTCCTTTGCCTTTGCCGTCGCCTTTAACCGCAGAATCCGGAAAATTATGACTTCCATGCGCATCATCCGCAGCGGAGATTACTCCCACAAGGTGAATATGGGCGGTCAGGACGAGCTTACGGCTCTTGGCGAGGAATTCAACGACCTGACCGACAAGCTTCAAACCTCGGAAAACATCCGCAGACAGTTCGTTTCCGACGCATCTCATGAGCTGAAAACCCCTCTTGCATCCATTAAGCTGCTGACAGATTCCATTTTGCAAAACGATATGGATATGGACACTGTCCGGGAATTTGTCGGCGATATTGGCAACGAAGCTGAGCGGTTAAACCGTATGTCACAAAAGCTGCTGTCGCTGAACAGAATTGAAACGCTGGAAGACAGTGAGCTTGAAATTATTCACATAGCGCCCACCATTGAGCGGGTGGTGCACATGCTCAGCGGCATTGCCGAATCGGGCAATATCCACATTCATCTGGACATTTCCTGCGACAGTCAGGTGTTGATTCTGGAGGATGACCTGTATCAAATTGCCTTTAATCTGATTGAAAACGGCATCAAATACAATTCCCCCGGCGGCAAGCTCACGGTTCGGCTGTATCAGGAAAATGACAACGCCGTTATGCAGGTCATCGACACCGGCGTAGGTATCCCAGAAGACGCAATCGATCATATCTTTGAACGGTTTTACCGGGTGGATAAGGCGCGGTCGCGGAAATCCGGCGGCAGCGGCCTGGGTCTTGCCATTGTAAAAAGCCTGGTAGAACGCAACCAAGGTGAAATTTCCGTTTCCAGTATCCCCGGCATTGGCACTACCTTTACCGTGGAATTTCCTTTATTTGAAACCGGCGAGGAGGATGAAGAATGAAAAGAATTCTTTCCTTATTGCTGCTTCTTGCCCTCCTTTGCTGTTTAACCGCCTGTAAACAGAAGGAAACCATGGAAGATCCGGTAACCTTCTACTATCAAAACAAGGAGTTTTCCCACGGCTCAGGAAACAGTGTAATCCTTGGAGAAACAAGAGAGTCAGCAGGCTCCGAGGACATGATATCCTTGCTGAATCTGTACCTCAAAGGACCCGTTTCCGAAAACCTGCTGAAAACCTTTCCCAACGGCACAAAGCTGCTGAAATTCCACATTGACGGCGAAATTGCCAATGTGGTGTTATCTGACCAAATCACCCTGGCAGACGGCATCGAACTAACCGTCGCCTGCGGATGTTTAGCCAAGACCGTCATGGAACTAACCGGCGTAACCGGTGTGAACATCTGCGCAGAAAATCTACCCCTGGGGAACAAACAAAACATCTATATGGACTTAAACAGCTTGCTTCTTCTGGACATCAGCACCGTAGCAAGCTGAATTTGGAGGCGCTATGAAACTCATTTCCTGGAACGTTAACGGCCTGCGCGCATGTATGCAAAAAGGCTTTTTGGATTCCTTTAACCAGCTCGACAGCGATATTTTCTGCCTGCAGGAAACAAAAATGCAGGAAGGTCAGCTTACCCTTGACCTTCCCGGCTATCATCAATATTGGTGCTCTGCGGAGAAAAAAGGTTACAGCGGCACTGCTGTGTTTACGAAAATCGAACCGAAAGCCGTATCCTACGGCGTTGGTGTGCCGGAGCTGGATAACGAGGGCCGGGTCATCACCTTGGAATTTGACAATTTCTTTCTTGTCAACTGTTATACCCCCAACGCCCAGCGCGGTCTTGCCCGGCTTGACCACCGCATGAAATGGGATGAAGCTTACCGCAATCACATTTTAATGCTCAATAAGCAAAAACCCACCATTCTTTGCGGCGACTTAAATGTGGCTCACCAGGAAATCGACCTGAAAAACCCCTCATCCAACAGAGGGAATGCAGGCTTTTCCGACGAAGAAAGAGAAAGCTTCACAAAAACTCTGGCTCTGGGATTTACCGACACTTTCCGCTATCTCAATCCCACAGCCACCGGCATGTACAGCTGGTGGAGCTATATGTACCACGCAAGGGAAAACAACGCAGGCTGGCGAATTGACTATTTTCTGGTGTCTGACAGAATTCGCGAAAACATATTGGAAACGCCAATTTACTCCGACATTTTCGGCTCTGATCACTGCCCGGTGGGATTAACCATTTCCCTGCCCTGATCGGCAGGAATCACTGCGCCCATTTGCCCGTTTCTGATTTCCAAATAGCTGTTTTTCAGTCGGGAGAGATATGGAAAAGGTTCGTCCGCCGAGATGGGAACAAACAAGCCTTCCAGCTTTTTATGCCTTGGCGCAAGCCAAAAGCAGGGTTCTCCCTTTTCAAAATGTTTGACAGGGATACGGGTTTTCACCCCAAATTCCCCTTTTTCCGGCGCCAAAATCCCCAGGCTCATCTCCTGCTGTCCAACGCGGAGCATCAGCTGATGCATCACTTCCCCGGAAAGCTTACAGCGGCAATGAAACCGATAATATAAGCCCTCCCGGGTCACTGTCACACGCCCTGCCGCTTCTTTTCCCATATAAACATCGAATGTACCAACCATAAAAAATCCCTCCCTGCAGCAACCTATGCCGCCGGGAGGGTTTTATTCATTCCACGCCGCTGTTTAGACCAAAGCTGACGGCAATGGCTTCGTTTACCAAGCTCATATGTGCATCGTCCAGCCGTCCCATGTGCTCGCGCAGACGGCGCTTGTCAATGGTGCGGATTTGCTCTAACAAAATCACCGAATCCTTGCTTAATCCCACGCTGCCGCCTGCAATATTGATATGGGTTGGCAATCTGGCTTTCCCGGTTTGACTGGTAATGGCTGCGGCGATGACCGTAGGCGAATGACGGTTTCCGGTGTCATTTTGAACAATCAAAACCGGTCTTGTGCCGCCCTGCTCACTGCCAACCACCGGTGAAAGGTCTGCGTAGAATATATCTCCCCGTTTGACTAGGCTTTCCATGTGTTTCACACTCCGAAGAAATCTGGCCGGCGCTACAGGAAACAATCCATTATGTAACGCGGCTGATTCTATTGTCCCACACACAATGGAAAATTATACGGTAGCTGCTGCAAAATATCCTATGTCAAAAAGGGATGGGAAGTTACACAAATGTAAAGTTTTTGATTTCAATCGACAGCAGCCGCCTGCCCTGCCACAACACATCTGCCCTCACCGGCATATCGCCGTTTCCCAGCCACACATCCAAATGAAGAGCATCCGCTTCGTAGCTGTCATCAATGGTCAGCCGAAGATACTCCCCTTCCTGATTGCAGGCTGTTAAGTAGCCGCTTCGCAGGGTTTTCATCAGCACCCAGGGGCCGCTGACCGGGGAAATCAGGCCATCGGCCATGAGCCCAAAGGCAAGAGCCTTGCCGTCAAAGGTCAGCTTTCCTCCTGAGGTTGATACTGTGCCGGTGATGCCGGAAATGGATTCCGGTTTCGTCACCTCAAAGGTCAAATTCCCTTGGGTGTCCGATGTGCAGTCCATGGCAAAGGTATGAGTCTTATTGCCATAATCTGCAGTAATCTCTGTTTCAAAGCGCACACCCTTGCTTAATAATTCCGAGCGCAAGCCCATGGCTCTGTCCATGGAATCATCGGATTTACTGCATCCGGACAGCAACACTACGCACAAAAGCAGTGCCAATATTCGTTTCATGGTATCCCGCCTATTTGATAAGTCGCGGAAGCACCTCCACCATATCACTGGGCAGCATACCGTACTGCCCCTTTTCTTTGGCGCAAACATCTCCTGCCTTGCCATGTAAATATGCCGCACAGGCGGCTGCTGTGAGAGGATCAAGCTTTTGCCCAATCAAGCTTGCAACCATGCCTGCAAGAACATCTCCGCTGCCGCCTACCGCCATACCGGGATTCCCGGTGGGGTTAATATAGGTGGTCGCGCCGTCGGTAATGACAGTATTATGACCTTTCAGCATAAGCACGATGCTATATTCCCGGGCAAAGGCTTGAGCAGCAGATACTCTGTCTTGAGTACTGTCCCCGCCCATGGCAGCAAACTCACCGGGATGGGGTGTAAAAATGGTGGGATAGTGCCGTTCGCGCACTATATTCATATTCCCGGCGATTGCATTTATGCCATCGGCATCCACGATTACCGGGCCGGAATATTCCCGCAAGACCGCTTCCACGCAGGTCTTGACGCCCTCTGACCGCCCCAATCCCGGTCCAATCAAAATAACGTCCATTTTATCAAAGTAACTGCGAATTTCCCCAAGTGCGGCTTCAGAAAGCTTCCCACCGAAATCAGGTAAAGAAAATACGATGGCTTCATTCAGCTTTATCGCTTCGATGGCATAAATGCTTTCCGGCACACCCAGATACACAAGTCCCGCGCCGCAGCGAAGCGCGCCCATGGCAGATAGGTACGCCGCGCCGGTGTAGCCTTTGCTGCCGCAAAGCAGCAGAATCCTGCCGAAATCGCCCTTGTGGGCGTAAGGATCTCTATCCGGGAACCGGGATAAGACCCAGGAATTGTCCAAAACAGTTGCCATATTCTTAAATCACCTCTTATTTTCATTTTACACAGCCATTTTCCCATCGTCAATGGGATAATTTCTCATTTTTCCCTTGCATTTTTCCCCAAGGTGTGATACGATTCCGTGTGATATACGAAAAAGCGATGAATGGGTCGTCTGAGTGCCAAAAAACACTTTTCAGCGAGCGCGGATTTGGTGAGAGCCGCGCGGGTGGGGCATCGGGCTTTCTCCCAGGAGCTGCTGCCTGAACGGTTAAGTAGGGTGAGCCGGTTGATCCCGTTAACAATCTAAGGTGTAAGATGCACCGAAAAGCGCGCCAATTTTGGTGAATTGCGGGTGGTACCGCGGAAGGAAATCCTTTCGTCCCGGTTTTATGGGATGGGAGGATTGTTTTTTTATATCCAACGCATAACCGTTTCTGAATACAAAATTCTTTTTGGAGGATACCGATATGAAGCAACAACTGGAAACTATCCGCCAGCAGGCACTGGCATCTTTGGATGCTGCCACCACGCCTGCCGAGCTGGAAGAACTGAGAGTAAAATGGCTGGGCAAAAAGGGTGAGCTGACCGCCGTACTGAAAATGATGGGCAAGCTTTCCGCCGAAGAGCGCCCTGTCATGGGTCAGCTGGCAAACTCTGTCCGCGCAGAGATTGAAGCCAGCCTGGAGCAGCGCAAGGAAGCCATCCACTCCGCTGTATTGGAAGCCAAGCTTGCCAGCGAGGCTTTGGATGTCACCATTCCCGGTGAAGCCGTTTCTCTGGGTCATCAGCACCCCATGAACATGGTTCTTGACCAAATCAAGGAGATCTTTGTGGGCCTTGGCTATCAGGTGGTAGACGGCCCGGAAGTGGAGCTTGCTGACTACAACTTCACCCGCTTGAATATTGAGGAAGGTCACCCCTCCCGGGACCGCAGCGATACTTTCTACTTTAACGACGAGGATTCTCTGCTGCTGCGTACCCAGACCAGCCCCATGCAGATTCGTTACATGGAAAACCACAAGCCGCCCCTGTGTATGCTTGCTCCCGGCCGTGTGTTCCGTAAGGACGAGGCTGACGCCACCCACTCCCCCATGTTCCACCAGATTGAGGGCCTTGTGGTGGACGAAAACATCACCATGGGCGACCTGAAGGGCGCTTTGGTTGCCATTATGAAGCAGATTTACGGCGAAGACTCCGTTATGCGTTTCCGCCCCCACCACTTCCCCTTCACAGAACCCAGCTGTGAAATGGATATGCAGTGCCATAAGTGCCACGGCACAGGCGAAGTGGACGGAGCCACCTGCTCCACCTGCCACGGCGAAGGCTGGATTGAGCTTCTGGGCGCCGGCATGGTTCACCCCGATGTACTTCGCAACTGCGGCATTGACCCCGACAAGTACTCCGGCTTTGCCTTTGGTATGGGTCTGGAGCGTATGGCCATGGGCCGCCTGCGCATCAATGACCTGCGTCTGATTTTCGACAACGACGCACGGTTCCTCAATCAGTTCTAAGGAGGAAATTGACATGAAGCTTAACAGAAAATGGCTCCATGAGGAGTTTGTGGATTTATCCCACGTTTCCGATAAGGAATATGTGGAAAAGCTAACCGTCTTCGGCCAGAAGGTGGAAACCTGGGAGCGGATGGACAGCGAAATCAAGAATGTCAAGGTTGGCAAGGTTTTGTCCATTGTCCGCCATGAAAATTCCGACCACATGTGGGTTTGCCAGGTGGATGTGGGCGAAGCTGAGCCTGTGCAGATTGTCACCGGCGCCCAGAATGTGCATCAGGGCGACCTGGTTCCCGCTGCGCTTCACAATTCCTACCTGCCCGGCGGCATTCACATCACCAAAGGCAAGCTCCGCGGCGAAGTGTCCTGCGGTATGCTGTGCTCTTTCAACGAGCTGGGTCTGACCCAGAACGATTTCCCCGATGCCTGCGCCGACGGCATCTGGATTCTTAACAACGAAGACTGCAAGGTTGGCGACGACATCAACCTGGTAATTGGCAACGACGATACTGTTGTGGATTTTGAAATTACCAACAACCGCCCCGACTGCTACTCTATCATCGGCCTGGCAAGAGAGTCCGCCGCCGCCTTCGGTATGCAGATGAAGCATCACGAGCCTGTTGTAAAGGGCAGCGATGCAGGCTCTATGTACGACAAGCTGGATGTGGATGTTCAGGCAACTGACCTTTGCAACCGCTACACCTCCCGCATGGTTGCCAATGTAAAAATCGCTCCCTCTCCCAAGTGGCTGCGTCAGCGGCTGCGGGCCAACGGCGTGCGTCCCATCAACAACATTGTTGACATCACCAACTATGTCATGCTGGAATACGGTCAGCCCATGCACGCCTTTGACTACCGCTATGTAGGCTCCGGTAAAATCGTTGTCCGGGAAGCAGAAGAGGGCGAAACCCTGACCACTCTTGACGGCAATGTCCGTCAGCTGAAACCCGGTATGCTGGTGATTGCCGACGAAGAAAAACCCATCGGCCTTGCCGGCATCATGGGCGGTGAAAACTCCGAAATTCTCGACGACACCACCACCGTTGTTTTTGAATCCGCCAACTTCAACGGCACTTCCATTCGTCAGACCGCGCTGGCTCTGGGTATGCGTACCGAGTCCTCCGGCAAGTTTGAGAAGAATCTTGACCCCATGATGACCGTTCCCGCCGTTCAGAGAGCCTGCGAGCTGGTTGAGCTGCTGGGCGCAGGCGATGTGTATGACGGCATCATCGACATCATTAACTATGTTCCCGAGGAAAAGAAGCTGCCCCTCGAGCCGGAGAAAATCAACCGTCTGCTGGGCACCAATATTTCCAAGGAAGACATGGTCAAGTACCTGAATCTTCTGGAAATCGGCGTGGACGGCGATACCCTTCTGATTCCCTCCTTCCGCCCCGATCTGAACCTGATGGCGGATATTGCCGAGGAAGTGGGCCGTTCCTACGGCTACAACGAAATCGAAACCACAGCTTTCATAACCTCCACACAGGGCGGCTACACCCCCATGATGGAACTGGAAAGCAAGGCAGGCAATCTGTGCCGCAGCTTAGGTTACAGCGAAATTATCACCTATTCCTTTGTTTCTCCCGCGATTTTCGACCAGATTCGAATTCCTGCAGATTCTCCCATCCGCAATTGTCTGAAAATCCAGAATCCTCTGGGCGAAGATACTTCCATTATGCGTACCATCGCCCTGCCCTCCATGCTGGACATTCTTTCCCGGAACTATGCTTACCACAACAAGTCCGTAAAGCTGTATGAGCTTGCGAAGATTTATCTTCCCAAGGATGGACAGGTGCTTCCCGAAGAGCCCAAGATGCTCCTTCTTGGCACTTACGGCGCAGGGGAAACCTTCTTTACCTTAAAGGGCGAGCTGGAAGCCATTTTGAAGGGTCTGCGGCTTCCCAAGGCAAGCTACACCGCCGTTACCGACAATCCCTCCTACCACCCCGGCCGCTGCGCCAGCGTGTCCATTGACGGCGTAGAGCTGGGTTATATCGGTCAGGTTCACCCGGTTGTGGCAAAGAATTATGACATTGACGCAGAGGTTTACTGCGTGGAAATCAACTTCACCAAGCTCCTTGACCTGAAGCTGCCTGAACCCACCTACAAGCCTCTGCCCAAGTACCCCGGTGTCACCCGTGACATCGCCCTCGTGTGTGACGAGGCTGTTACTGTGGCGCAGGCTGAGGAAACAATCGCCGCATCCGCCGGAAAGCTTCTGCAGAGCATCCGTCTGTTTGATATTTACCGGGGCACAGGCGTTCCCGAGGGCAAGAAGAGCATGGCATTCTCTTTGGAGCTTCGCTCTGACGACCGCACATTGACCGACAGCGATTCCGAGGGCGTGGTTACCAAGGTGCTTGCCGCGCTGAAAGACAAGCTGGATGCCGTTCTTCGGTAAAGCCTAAGCTGCTGACAAAATCTGCATTTAGGACTTTACAAAAAAACTTTTTTGGGATATAATAGCAGCAAATCGTTTAAGGAGGTCGATACCATGACGGATACTATGAAATTCACCGTACCCAGCGACGACAAAGAGAACATGCGAAGAATTCTCCGCACGGTTTTCGATGCTCTGCAGGAAAAGGGCTACAATCCCGTTAACCAGATCGTTGGCTACCTGCTCACAGAAGATCCCACCTATATCACCAACCACCACAGTGCACGCAGCATGATTTGTAAGTTGGACCGGGATGAGCTTTTGCAAGAGCTGGTTCGCTGCTATCTGGCGTAAGCGTCCACGCCAAGAGGCTTTTGCCACGGCAAAAGCCTCTTGTTTTTGGTAACAATTATATATAAATTTCATACTCCCCCTCCGTCGTACAAAATCCAGCGGCGCTTGCCAAATGTTGGTAAGTTGCCCAACTTTGTTGACACAAAAGTTACAAAGTGTTACAATTTGATTACAAATTGTAAAGGAGGTAATGCAATGGCAGAAGAAAAACTCCTTATGTATAAGGGCCATCCCCTGATGCGTAAGGACAACCTGATCTATTACTGATCTATGGCAGACTCCCACATTGTCATGCTTCAGGTGCTGGAGACCAAGAAGGTCGGCGATCTGGATGTGGCAAGCAAGGTTTCTGTTCAGCTTCAGCTCACCGATCCCAGCGCCAAGAGCCGGGACCGTGTAGTTAAGAAAAGCGAGAAAGACGGACTTTACACAGCTTTGGATTTTGGCTGTGTGTGGCTGGAACGTGCTCTGGCCGGTAAGTAATTTCCACGAGTAAGACGGAGGGCAATGTATGAAAACGCACATTCGTATTGTCAGCCTCGTGCTGACAATTTTTCTTTTTATCGGAGTATCCACCATTTCCGCAAGCGCCGCATCCAGGCAGTTAAAGACCGGAATCGGCTTTGTTGACGCCTCATCTCTGCGGCTTCGCAGCGGTCCGGGCAGCAGCTACAAAACCCTGGACTACGCCAGCGACAATGAAGTGGTTGTCGTTTTAGGAAAAAGCGGCAGCTGGTATAAGGTAAATTACAACCTGCAAGTTGGCTATATGCACAGCGATTATCTGGATGTTGCCACCCGGGAAAACGCAGAGCTTGGCTACGGCGCAATCAACGGCGATCAAGTAAAGCTTCGCAGCGGCCCGGCTACAAGCTACGCCATTTCCGCCGTCACATCCTTAAATGAAAAGGCGTATATCATTGGCATTAACAATTCCTGGTTTAAGGTTATCTACGGCGACAAAATCGGCTATATCCGCAGCGATTATGTGGATTTAACCCAGATTCCTTATGAAAACAAGGATTCTCAAAACAAGCCTCTATTTTTTGTTGGCGGCAAGTCAACCGGCGTTTCCCCCAGCGCTTCCGCGCTGAACGGAACGACTAATAGCGGCACTGCCGACAAAATCATCGCCACTGCGAAAAAATATATGGGCGTTCCCTATGTCTGGGGCGGAACTACCACCAGCGGCTTTGACTGCTCAGGCTTTACCCAGTATGTATTTAAGCAGCACGGCGTATCACTGCTGCGTACATCCAAGCAGCAGTATTCCATGGGTACATCCGTTTCCCGCTCCGGCCTGAAAAAAGGCGACCTTGTATTTTTCAACACCAGCGGCAGCGGCGTATCCCATGTGGGAATCTATATGGGTAACGACCAGTTTATCCACGCTTCTACCAGTAAAGGTGTTACCATTTCTTATCTGACCAGTTCCTACTGGATGGGTACCTATCTGGGAGCAAGACGGGTTCTGTAATATGCAAAACCGGCACGAAAGTGCCGGTTTTTTGTATGCAACGAAAAAAGGAGGAAATACTAATGCCAAACAAATCAGGAGGAATTCACCTTGGCAGACCACAAACGCGGAAAACAAAGCTTTGTCCTTCCCCAGCTTCCCGTCATCACCGGCTGGGCAAGCGTGGCAGGCAAAAAAGAATCGGAAGGGCCCCTTGCCGACTATTTTGACATCACTTCAAAGGACACCTATTTCGGTCAAAAATCCTGGGAGCTGGCAGAAAAGCAGCTGCAAAAGCTGGCGCTGGACACTCTTCTTAAAAAGCTGAATATGCAGCGGCAGGAGATTGGCGCTGTGTTTTCCGGGGATTTGCTGAATCAGTGTATCGGCTCGTCTTACCCCCTGCGCAACACCGGAATTCCCCATGCAGGACTATACGGCGCATGCTCTACCATGGCAGAAAGCCTTATGATGGCGTCCATGTGCGTCAGCGGCGGGTTTTCTGACAAGGTAGTGGCAATGACCTCCTCCCATTTTGCCTCCTCAGAAAGGCAATACCGATTCCCTCTGGGCTACGGTGGGCAGCGCACACCCACTGCCCAGTGGACGGTCACCGGTGCAGGCGCAGCCATGGTATGCTCCGCCGGAAAAGGCCCCCGCATTGAAAGCTGCACTATGGGCGCGATTACAGACTTGGGTATCAAAGACGCCAATAACATGGGAGCTGCTATGGCCCCTGCCGCCTGGTCCACCATCAAGGCCCATTTTGAGGATTTGAAAGTCGGGCCAGAAGATTTTGATTTGATTGTCACCGGGGATTTAGGTCAGCTGGGAAAAGACCTTTTGATGGAGCTTGCCGGAAAAGACGGCGTGAATTTGGGCGGTAAGCTGACCGACTGCGGAACTTTGGTTTTTGACCAAACCATTCAGGACGTCCACTGCGGCGGCTCAGGATGTGGATGCAGCGCCATTACCTTGTGCGGTTATTTATTAAACCAACTGAATCGGGGCAAACTTCAGAAAATCCTTTTCTGTGGCACAGGCGCTTTGCTATCTCCCACATCGACTCAGCAGGGACTTCCGATTCCGGCGGTGTGTCATGCTGTATGCATTCAGGGAGGAAACGACTAATGGATTATATCAAAGCGTTTATTGTCGGCGGAATTTTTTGCGCCATCGGACAGATTTTAATCGACAAAACCAAGCTGACGCCTGCGAGAATACTGGTCAGCTATGTAGTAATTGGCGTCATTTTAGGCGCGATTGGCGTCTACAAGCCTTTAATTGAATTTGCAGGCGCAGGCGCAACCGTTCCTCTGACCGGCTTTGGCAGCAATCTTGCCAAAGGCGTAAAGGAAGCGGTGGACGAGCAAGGCTTTCTCGGCATCTTTACCGGGGGCTTAAAAGCCTGCGCAGGCGGAATCGCCGCAGCCATTACAGCAGGCTTGCTTGCCAGTTTTCTTTTCAAAGCCAAGGATAAAGCATAAGTTTTCGGGGCAAGCTAAACCTGCGGCACGACCGTAAAGATACAAAACGGAGGATTATCATCATGAACGAGAACAAGAATCA
>JAFTMB010000045.1 GCA_017452605.1 Oscillospiraceae bacterium
CTGGAATCCATGAAGGAGAATCCCAGAGTGGGTCTTGCCGCATTGATGAAAGAAAGCGGCATTGCCCAGGAGGCAATCAGCGCCTCTGCCATTGGTTTTACCTTGGCGCCTCGCATCAACGCCGCCGGCCGCATGGGTAAAATTGAGGTGGCCATTGAGCTGTTTCTGACCCAGGATCCGGGAAAAGCCCAACAGCTGGCCGCTGTCCTTTGTGACTTAAACCGCCAGCGTCAGACGGTGGAATCGGAAATCTATAACCAGGCAGTTTCCATGCTGCCCCAGGGTCAGCCCCCCGAGGCCATTGTGCTGGCAGAGGAAAGCTGGCATCAGGGCGTGGTTGGTATTGTGGCCAGCCGTATGGCGGAAGAATACTGCTGCCCCACCTTTTTGATTTGTCTGGATGGCGACCACGGCAAGGCCAGCTCCCGCAGCTTTGGCGGCTTTAACCTGTTCAGTTCCCTAACCTCCCTTTCCCACCTTTTGGAAAGCTACGGCGGACACGAGCTGGCTGCAGGCTTTACCATCTCCCGCAGCCAAATCCCCAATTTCCGGGAGCAAATCAGCCAGCTTGCCGCCCAGTATTATTCTGCCGGCGCTCCCAGAACCGTGCTGGACATCGACTGCGCCGTTTCGCCGGAATTACTTACCGTTAAGGGCGTGGATGCCCTTTCTGCCTTAGAGCCCTGCGGCAACGGCTGCCCCAAGCCTGTGCTGATGATGGAAAAGCTGACCGTTGAGCGCATCAATGTGGTTGGAAACGGCCGACACATGCGGCTGCGGCTGCGGCATAAGAACCACTGCTTCCACGCCATCTGCTTCTCCTCCACCCCGGAGACTGCCTCCATCGCCCCCGGCGATGTGGTGGATGTGGCGTTCCACCCCCAAATCAACGAATTCCGGGGCGAGCGCAGCGTGCAGATGAATGTTTTGGACATCCGTCCCAGCTGCTGTGTGGATTGTCCGCCGGACTCCGCCCGGTATATGCAGTTGCGCAGCGGAACCCTGTGCTCCGCAGACGCCACCGTTTTGCTGCCGGAAAGAAGCCTGCTTTCTCTGGTGTGGCGGTATTTGGCTGCCGCAGGCGGCGTCATTCACGAATCCCCCATGTGTCTGTGCCGAAAAATCGTCCGCTGGTCCGGCATTTCCATGAGCTTGGAGCAGATGCTGGTATGCCTGGATATTTTCCGGGATGTAGGATTGCTGAATCTTCAGCGCCTGCATAAGTTCTTAAAGATTGAATTAACCCCCGGCCAAGAAAAGGCCGACCTCACCGAAAGCAAAACCATGCAGCTTTTGCTTCGGGCGAAAGAGAGCTGATTATTTTGGAAACCTTTGAAGCCCATTACGATTCCATGTGCGCCACCATCCGCAAGCGGATGCCCAACGCCGACATGGCTGTGATTGAGCAGGCAGTGGAATATGCCCGCAACAAGCACAAAGAGCAAAAACGAAAAGACGGATCTCCCTATATCATCCACCCTCTGGCCGTTGCCGAAATCGTTGTGGAAATGGGACTGGATACCGACGCCATTTTAGGCGCCCTGCTTCACGACTGCATTGAAGACACCGACGCCTCCCGGGAGGAAATCTCCAATCTGTTCGGTTCCTCCGTCGCCCAGTTGGTAGACGGTGTTACCAAGCTGACCCGGGCCAATTTCTCCTCCACCGAGCAGGCCCAGATGGAAAACCTGAGAAAGATGTTCATGGCCATGTCCAAGGACATCCGGGTGGTGCTGATTAAAATCGCCGACCGTCTGCACAACATGCGCACCATGCAGTATCAAACCCCGGAAAAGCAGATCAGCAAGTGCCGGGAAACCATGGACATTTACGCGCCCCTGGCTCACCGTCTTGGTATGCAGAAGATCAAGTGGGAGCTGGAAGATATCTCCCTGCGGTATTTGGATCCGGCGGATTACAACAACATTATGTCCTACTTAAACGCCCACAAAGAGCAGGACGAGGCCTTTATGAATACCATCCAGAACACCATCAACCAGCGGCTTACCTCCATTGGTATTCAAAACACCTCCTATGGCCGAATCAAGCACGTTTACTCCATCTACCGGAAAATGCAGACCCAGGACAAGGCCATCGACCAGCTGTACGATATTTACGCCTTCCGGGTCATCGTGGACACCATTCCCGATTGCTATAATGTGCTGGGTCATATCCACGATTTGTTCAATCTGGTGCCCGGTCGGTTCAAGGACTACATTTCCACCCCCAAGCCTAACATGTATCAAAGCCTGCACACCACCGTCATCGGCAGTCAGGGCATTCCCTTTGAGGTGCAGATCCGCACCTGGGAAATGCACGAAACCGCCGAATACGGCATTGCCGCCCACTGGAAGTACAAGCAGGGCGCAGGCGAGGGCAACGAGCGGGACTTTGAGTGGGTTCGCCGTCTGCTGGAAAGCCAGCAGGATTCCGACGCCGAGGAATTCGTGCAATCCCTGAAAATTGATATGTTCGATGACGAGGTGTTCGTCTACACCCCCAAGGGCCGGATCGTTTCCCTGCCCGCAGGTTCTACCCCCATCGACTTTGCCTATGCCATTCACTCCGGCGTGGGCAACTCCATGATCGGTGCCAAGGTCAACAACCGGATCGCCAACATCGACACCACCTTAAACAACGGCGACATCATCGAAATCCTCACCTCCCGGGGCGCCAAGGGCCCCAGCCGGGATTGGCTGAACATCTGCAAATCCAACCAGGCCCGCACCAAAATCAAGCAGTGGTTTAAGAAGGAAAAGCGGGAGGAAAATGTGGCTCACGGCCGTTCTGCCTTTGAAGCAGAAATGAAGCGGGTAGGTCTGCCGTTAAGCATTACCATTGACCCGGAGGTCGGTCCTCAGCTTCTCAAAAAGCTGTCTTTCGACGATTGGGAGGATATGTACGCCGCCATCGGCTACGGTGGCTTGACCGCTGTCAAGGCTGTGGGCCGGATTCGAGACGACATCAACCGGGCTGTGAAAGCCCAGGCAAACGACAAGCTTACCGCCTCTCCCTTGCGGACAGTGCCGGACTCCGAAGCTGTCAAGCGTAACCGCCACATTGTCAACGGCGTCATTGTCGAAGACATTGATTCGTGCATGATCAAATTCGCCAAGTGCTGCGCCCCCGTTCCCGGCGATGCCATTATCGGCTTTATCACCAAGGGCTTCGGCGTCAGCGTTCACCGGTGCGACTGCCCCAACGCCGCCCACCGGGACGATCCCATCCAGTCCGCCCGCTGGGTGCGGGTGCGCTGGGCCAACGAAAGCGCCCAGCCCTTTGAAACCACGTTGGAGCTGGATTGCATCACAAGAGACGGCCTGCTTCTGGATGTGGCCACCACCATGACCACCGCCCGGGTGCGGGTGAAGGAACTGTTCGGCAAGGATTTGCCCGGCGGCAAGAGTATCTTTACCGTTAAGTTTGAAGTCGCCGATGTGACCGAGCTGGATGCCATCCGCAACAAACTCTTAAATATCCGGGATGTGGTTGGCTCCCGCCGGGGCCAGAACTAAAAGGAGGATTCCTATGCGCGCCATACTTACCCGTGTAAAAAGCGCCAGCGTCACCATTGATTCTCAGGTGGTGGGCTCTATCGGCAAGGGTTTTCTCATTTTGCTGGGCGTCGGCCCGGAGGACACGGAAAAAGAGTGCCGATATTTGGCGGAAAAGGCTTTGGGTCTTCGCATTTTCGAGGACGCCGAGGGCAAGATGAATTTGGGCCTGGACGCTGTAGGCGGGCAGGTACTGGTGGTCAGCCAGTTCACCCTTTACGGCAACTGCCGGAAAGGCCGCCGCCCCAGCTTTACCGACGCCGCAGGTCCGGAATTGGGCAATGCCATGTACGAAAAGTTCCTCTCAATTTGCGCGGAGCTTGGCTATCCACCCCAGCACGGTGAATTCGGCGCGGATATGCAGGTCGCCTCCGTCAACGACGGCCCGGTGACTCTGATTCTGGACACCGACCAGCTTATGAACGAACCAAGACGATAAGGAAACGCCATGAACATTCATACATTATCTTTGGGCGCATACCAAACCAATACCTATATTCTCTGGCAGGAAGAGTCCGACAAATGTCTGGTGATTGACCCCGGCTATGACGCCGATACCATTTTGGATACCGTATCCCGGCTGGGACTTTCTGTGGAGGCGATTTTGCTGACCCACGGCCACTTTGACCATGTGGGCGCTGTGAAGGATTTGGCGGCGGATACCGGCTGCCGGGTGTTTTTACACCCTGCCGAAACCACGCTTCCTCCTCAAATCACCGCGGGAAGTCTTTACTTCACCGACTCCTACGATGAGGGTGACCGGCTCAATTTGGCGGGAATGTGTGTTTCCGTGCTGTCTACCCCCGGTCACACCCCGGGCAGCGTATGCCTGCTGGTTGAAAACAATCTTTTCTCCGGTGACACTCTGTTTGCAGGTTCCTGCGGCAGAACGGATTTTCCCGGAGGCAGCCACGCCCAAATGTTATCCAGCCTCAGAAGACTTGCTCAGCTGGAAGCGGAGCTGAATGTATATCCCGGTCACGGCTTTTCCACCCATCTGACCCGGGAAAAGCAAACCAATCCCTATCTCCGATAACGGAGGAATTTTCATGAAACTGACTCTCATCGGACACGATGACCAATACGCCGTAGAGCAGCTGATGATGACCCTGTTCGGTCAGGCCGAGGAGGTAGAGGCGATTTCCGCCCTGCACCGGGGAAACACCTGGCTGACCGCGGTGACCACGCTGACGGCAAAGGGCAAAACCGTCACCGCCCGGCAGCGGCTGAAAGCGGACAAAGAAACTGTCCGGCTGCGGCGGCAGACTTTGCAGCGGTGCCTTTATCTGGCCGCTGTGCAGATACTTCCCCAAATCCCCGCCTGGGGCGCTTTGGCAGGCGTACGGCCCACCAAGCTGTCTACCAAACACCTGCTGTCCGGCGGCACTTCAGAATCCGCGGATAACATGCTGCGGGATGTTTATTTCGTCACCGAGCCCCGGCGGAAGCTGGCTGTTGCCTGCTCGGAAGCTACGGTAAAGGCGGCAAAGCAGCTGTCTGAAAACGATATTTCTCTCTATGTGGGCATCCCCTTCTGCCCTACCCGGTGCAGCTATTGCAGCTTTGTCAGCCGCACCGTAGGCAAGCGCACCAATCTTTTAGACCCCTACTTAAACGCCTTATTAAAGGAAATCGCCCTGACGGGCAAGCTGTTGGCAGACTCCGGCAAGACTGTCCGCACCCTTTACATCGGCGGCGGCACCCCCACCACCTTAAGCAGCCAGCAGCTTTCTACGCTGATGAGCGCCATCCGGGATAGCTTTGACCTTTCCCGGTGTCTGGAATTTACCGTAGAGGGCGGCAGGCCGGATACCTTAAGCTACGAAAAGCTGAAAACCATCCGCGACCACGGTGCTGACCGCATGAGCATCAACCCCCAGAGCATGGTGGATTCCGTGCTGAAAGCCTGCGCCCGTCCCCACAGCGCTCAGGATGTGCTGGAGGCTTACCGCTGGGCTCAGGATGCCGGCTTTGAAAACATCAACATGGACTTGATTGCAGGTCTTCCCACCGACACCTTCGACGGCTTTCGCTACTCTCTGGAAACCGTAGCAGCGCTTTCCTGCAGCAACATCACCGTCCACACTTTGGCACTGAAAAAAGGCGCTGATCTGTTTGAAAAGCGGGAGGGTTTATCCAGCGCCGAAGAAGTTGCCAAAATGGTGGACTTCGCCAATAAAACCCTTGCAAATCAAGGCTTTTTGCCTTATTATTTATATCGGCAAAAGTACATGTCCGGCTCTTTTGAAAATGTGGGCTGGAGCATGAATGGCCGGGATTGTCTGTATAATATTTATATGATGGAAGAGCTGCACACCATCTTGTCTTTGGGCGGCGGCGGCATGAACAAGGTTAACCTGCCGGACGGCTCCTTGCAGCGGTTCCACAACCCCAAGTTCCCGGAGCAATATATCGAGATGATTGACAGCGTGCTGGAAGAAAAACAGAGCTTATTCCAGCTGATGAAAGGAAGCAAGTAATCTTGGATACCCTGATTTCCAATGTCACCGTTGTGACCATGAACGAAAAGATGGAGATTCTCTTCGGTGCATATCTTGGCATCGAGGCGGGTAAAATCTCCTACATTGATACCGCCCCGCCGGAAGCGTCTCCAGCCACCATTGTAGACGGCACGGGCATGGTTTGTATGCCGGGTCTGATCAACTGCCACACCCATCTGGCAACCACCGCTCTGCGCAGCTACTGTGACGATTTGGCCCAGCGAGAGCAGCTGGAGCAGCAGCTGAGCCGGGAGGATAAAATGGACCGGCGCAGCGCCAAGGCTGCCGCTTTGCTGGGCATTGCGGAGTGTCTGCGCTTTGGCATCACCTCCGTCAGCGACCTTTACTATTTCCCCGAAGCAGTGGCAGAGGCCGCCGCGGAAAGCGGCATCAAGGCCAATATCGCCCTGTCCGCTACCGGTTTATCGACCAAAACGAAGACTTTGATTTTGACACCGACGAGCAGTGCCAGCTCCTGCGCCGCGCAGTGGAAGCCTGGCACGGCTATGACGGCGGCCGCATCCGCATAGATGCAGGCATTTACGCCGAATACACCAGCAACCACCGGCTGTGGGAGGGTCTTGTGGGCTATGCCGCTGAGCAAAATTTAGGCCTGCAGCTCCACCTTTCCCAAACCCAGGAGGAGGAAGACTCCTGCTTAGACCGCACCGGCTTAAGCGCCACCCAACTTCTTTCCTGCCACGGTATGTGGAACATTCCCGCAACCGCCGCAGGCTGCGCCTTCCTGTCATCGGAGGACATGGCGCTTCTGGGTAAGAAAAAGGTCAGCGCTGTTGCCCTGCCTCTGGAAAACGCCAAAAACGGCAGAAAGATTGCGGACATTTTATCCTGTGTTAAATCCGGCATCAATGTGGCCTTAGGCACCGGCGGCGCCATTGAGTGCGGCAATCTTGACATGTTTGAAGTGATGCGGGGAACAGCCATGGCTGTCCGCAGCGCCCGCCAGAACGCCGATTCCTTCCCCGCCTCCGCCCCGCTGATGATGGCTACCATCTGCGGCGCCCGGGCCCAGGGAAGAGCGGGCGAGACTGGCATGATTAAGCTTGGCTACGATGCCGACCTTTGCCTGCTGGATTTTTCCGCGCCCCATCTGATGCCCTGCCACAATGTGCTCAGCGCCCTGACCTTCTGCGCCAAGGGCGGCGATGTGGCAATGACCATGGTCAAGGGAAAAATCCTTTATCAAAACGGTCTGTTCCCCACTATCGACCTGAAAGCCGTTGTGGAAGAGCTCACCACCTACGCCATTCCCCTGCTTCTTAGCGACGATAAGGAGGGCGCCCATGGCTGATACCCAAAAAAAGCAATCCTTTCTCCACGGCACCATGCTCCTTGCCATGGCAACCGCCATTGTCAAGGTCATCGGCGCGCTGTATAAGCTCCCCCTAAACGCCATTATCGGCCCGGAGGGCTTTGGTTATTTCAACACTGCTTACGACATCTACAATGTGCTTCTGATGATTTCCACCGCGGGCCTTCCGGTGGCTATGAGCCGGATGATTTCCCAGGCCAGTTCCCTGGGGCACTACCGTCAGGTGCGAAAAATCTACAACACCGCCAAGGGCATTTTCCTGGCGCTGGGTCTGACGGGTACTGTGCTGATGACCCTGTTCTGCAAGCAGCTGGCCGCTTTCCAGGAGCAGCCCGACGCCTGGGCAGCCATCGGAACCTTAGGCCCCTGCTGTTTGCTCATTTGCCTGATGAGCGCCTACCGGGGCTTCTTCCAGGGTCAGAGCAACATGCTCCCCACCTCCGTCAGCCAGGTTCTGGAGGCGGTATGCAAGCTGATTGTGGGCATCGCCGCTGCCATTTTGGTTTATAAGCTGACCCAATCCATTCCCTATGCCGCCGGCGGCGCGATTTTGGGCGTTACCGCCAGCTGCCTGATCAGCTCCCTGTATTTAGGCCAGTGCTTCCGCAAGGCTTACAGGAATCTGCCTGCAACAGATGAGCCGGTTTCTTCCGGCAAGGAGATTGCCAAGGGGCTGCTGATTATTGCCGTTCCCATTACCATCGGCTCGGCGGGGCTGCAGATTCTGACCATGCTGGAAACCAAAATCTACATGGAGCAGCTGAAAACCTACCTGACTCAGGACACCGCCAACATCCAAAAGGGCATATACAACATGACCCAAACCATTTTCAATATGCCCTGCGCTTTCATTACCCCCATTACCATCAGCATTATCCCCGCCATTACCGCCCAGCTGACCACCAAGGAATTCTCCGCCGCCAAGGCAACGGGAGAATCCGCCGCCCGGGTCACCGCGCTGATCAGCGCCCCCTGCGCCATCGGACTTTCCGTGCTTGCCGGGCCTATCACCGCTCTTTTGGGCGGCTACTCCGGAGAGAATCTCGCCCTTGCCACCAGCTTGATGACGATTTTGGGCGTGTGTATCCTCTTTAATGCCGCAGTGCTGTTGACCAACGCCATTATGCAATCCCACGGTCATGTGAATATCCCGGTGATCAATATGTTTGTCGGCGGCATTGTAAAATTGGTGGCGATTTCCATTCTCACAGGAAATCCCCACATTGGCATCATGGGCGCGCCCATCGGCACGCTGCTGTGCTATTTGAGCATTACCATGCTCAACCTTATTTCCATGAAACGGGCTTTGGAGCAGGCCCCTGCCATTTTGAAAAATATGCTCCGCTCCGTCCTCGCCGCCCTCATTATGGGCGCCGCGGTGTACGGCACTTCCTACGGCCTTACCCAGCTGTTAGGCCCGGATATGAGCCGTATCATTGCCTGTGGCGTACCCCTGGTTGTAGGCGTTGTGGTGTATGTGCTGTGCGCGGTAAAGCTCAAGGCCATCACCCGGGAGGACTGTATGTTGTTGCCCAAGGGCGAACGGATCGCCCATATACTTCATTTATAAATCAAACTAAAAAGAAAGAAGGAAATGATTATGAACAAGACCGAACTCATCGCTGCCGTCGCTGAAAATGCAGGTGTCAGCAAGAAGGACGCAGACCGCGTTGTAAACGCCGCTATCGCCGCTGTTACCGCCGCCCTGGCAAAGGGTGAAAAGGTACAGATCGCCGGCTTCGGCATCTTCGAGGTCAAGCATCGCGAGGCCAGAACCGGCCGCAACCCCGCTACCAAGGAAACCATCCAGATTCCCGCTTCCGACGTTCCCGCTTTCAAGGCAAGCAAGACCCTGAAGGACGCCGTTGCCAAGTAATTTATGCGTCTTGACAAGTATCTGAAGGTCTCCCGGCTGATTAAGCGGCGCACCGTGGCCAATGAAGCCTGCGACAATGGGCGCATCAGCGTCAACGGACGGGTGGTAAAAGCCAGCTACGAGGTAAAGGTCGGGGACAAAATTGAGATTACAATGGGTCCGCGAACCGTAGCCGTGGAGGTTCTCCAGGTGGCGGAGGCCGTCCGTAAGGACGATGCCAGCGCCATGTACAAGCAAGTATAAAAATAACGGGAGGTTTTGCCTCCCGTTATTTTTTGAGAAGAATAAAACACAAACACTTGTCCTTTTCTTGTTTCGGCAAGAAAAGGACGAAAAGAAGCCGCCTTAAGGGGGCGCTACGAGCCAATCGCGCCCCCCTTAAGAATTCCCCCGCCGCCTTACCGGACACTGGCGAAAGGGCAATACGGCAGGGCGAAAATCGGAACATTTTCGCCTTAGGTATTCTTGCTGACTACTTGCTGGTTTCGGGGGGATACATAAGGGGGTCTGCCCTTGTCCGGGCAGACCCCCTTGTGCCGATTTCTTTGGTTACTTTCTTGTTCGGAGACAAGAAAGTAACAGCTTCTTACAGTTTAGCAGCAGAATATTCTGCCCCTGCAGCAGAATAGCTGCGCCAGCAGGCACAGGCACATATTGAAAAATGAGCCGCCGCGCATGGTATAGCCGCCAAAATTCTGCGCCTGACGGCGATAGGCCGCGCCGCCGTGCTCAATTTCATCCAAGGCGTGCAGATACTCCCTGTTATCCGGCGCCATACTAACCGCCCGGCGGATGTGCTACAGAGCCGTCACCAGATTGCCCCGGCCGTGGTTGGCCAGCTCGATGAGATAGTACCACTGGGCGTTGCGGTTTTTGTCGTTGCTGAGCACATTCAGCGCCTCCCGGAAGCTTCCGTAGCGAATGTACTGCATAGCCGCCTGCTGATACCGTTCCGACTCCGTCTGCTCCCGGCGGTAACCGCCGTAGCCCCCAAATCCACCGAACCCGCCGAAGGGGTCATACTGCTGATTTCCTGCGGAGGAAGCGGCTTTTTCCGGATTCTTAATCTGCTCATAGGCAGCATTCACCTGCTGCATTTTCTTGGCAGCCTCTTCGTCACCCGGATTCAGGTCCGGGTGATATTTTTTCGCCAGCGCCCGGTATGCCTGCTTGATTTCCTCATCGCTGGCATCTCGGCTGACGCCTAAAATCTGATAGGGATCGCCAATCATGACCCTGCTCCCTCCTGCTCTTTCGTTTTCGCGCTAAAACTCACCCAAACGCCACTGTAGAGAATATTATCCAAAATTCCTTTATCCTGCACCAGCGGCAGCTTTTCAAACTCGTGGGTGCAGCTGCCCATGGCCAGCACCAGATACTCGTTCCAATGCTGCCAGTTTTGCTCCCCGCCCATGGCAAGGAAGGGATTGTACTTCTTCTTCCGCTTGTCCTGTTTATAATCCCGGGCGGCATCCGCCAGATACACAAACCGCCCCAGCGCCACGCCCATTTTCCGCAGAGTATCCGCCCACAGATCCTCCCGGTAGCACAAAAGCTCACCCATCAGCCCGCCAAAACAGCCTGCAGGCAAATCCGGATTGTCGCAATTGTCCTTTTCCAGCTGGGTCAGCTGGCTGATGCACTGGGAAATGGCCTGGCACTGCCGGGGATAGCGTTCCTGGATTTCCTCCAGATGCTTTCCAAACACCCCGGTCATCATCTTTGCCAGCTGCTTTTTATCGTCATGCCAATCGTCGGCGGCCTTGTAATAGGCAAGGGCTACATTCATATCCGCCGCGTAGGCGATATACTCGTTGTCTATCCAGGGCTTGGGAGAAACCGGGTGCAAGGCGCAGGCCCGCTTTCCCGAAACCTCCTCCGGCTCATAAAGGCTCATCAAAAGCAATGCGAGAAAGGCCATGTCGTAGCTTAAGCCCAATCTGGCCAGCTGCCCGGCGTGATTTCGTATCTGCCTGCAAATGCCGCAATAAACCGCGTTGTAGCGGCGGCTTTGTTCTTTGCTCAATTCCCGCACATTGGCGGTTACATATCCAAACATTTCCTTTCCCTCCTTTTCTTTATGATAGCCTTTGGTTGTGAACAAGCCATAAACAGCCAAAGATTTTACATTTTTGTCACAAATCTTGTTTCTCCTGCAAAATCCGGTTCAGACCCCCTCCGTAAAAGAGGATGGACATGCAGCAGTATAGCCACAGCATACTCAGCGCCACCGCGTAAACCGAGCCGTAAATGCCGGAATAGCCGGTAAACCGCTCCACATACCAAGAAAACAGAGCTGTGAACACCGTCCAGCCCACCGACGAAAGCACCGCACCGGGAATGCTGCTGCGAAAGCTGTTTTTCCGGTTGGGAAACACCATAAACATGGCGCTAAACAGCGCCGTCTGCAGCAAAAGCAGGAGCAGCACCCTTAAATGCACCACATTTTCCCAAAACCGCGCCCAGCGATAATCGGAAAGCATTTGCAAAATCCCATCACCAAACACATTCAGCGCCAATGTCAGCACCAGCATGACAAAAAGCAAAAAGGTATATACCACACTGATTGTCCGGGTGTATAAATAGCCTCGATCCTCCCGGACATCGTAAATGGCGTTGAGCCCCCGCAGTATGCCGTAAATGCCCCGGCTGGCCGACCACAGCGCGCCCACCGCCGACACTGACACCAACGCGCCGGAGGCATGGGAATAAGCGCTGACAATCAGCTTTTGGGCCGATGGCAGCAGCGCAGAGGGCAAAAAACCCTCCAGCATGGCAAATAAATCCTGAGCATCCAACCGTGTGTAACGCAGCACGCTTAGAATCAGCACCAGCGCCGGAAACACCGACAAAACGATAAAATAGCCTGCATTGGTCGCATGGAGCGGGATGTTCATCTGCTGAATTCGTTTCGCTAATGCCAGGGTTTTTCCCACCATTCCGCCTTTGGGAAAATCCATAACGCCGCCTCCTTCAAAAGGTATCCCTTTAGTTTATGTAAAAGAGGAGGGTTTTACGATAGGAAAACAAATGGCCCACTGCCTTTCGGGCAGTGGGCCATGCCCTTATTCTGCGGAAATGAGATAGTAATAAACAGGCTGACCGCCGTTTAACAGGTTAACATCGGCATCGGGCAGAATCTGGCTAAAGAGATCTGCAGCCTTCTGCGCCTGCTTTTCCGGCACATCGGCACCATAGTAAATAGTGATATACTCCTTGCCGTCCTCCTTGACCCGCTGGGCCAGGGATTTGAGCAGCACCTTAATATCCCGGCTGGTGCCGAACAGAGCGCTGCCGTAGAGGGCCAGATAGTCACCCTCGTGAATCAGGTAGCCGTCAAAATCGGAGTTCCGGGCAGCATAGGTGATCTGCATGGTGTCCACCGTAGCAAGCGCCTCGGTCATAGCCTCTACGTTTTCCTCCTGGCTGCCTTCAGGATTGAAGTTCAGCATGGCGGTTACGCCCTGAGGAATGGTCTTGCTGGGAATCACCACCACATTCTTGGGGGTCAACGCGTTGACCTGCTGGGCGGCCATAATGATGTTTTTATTGTTGGGCAGCACAAAAACGGTTTCTGCCGGCACAGTGTTAACCACTTCCAGAATATCCTGGGTGCTGGGGTTCATGGTCTGTCCGCCGGATACCAGGCCGTCCACGCCCAAATTACTGAACACATCGCAAATGCCGTCGCCCACACACACGGAAACCACGCCGATGGGTTTGACAGGCTCAGCAATCTTGGGGGATTTTTCCTCCTCGGTCATCACCTTTTCGGTGTGCTGCAGCCGCATGTTTTCAATCTTGACGGTGACAAAGGAGCCATAGTTCACAGCTTCGTGCAGGGCTGTGCCGGGGTCATTGGTGTGGACATGGACCTTGATTATTTCTTCATCGTCCACCAGCACCAGGCTGTCACCCAGCTCACTTAAGAAAGCTCTCAAATTCTCGGGGTCATTGTCATTTTCCCGGGAGATAATAAACTCTGTGCAGTAGGTGAAGGTAATGTCCTCAGTGTCAAAGTCGCTGAAGCTTGCCTGTTCCTTGACCTCGGTAGCGCCGGTAAATTCAGGGGCCACAATATCCTCGCCCCGCAGAGCGCTGAGCATTGCCTCCAGCGCCAGCAGCCAGCCCTTGCCGCCTGCATCCACAACCCCCGCCTTTTTCAGAACCGGGTTCTGGTTCACGGTGTTTTCCAGAGCAATCTTTGCCTCGGCAATGGCTGCCTCGTGGACAAACTCAAAGTAATTGTTCTCCTGAGCGGCCTGATTTGCCTTGGCTGCAGCCAGACGGGCAACGGTGAGAATTGTACCCTCTGCAGGCTTCATAACAGCCTTGTAAGCTGCGTCCACGCCCTCCTGGAGGGCCTGAGCCCACAGCACGCCGTCGCAATCTTCCTGGCCCTTCAGCTTCCGGGAAATGCCCCGAAACAGCAGAGAAAGGATAACGCCGGAGTTGCCTCTTGCGCCGCGGAGCATGGCAGATGCTGCCACGGCTGCCGCCTTTTCCAGATTGGGGTCTTCGGCCTTGCGCAGATCTGCGGCAGCGGCGTTGATGGTCATGGACATATTGGTACCGGTATCGCCGTCGGGCACCGGGAAGACATTGAGCTCATTCAATGCCTGCTTGTGAATTTCGATAGCGGCGGCCGCGCTGATAATCAGTCTGCGCAGGTCGGCGCCATTTACTGTCTGCCTCAATTTTCCTTACCTCCGATTATCAGCCAATCATCATCGAGTCGATGAAAATATTTACGCCCCGCACTTCTGTGCCGGTGTATTTTGCCACTTCATAGCGAACCCGGGAAATGATGGCTGCGCCAACAGCATTCAGATTTACGCCGTTATCTACCATGATGTGCAGATCAATGGTAATGGTATCGTCCTCATGGAAGGTAACCCGAACGCCCTTGGACATGGATTCCTTGCGCAGCAGGTGATAGACACCGTCGGTCACAGACCGGGCGGCCATGCCTTTTACGCCAAAGCAGTTGGTAGCTGCAGTGCCTGCAATATCGGTGTAGACACTGGTGCTGACAACGATAGAGCCATTTTCATTCTTTTGACGGATCATACTTCTTCCTCCTTCAATCAAAAAGCGGATTACACCATGCTTTCTTCCCAGCACTCCGGGGCAGCCAGGCCCATCATCTTCACCACGGTGGGAGCCACATTGGCAAGGCCGTAGTTTCCGTCCTTGATGGTGTATGTGCGGCTGTTATCATAAATGATAAAGGGAACGGGGTTCAAAGAATGGGCAGTACGGACAGAGGTCTTACCCTTCTTGGTTTCGGTCATCTGGTCGGCGTTGCCGTGGTCGGCGGTGATGAGTACGGTATAGCCGTACTTGTCTGCTGCCTCCAAAATGGCGGCAAGGCCATTATCTACGCACTCCATGGCGTAAACCACAGCGTCCATCACGCCGGTGTGGCCCACCATGTCGCCGTTGGGATAGTTGCAGCGCAGGAACTGGAACTTGCCGGATGCCATGGCCGCCACCATCTTCTCGGTGATTTCCTTGGACTTCATGGCAGGGGCCTGCTCAAAGGGAATAACATCGGAGGGAACTTCCTCGTAAACCTCCAATTCCTCGCACACCTTGCCGGAGCGGTTGCCGTTCCAGAAATAGGTGACATGGCCGTACTTCTGGGTTTCGGAAAGGGCATACTCGTGGATGCCGGCCTGGCACAGCACCTCGGTCAGGGTATTTTCGATGACAGGAGGCTGCACCAGATAGTTTTCGGGGATGTTCAGGTCGCCGTCGTACTGCAGCATACCGGCAAACATGACGCCGGTGTAGTCACCCCGGTCAAACTTGTCAAACTCCTTGCGGTCGAAGGCAAGGGAGATTTCCTGGGCGCGGTCGCCCCGGAAGTTAAACAGAATTACGCTGTCGCCGTTGGCAATCTTCGCCACAGGCTCGCCCTTTCTTTCCACAACAAAGGCAGGCAAATCCTGGTCGATACAGCCGGTTTCTGCCCGGTAGGTTTCAATGGCTTCCTTGGCGGAGGCAAACATGCGGCCCTTGGCCTGCACATGGGTCTGCCAGCCCTTTTCCACCATGCTCCAGTTGGCTTCATACCGGTCCATGGTCACCTGCATACGGCCGCCGCCGGAGGCGATGGCGTAGTCACAGCCGGCTGTGCAAAGCTCGGCCAAAACAGTTTCCAGCTGCTCCACATATTCCAGCGCAGAGGTGGCGGGAACGTCACGGCCATCCAGCAGAATGTGGCAGTAAGCCTTCTTCACGCCCTCTGCGTGAGCCTGCTTCAAAAGGGCAATCAGGTGGTTGATGTTAGAGTGAACATTGCCGTCGGACAGCAATCCCAGAAAGTGCAGGGCATGGCCATCCTTTGCGTTGGCAATCAAAGACTTCCAGGTAGCGGAAGCGTACAGAGCGCCGTTTTCGATGGACTCACCCACCAGCTTTGCGCCCTGAGAATAAATCTGGCCGCAGCCAAGGGCATTGTGACCGACCTCGGAGTTGCCCATATCCTCATCGGAGGGCAGACCGACGGCAGTGCCGTGAGCCTTCAAATATGTGTGGGGACAAGTTGCAAGCAAACGGTCAAGAGTGGGGGTCTTTGCTACGGCGACTGCGTCGCCGCTGCCGCCATCGCCCTTGCCGACACCATCCATAATTACCAATACAATGGGTTTTTCCATTAAAAATATACCTCCAAATAAGGAAACTTTGTGAAAACGCACATTTCAAGTCATATCATTTTACTATATTTCTTCAAAAGATACAAGTTGTTTTTTATTTTTTATCCGATATGCCAAAAAAACCTCCGGGAAAAATTGCAATTTCAGCACATTCCCGGAGGTTATTAAAAAAGTTTTAACCAAAAATTAGAATTGTTCTTTTAATTCAGCGTTCCCTCTGTGCGGCGGAACAGCTCGTCGATTCGCTCCTGCAGGGCAAGTCCCTCGGCTGTCTGGGCAGCGCCCGGGGTATCCATCCACACAGCGGAAGCGGCCTGGGCATCCTTCAGGGTCTGCAGATCCATACTCAGGCTTGCCACCCGGAATGCAGGCAGGCCTGACTGCCTTTGCCCGAAGAAATCGCCGGGGCCCCGCATTTTCAGGTCTTCTTCGGCAATACGGAAGCCGTCGGTGGTCTTGCACAGAGCCTTCAGCCGGGCAATGGTGTCGGGATTTCGGTTGTGGGAGAACAACACGCAGTAGCTTTTGCTGCCGCCCCGACCTACGCGGCCCCGGAGCTGGTGCAGCTGGGAAAGGCCGAAGCGGTCAGCGTCCTCAATGACCATCAGCGTGGCGTTGGGTACATCCACACCCACCTCAATCACCGTTGTGGCAACCAGAACATCTGCATCGCCTGCGGCAAAGGAGGCCATGACTTCCTCTTTCTGGCTGGCTTTCATCTGGCCGTGAATCAGGGAAATCCGCAAATCCGGGAATACCGTCTGCCGAAGAGTATCCGCCCAGGCGGCGGCGGACTTCATGCCCAGCTCCTCATTTTCTTCCACCGCAGGGCATACCACAAAGCACTGATGCCCCTCCTGCACCTGCCGGCGGATAAAGGCGTTGATTCGTGCCCGGTAGGATTCGTTGACCAGGAAGGTGTCCACTCTCTCCCGTCCGGGAGGCAATTCGTCAATAATGGAAACCTCTAAATCCCCATACATCAAAAGCGCCAGCGTTCTGGGAATGGGGGTTGCGGACATGACCAGCAAATGGGGCGCATCTCCCTTGGCAGACAGCTTGGAGCGCTGGGCAACGCCGAAGCGGTGCTGCTCGTCAGCCACCACCAGGCCCAAATTGGCAAAGGCTGTGGCATCGGAAAGCAGGGCGTGAGTTCCCACCGCCAAATCTGCTTCTCCCCCGGCAATCTGCTCTCTTACTTCCCGTTTCTGCTTGGGGGTCATAGAGCCGGTGAGTAAAGCAACGCGAATTCCCATGGGCGCAAACAGCTTTTGAAGGGATGCAAAATGCTGCTCCGCTAAGATTTCCGTAGGCACCATCAGAGCAGACTGGACGCCGTTTTTCGCGGCGCAGTAAATGGCGGCTGCGGCGACCATGGTCTTGCCGCTGCCCACATCACCCTGCACCAGCCGGTTCATAGGCGCGCCCCGGCCAAAATCCGCAAGGATTTCTTTAATCGCCGCCTTTTGCGCCCCGGTCAGGGCAAAGGGCAGGGCCTTGAGAAAACCGCCGATGTCCAAATTCTCAAAAGGCGGAATCTTTTTTTCCGCCCGGGATGCCCGAATGGCGGCAAGTCCGGCGGAGAATACGAAAAACTCCTCAAACACCAGCCGCCGCTTGGCAAGCTCCGCTTCTGCCATGGACTGGGGCTCGTGAATGGCGTAATAGGCCCGGTCAGAGCCTAAAATGCCGTACTGGGCGCGGACGCTTGCAGGCAAAATCTCCCTGGGCGGCTCACATATCGCCAAGGCCTGCCGCACCGTTTTCAGCATAGCCGCGTTGGTAAGGCCTGCAGTCAGAGGATACACCGGCAGAATCCGCCGGGTGGTCACCGGCTGGGAGTCTAAGGCCTCAAACACCGGGTTTGTCATATTGTAGCCGATAAAATCCCCGCCGACAGCGCCGTAGAAAATATATTCCCTGCCGTACTGCAAATGCTCCGCGGCATATTTGTTGTTGAAAAAGGTAACCGTCAGCCTGCCGGTATGGTCAGCCACCTGCACCTTGGTCAAATCCAGACCCTTGCGGATGTGGCTGGTGCGGGGAGTGTTCATCACCATGGCCTTAAAGCAGGCGGGGGTGTCCACCTCCAGCTTGTCTATGGTAAGAAGCTTTGTCCGGTCTTCATACCCTCTGGGGAAATGGCAGATAAGGTCCTGAAGGGTAAAAATATTCAGCTTGGCAAAGAGCTTGGCCTTGCTGGGGCCAATGCCTTTTAATATGGTAATGGGATCGGATAACCGCGCCATAGACTCACCCCCTTTTTTATATTGTAGCACAGCGCCGCGAATATTTCAAACCGGTATTTCAACGCACTCTTTGTGAACGAATACGGAAAAAGATCCGCTGAAAAATGAAAAAACTCCCTCCAAGTTCTACACTCGGAAGGAGATATTTTCAGAGAAATCAAGCCAGCTTGTTCAGCTTCAGGGTCATGCTGCTCTTCTTCCGGGCAGCGTTGTTCTTGTGCAGAAGACCCTTGATAACAGCCTGATCCACAGCCTTGACGGCAGCCTTGTAAGCAGCTTCTGCTTCAGCCTTGTCGCCGGCGACCAGAGCAGCGTCGAACTTCTTCAGGTCGGTCTTCAGCTTGGACTTGTTGGCCTTGTTCTTCTCATAAGCAATCTTGGAAGAGATGACATCCTTCTTAGAGGACTTAATATTGGGCATTGTTACACCTCCTGTTCCCAAACATTTTCATACAGATAAGCATTATAACGCCATTATTTCATAAAATCAATCCCTTTTTCAAAATTTTTTCGATTTTTTCCGGATTTTTCCCGGCAGCCGGCCTGTTAAGCGGAGGAAATTTGCTTGTCAATAGGAAATTTTTCGCGCTGATTTTTTCAGTGGTCAAAAACACAACGGGTGAAAAAGTGGATAATTTGTCGAAAACTGTCATAAATCATTATGTAAACCAAAAAAATTATGGCCCTGGGCTACCCCCAAAAAAGGGTCTGTGGATAAAGTTGTGGATAATGTGGAAAAGTTCGGGCTTTCCACAGTTCAAACCCTGGTTTCAGAAGTTTCCGAAAGGAAAAAAAGTGGTATTTTCGTGGTCAAATCCCCTTTGTTACCGGTTTGTAACTGTGTTACGGAAACGCGATACGGAAACTTTTTCCAGCTTAAATTTGATGAAAAAGTTTCTAAAATGACGAGTTTTCTTTCTTCGCGTTTCCCCCTTCGTCACTTCCTTCTAAAATTTTTGTGAAAAACCGCCAAAGGGGCAAAAGGTATCATCTGCCGCCGGATGGAAATACTGGTATTACCATTTTTCACAGGAGGAAAATCCATGCAGGGTAAAGTAGAAATCTGCGGCGTAAACACCTCGCGACTGAAGTCCCTTACCCCCAAGCAGATGGACGAACTGCTTCTAAAAGCCAAGGCCGGGGACGAAAATGCCCGTCAGGCCTTAATTGAAGGAAACCTGCGGCTGGTTCTTTCCGTGATCCAGCGCTTTGACAAGCGGGGCGAAAGCCCCGACGATTTATTTCAGGTGGGCTGTATCGGCCTCATCAAGGCCATCGCCAATTTCGATCCCACCAAGCAGGTAAGATTTTCCACCTACGGCGTGCCCATGATCGCCGGCGAAGTGCGTCGCTACCTGCGGGATAACAGTGTGATCCGGGTGTCCCGCTCCCTGCGGGACATTGCCTACCGGGTGCTCCAGTGCAAGGAGAGCCTGATACTGAAGCTGGGCAGGGATCCGACTCTGGAGGAGCTTTCCCAGGCGCTGGAGCTTTCCCAGGAGGAGATCAGCGAGGCGCTGGACGCGGTGTGCGCGCCGGTAAGCCTTTATGACCCGGTCTACTCCGACGGCGGCGACCCCCTCACCGTTCTTGACCAGGTTCGCGACACCAAAAACACGGAGCTTAACTGGATGGAGCATATCTGCCTGCGCACCGCCTTTTCCCATCTGGGGGAACGGGAAAAGCAGATTCTTTCCCTTAGGTTTTACGACGGAAAAACCCAGATGGAGGTTGCGGATTTGGTTGGCATTTCCCAGGCTCAGGTGTCCCGGCTGGAAAAGGGCGCCATTCGCTCCATGCAAAAAGCCATCAGCATCACCCAGTAATATTCCGAAGCGCAAGCGCATAGCCTTTACAAATGGATGCTAGGAGGCGTGGAACATGGGTATGCGGGTCACGGAGCTGCACTGCAAGGAAGTTATCTGTATCAGCGATGGGCGGCGGCTGGGTTTTGTTTCCGATGTGGAAGTGGAACTGCCGTCGGGAAATGTGCTTGCCGTTATCGTTCCCGGCCCTTGCCGGTTTTTCGGCATCATCGGCAGAAATGACGATTATGTGATTCCCTGGCGGTGCATCAAGCGCATCGGGCCGGACATTATTTTGGTAGACATCAAGCCGGATGAATGCCGCTTTCCCAGACCGAAATTCGGCCTGCCCTTTCCGTAAATAAGGATTTTTTACGTCACTGCCGCAAAACACATCGCGGCAGTGGCTTTTTTGTGAATTTTTTTGAATATTCCTGAAAAGTTTTGGAAAAAATACTTGCAAAATGCAAACCGATCCGATATAATGTATCGGCATGGGTATGCCCCATGACAAAATTTAACGCCACACACCCGGGGACCGCTTGCCCCAGTTTCCTTAAAAAGGAAGGGCATCGCGGGATGATCGGGGTGGAGGAAAAACAAAAAAGGAGAATAAAAAATGTCTGTCGTATCTATGAAGCAACTGCTGGAGGCCGGTGTTCACTTCGGTCACCAAACCCGCCGCTGGAACCCCAAGATGGCTACCTACATCTACACCGAGCGTAACGGTATCTACATCATCGACCTGCAGAAGACCGTTAAGAAGCTGGAAGAGGCTTACAACTTCGTTCGTGAGTGTGCTGCCAACGGCGGCAACGTCCTGTTCGTCGACACCAAGAAGCAGGCACAGGATGCTATCAAGGAAGAAGCTGCCCGCTGCGGCGGTTACTACGTCAACGCCC
>JAFTMB010000046.1 GCA_017452605.1 Oscillospiraceae bacterium
ACCACAATCATCAGCAAAATCAGGCCGAAAAACACCATACCATAGCCCAGCAAGGCATACAAGCCTGCCTGGCTGATGGTGATGTCACTGGCCGCAGTGGCAGATAACAGCATAAAATCCCTCCTTGGGGCGGTAGTATAAGGACTTGATTTCGAAATAAATGAGTTGCTCAGCTTAGCCGATAACAACCAGAGGGTCACCGGTGGAAACGGAAGCGCCTTTGGAAACCACAACCTGGGTAATGGTTCCGTCTTTGGGCGCTGCAATATCGTTTTCCATCTTCATGGCTTCCAACACGCAAAGGACATCGCCGGCCTTAACAGCATGACCCTTGGTAACATTGACCTTGATGATGGAGCAGGGAATGGGGGCGGTGACGCTTTCGCCGGCGCCAACCACAACGGGGGCAGCAGGAGCAGCAGCGGGAGCTTCTGCGGCTGCAGGAGCAGCAACAGGGGCTGCGGCAGGGGCAGCAACGGCGGGAGCCACTGCCTCGTATTCATTCAAAAGCATAGCCTTTCCGGCTTCTACCTCAACCTCATAAACGCGGTTATTGAGTGTAATTTTGTATTTCATAATCCGTAGACCTCCTTAGGCTTCCACGATGGAGTAGCTGACGCAGTTTTCTTCCTTGGCCTTGCGCTCTTCAAAGAACTTTTCAGCCAGGTTGGGGAACGCGATGTAGCTCAGGACATCCTCGTCGGACTTGGCAAGCTCGCCCAGCTTTTCTCTTGCGGACTCCACAACGGGCTCCAGAGTGTCGGCGTAGCGGCCTTCCACTTCCTTTTCGCCTGCAAGAATCTGGGCCTTGATTTCGGGATTGATGGGAGCGGGGGTTGTGCCGTATTCACCCCGGCAGTAAGCCTTGATTTCCTTGGAAACGGTCTTGTAGCGCTGGCCGTCCAGGACATTGCGCACAGCCTGCACGCCAACCATCTGGCTGGTGGGGGTGACCAGAGGGGGATAACCCAGGTCTGCCCGGACCTTGGGGGTTTCGATGAGGGCCTCGTCGAACTTATCCAGAGCGTTCATCTGCTTCAGCTGGCTCAAAAGGTTGCTGAGCATACCGCCGGGAACCTGATAGGTCAGGCACTGAGTATCGGTGGCCAGAGCCTTGGGCATCAAAGTGCCGTCGGCAATATATTCGTCGCGAACGGTTTTGAAGTAATCCGCCAGAGTCTTGGTGCAGCTGTCGTCCAGGTCTACCTGATAGCCCAGCTGACGCAGAGCGTAGGCCAGGGTTTCGGTAGCGGGCTGGCTGGTGCCGCCGGAGAAGGGAGAAATGGCGGTGTCGATGATGTCACAGCCGGCCTCCACAGCCTTCAGGTAGGTCATGAATGCAAGACCTGTGGTGGAGTGGGTGTGCAGATCAACGGGCATATCCACAGCGTCCTTGATGGCGGAAACCAAATCGTAGGCTTCCTGGGGGCCCATAATGCCGGCCATGTCCTTGATGCAGATGGTGGAAGCGCCCATGTTCTTCATTTCCTTCACCAGCTCCACATATTTCTTGTGGTTATGGACGGGAGAAGTGGTGTAGGAGATGGCGCCGGAAGCGATTGCGCCGGCGGAGACGGTGGCCTCCATGGCGACCTTCATATTCTTAACGTCGTTCAAAGCGTCGAAAATACGGATAATGTCCATACCGTTTTCCACAGCCTTGCGAACGAAAAGACTGACAAAATCATCCGGATAGTGGGAATAACCCAGCACATTCTGACCCCGCAGCAGCATTTGCAGCTTGGTGTTGGGAACGCTGGCGCGGATTTTCCGCAGCCGCTCCCAGGGATCTTCGTTCAGATACCGCAGGCAGACATCAAAGGTAGCGCCGCCCCAGCATTCCACAGCGTAGTAGCCGGCCTTGTCGATGGTCTGCAGCATGGGTTCAAACTTCTCAAAGGGCAGGCGGGTAGCAATGAGGGATTGGTTGGCATCCCGCAGAACCGTCTCCACAAACTGAACTTTTTGAGCCATTTATATACAACCTCCGTAGAAATAGAAATATGGGTTCAAAGGGTCTATTTTGAAAAAGTCCCAATCTTCACCAAATAAATAGTATCACAGAAAAAGTAAAAAGTAAACCTAATATTTCATTTCTTCCGTATTATATGCATTTTAATCGAAAAATGGCGGAAATCCTGCAAAATAGGAAAGCGCCAGCGGGGAAAATACGCGCTCAGCCGGAAAAATTCACACTTTATTATTGATTTTTAAGCCTTTATCGTGTATGATAACTTTGCAAACTATGGGTACCTTCGCGGGTACCAAAAATATATAGGAAAGAGGTACTACATTATGGCAAAGTTAGATCTTACCAAGTATGGCATTACCGGCGCTACTCAGATCGTACACAACCCCTCCTATGAGGAGCTGTTTGAAGCAGAAATGGATCCCACCCTGGAAGGCTTCGAGAAGGGTCAGCTGACCGAGCTGGGCGCTGTGAACGTAATGACCGGCATCTACACCGGCCGTTCCCCCAAAGACAAGTTCATCGTAATGGACGAAAACTCCAAGGACACCGTGTGGTGGACTTCCGACGAGTTCAAGAACGACAACAAGCCCGCTTCCCAGGAAGCATGGAAGGCTTGTAAGGAGCTGGCTCTGAAGGAGCTGTCCAATAAGAAGCTGTACGTCATGGACGTATTCTGCGGCACCAACGCCGACTCCCGTATGGCTATCCGTTTCATTATGGAAGTGGCATGGCAGGCACACTTTGTTAAGAATATGTTCATCGCCCCCACCGAAGAAGAACTGGCTAACTTTGAGCCCGACTTCATCGTTTACAATGCTTCCAAGGCTAAGGTTGAGAACTACAAGGAGCTGGGTCTGAACTCCGAGACTGCTGTTCTTTTCAACATCACCTCCCGTGAGCAGGTCATTCTGAACACCTGGTACGGCGGCGAAATGAAGAAGGGCATGTTCTCCATGATGAACTACTACCTGCCCCTCAACGGCATGGCTTCCATGCACTGCTCCGCCAACACCGATATGAACGGCGAAAAC
>JAFTMB010000047.1 GCA_017452605.1 Oscillospiraceae bacterium
GCGGCATACATCGCCCGTTACATGGCAAAGAATCTGGTAGCCGCAGGTCTTGCCACCCAGGTTCAGGTTCAGCTGGCTTACGCCATCGGCGTTGCCCAGCCCGTATCGTTGCGGGTGGATAGCTACGGCACCGGCGTGGTTTCCGACGAAACCATGACCCAGCTTCTGCGAAAGACCGTGGATTTGACCCCCGCGGGCATTATCCGCCGACTGAATCTGCGTCAGCCCATTTACGCATCCACTGCGGCAAAGGGCCACTTTGGCGTGGAGGACAAGCCTTGGGAGGCCCTGGATTTGGCTCCCGTTTTGAAGGAACTGGCTGGTATTTAACAAAAAGAACGCACCGATTGTAAATCGGTGCGTTTTTGTATATTTAGGGTTTGGCAGATAAATCCACAGCCCGGCGGATCATGGTGTGTGCCGGCACTTGCTGGGGAAGGGGAAGGTAGAACAGGGATTGGGGCGTTCTCGGCTCTGCAAGAGGAGCGCCCTCTGTGTCGGTCATATTGTTGGCTGTGACAGAGAAAGGCTTTAAATCAGGGCCGACGATTTCCAGCTCGTCGCCTTCGTGGAACTTGTTTCGCAGGCTGCAAAGGGCGATGCCCTTTTCATCGCAGCTTTCCACAATGGCGCAAACCTGCCACTGGCGGATGTAGCGGGAGTTTTCCACATACTGACCGGGATAGCCATAGTAAAAACCGGTGGAATACACCCGGTGGGAAACATGGTCCACCTCATCCCGCCAGACGGGGTCGATGGGCTTTCCGGCGAACACATCGTCAATGCAGTGCCGGTAAGCGCCGGTGATAATGGCTGCGTAGTAGGCGGATTTTGCCCGACCCTCAATTTTGATGCAGTCGATACCTGCCTCCATCAAATCCTGCAAATGGTCAATGGTACACATATCCCGGGAGTTGAGGATGTAAGTGCCTTTTTCGTCTTCAAACACGGGGAAGTATTCTCCCGGCCGCTTTTCCTCCATCAGGGCGTATTGATAGCGGCAGGGCTGGGCGCACTCGCCCCGGTTGGAATCCCGGCCGGTCATGTAGTTGCTCAAAAGGCAGCGGCCGGAATAGCTGACGCACATGGCGCCGTGACCAAAGGTTTCGATCTCCAACTCCTTGGGGACTTTTGCCCGGATTTCCCGGATTTCGTTAAGATTCAGCTCACGGGCAAGCACCACCCGCTGAGCGCCCAGGTTGTACCAGGCCTTGGCGCATTCGTAGTTGGCGATGGACTGCTGGGTGGAAATATGCCGCTGGCAGTGGGGCGCGTATTTACCCGCCAGGGTAAAAGCGCCCATATCCGCCAAAATCAGCGCGTCCACGTCGGCGCTGTCCAGCTGCTCCAAGTAAGGGGGCAGGGCGGCGATTTCTTCATTTCGGGGCATGGTGTTGACGGTGACATGAACCTTAACGCCGTGGCTGTGGGCAAATTCCACAGCCTTCGGCAGTTCTTCAGGGGTGAAGTTTCCGGCAAAGGAACGCATACCGAAAGCCGTTCCTGCCAGATACACCGCGTCAGCGCCATAGAGCACAGACATTTTCAGCTGCTCCATGTTGCCGGCAGGGCTAAGGAGTTCCAGCTTGTTCATGGGTTAACCTCCCAAGCTGTTGATGAAGTCCTTGTGCGCCTGGAAGGTTTCAAAGAACTTGTGCTGACGAATATCCTGGGTTGTATCCAAAGCGTAGAAGTAATACTTGGTATCTGTGGGATCCAAAGCAGCCAGCATGCTGTATTCGCCGGGGTTGGCAATGGCTCCGGGAGGAAGACCCTTCTGCTTGTAGGTGTTGTAGGGGTGATCCATGGCCAGATCCTCGTCGGTCAGCTTGGTCTTGCCGCCCAGGGCGTAGACCAAGGTTGCGTCGATTTCCAGGTTGGGGTAGTTGTTGGGGTTGGTCAGACGGTTGTAGATAACCGAGGAAATGTTGCGGATTTCGCCGGTGTAGGCGGCTTCCTTTTCAATGAGGGATGCGACAATGATCATTTCCTTAACGGTAATCTTGTGCTCATCGATATAGCTCTGGGGGATGCCGTTTTTCTTATACTTGGCGGCAAGGCGCTCGTTCAGGCTTGCCAGCTTGGCTTCAAAATCCTCAGGCAGATTCTCTTCAAAGGCGCCGAGGAACTTGATAAACACACGGCGGGGATCGTCGTTGGTGTAGAATTCGTAGGTGGAGGGGAACATGAAGCCTTCCAGACAGTACTTGCTGCCCTTTTCCACATTTTCCAGGAACCAATAGGAATCAAACTGGCTTTCCGAGGCGTAGGCCTCCATATCCGCGGCGCTGCACACGCCCTTTTCTTCCAGCAGGGTGTAAATCTGCTGGCAGGTGTAGCCCTCGGGGATGATGACCTTCACCGTTTCCCGGTAAGAAGAGGTGGCGGACATACCGCCTACCAGAGCATGGTAGTCGTACAGCGTATTCAGTTCAAAAGTGCCTACGCTGATTTTTTCCTTTTCCTCCACCTGAGCCAGCTTGGCGTACATCTTAAACAGGCTGGGGTACTGAATCAGGCCCGCGTTATACAGCTTGTTGGTGATGGAATCCAGATTGTCAGATGCAGTAATGGTGATGGAAACCGTGCTGTCCTGCCGGCCAAAGGCCAGTACATCCGTAGCGCATACCCACAAAAGGTTGCCCAGAGATACGCCGATGGCAACGGCTATCACGAGCCAAATGATGGTGGACAGAATGTGGGGGATGCCGAAAAAGCCATAGCCATCCTTGCGCTTGGGGCGCACCTTTCTGGGAACGCCGCCCTCATATTCGGGCTCGGCTGGCTGAACCTGCTCCTGAACCTGAGGCTCATATACGGGAGTGGGCTCAGGCTGGACATCCTGCGCAGGCTCCATATACACCTGAGGCATGGGTTCGGAGATTCCCTCCAGAGAATCCTCCAAATTCCAATCCTCGGAAAGCGCCTCTTTCAGAATCCGCTCCAGCTCCGCATCGGCCAGGTCGCTCATCTGATGAGGGGAAACGGCCTCCTCGTCAATCTGAATTTCCTCGCTTTTCTTGGCGGGATTGATTAAATTCTCAAACCAGTCGTCATCCTGGTTTGGTGTTTGAAACTTATCCTTTTCCATGTGGTGACCTCCTGTCAGCGGATTACAATTTGCTTACCAACAGAATCTGCATCATCTGTTCCTTTTAACGCGGCAATCAGCATCAGGCCAAAGGAAACCGCGCAGCCGGCGGATGCGCCGGTAATCAGCTTGCCGTCGCGCACGCAGGGCGCTTCCTGATAATGTGTGCCCGGCATATCTTCCTGACAGCCGGGGTAGCAGGTAACAGATTTTCCTGCCGTGATGCCCAAATCGGAAAGTACGGTAGGGCCTGCGCAGATGGCGGCCACAAATTTATCATTTTCCCAGGCAAACCGGATGGCGTCCAGTGCCTCCCGACTGCCGCGGATAGAGGCCACGCCTCCCAAACCGCCGGGAAGAACAATCATATCCATTTGGGTCAAATCCATTTCCCCCAGGGTGATGTCGGCTACCACGGGTATTCCATGACCGCCCACCACGGTTTTGCCGCTGATGCCAACGGTCATCACCGAAACGCCTGCTCTGCGGAGCAGATCCAGGGGCGCAATGGCTTCTGTTTCTTCAAAACCGGTTCCCAGCAGAATGTAAACCATAGCTTATGCCTCCAGACATTTTTTAACCAATTGGTAAATTTCCTCGTGAATGTCCTCGATAGAGCGCATCTGCTCACCCCGGACACATTGAATGACGTTCCAGCCGTAGAATTTCGCGGCGGCGCGGCCGGTTTCCCGGCAGGTGGCAAGATAGGCAGAGTCCTTTTCATGGATGTCTGCCTTGGTGTTGGTTTCCTGCTCTCTGTGGCGCATCAGCTTTTCCGTAAAGGCCGTGGGAACATCCAGATAAATAGTCAAATCCGGGCGGGGAAGGCCCAGCTTGTCGTACTCAAATTCATACAGCCACTTCAAAAATTCTCCCTGCTTTTCGGCAGGCTCTTTGGAGGTCTGATGAACGGCGTTGGAGGTGGTGTAGCGGTCGGACACGATCAAGCCGCCATTTTCATACCAAGCGCCCCAATCCTTTTTGTAGGAGGCGTAGCGGTCTACCGCGTAGAAAGCGGAGGCGGCATAGGCGTTGACATCAGAAGGGTTTGTGCCGAATTCGCCGCCCAAATACATCCGAATCAGCGCAGAGCTGGGCTCAGAATACTGGGGGAATACCAGGGTCTTAAAATCGGTATTCTCTTCCTTAAGCCGCTGGGTCAAAAGACGGAACTGGGTGGATTTTCCGGAGCCGTCTGTTCCCTCGATCACGATTATTTTACCCATTTTCGGTTTCCTCCTGCCGTGGCAATACTATAATAGTATACAATATCATAATTTAACGGATTTGTCCAGCAGTGCGATTTCTTCCTGGGTCAATTCCCGGACACTGCCCCGGTCAAGCCCGCCCAAGGTAAGAAAGCCTTCCTGCTGCCGTTCCAGATAAGTAACCTCCATGCCCCGGCTTGCCATCATCCGGCGCACCTGGTGGTACTTTCCCTCGCACACGGTAATCCGGCTTTCTCCCGGGCCTAAAGGCTCAAGAGTGGCGCTGAGGCACTGGGTACCGTCTTTTAAGGTAAGACCCTGCCGGAATGCGGAAACATCCTCCGCGGTTGCCTGCCCGGTGTGGCGGGCGTAGTAAATTTTCGGCACTTCGTTTTTCGGAGAAATCAGCCGGTGGAGCAATTCTCCGTCGTTGGTAAACAGCAAAAGGCCCTCTGTGGCCTTGTCAAGTCTGCCAACGGGCTTGACCTCCTGGACGGCATATTCCCGGGGCAGAAGCGCCATAACAGTTTGCTCTTTGGCGTCCTCTGTGGCAGTGACATAGCCTTCGGGCTTGTTTAACATGATAACCACCCGGCGTCGGCCGGTGAGGATTTGCCCGTTAAAGGCAATCTCCGATGCGGCAGGGTCAATTTTCACAGATCCATCCCGGGTTACAACGCCGTTTACGGTGATTTGCCCGGCTTTCAGCATGGGCTTTACCTGACTGCGCGTGCCGATACCGCATTGGGAAAGAAATTTGTCCAGCCGTTCCATAGTTCCTCCGTTCTAAGTGGGTCCAAGCTTGAATAGGGTATAGTGCGAATTCAAAATTGGAGGGATCCATCATGATGGTAATGACCGCGAAGGTCGATAAGAAAAAAATAGCGATTATTCTGGCAGTGGTAATTGTTGCGGTGGCGGGTCTTATTATGCTTTTCAGCGGAGGTGGTTCTGAGCCCACTACATCCACCGGCGTAGCAAGCAACGATGACCGGGTGGAATTTTTGAAAAGCTTTGGCTGGGATGTCACCACCTCGCCTGCTGAAAGCAGCCAGGTGAAGATTCCTCAGCAGTCTTCCGAGGTATATGACCGCTACAATGCTCTGCAAAAAAGCCAGGGATACGATTTGACCCAGTACGCCGGGAAGACGGTTATGCGCTATGTTTATAAAATCAACAATTATCCCGGCGCCACCGACCCTGTATATGCCACCTTGCTGATTTATCAAAATCAGGTGATTGGCGGCGACATCACCAACACATCGGCAAAGGGAAAAATCCAGGGCTTCAAAATGACCCAGACCCTGCCGGAGACCACAGCTCCGTCTGTCACCGAAGCGACTGCTGTTACAGAGTAACCAAACATAGTTTAACACAAAAATGTCCGCTTGACAACACAAGCTATTCGTGCTATGGTCTAATTAATTCAATCGTTCTTCAGGGCAGGGTGCAATTCCCGACCGGCGGTAAAGTCCGCGAGCGTGAAACTTCATGCTGAATCGGTGCAATTCCGATACCGACAGTAAAGTCTGGATGGAAGAAGAGCTGCTTGACAGCCATACTTTACGCCCTGAGTCTATGCTCAGGGCGTGTTTTTATGCAGAAAGAGGCGGTGTTTATGAAGCTTTGGCAGGCGCTGAAAGAGAATATCAGCTTTGTGGCGGTGTGCATTTTAATTGTGGCGGCGCTGTCGGTGATTTCCCATTTGGCCGAGCGGTTTTTACCCAGCAGACGGAAGGTATCTGTCAGCCGGCGGGTGAGCATTGTGGGAATCTGTGGCGCATTGGCGGCGGTTGTGCACATGCTGGACTTTCCGCTGCTGTTTTTGGCGCCGGAATTTTACAAGCTGGACTTTTCCGAGGTTCCGGTTTTGCTGTGCGGCTTTTATCTGGGGCCCTCGGCAACGGTTGCCTGCGAGGGCGTGAAAATCCTACTGAAGCTGCTGCTGAAGGGCACTTCCACGGCTTTCGTGGGAGATTTCGCCAACTTCGTGGTGGGCTGCAGTTTGGTGCTGCCTGCAACGCTGATTTACCATATCAGGAAGACCCGCACGGGCGCCATTGTTGGTCTGGTGGCAGGCACGATGATCCTGGCAGTTTTCGGCTCGGCTTTTAATGCCGTGTACCTGCTGCCCCGGTTTTCGGAGCTTTTCGGCCTGCCCCTTGAAACCATCGTCTCCATGGGCGCTGCCATTCACCCGGGGGTTGCTGATGTCACCACCTTTGTGCTCTGGTGCGTTGCGCCGCTGAATTTATTGAAGGGCATTATCGTGTCTGTGCTGACGCTGCTGCTGTATAAGCGGGTGGAAAGGGCGCTGTTCCGCTTATGACGAAAATAAGAAACACGCTGTGGGCGGCAATCGTGGCCTTTCTAATCTGCATGCCGGCCTATGCGCTCACGCAGCCCACCATCTCCGGCCCGGATGAGGCGGTAGTGGGCGAAGAAGTTATGTTAACCATAAATTTTCCTGCAGGAAACTATGAAACGGTGTCCGGCAAGCTGGATTGGGACAGTAAAACCCTTCAGCTGCAAGGGTATGAAATTTCCCCTTGTTGGGAAGCTGGTTTTTTGGAAAAAGAGTTTACCCTGACGAAAGCCCAGCCCGGCGCCGGGGATAGTCCCTGGATTTGCCTGACCTATCGGGTGGAAAATGCGCCGGAGGGGACAAAGCTATCCCTATTCTGTTCGGATGTGGTGGCTGACGGCGAAACAGAGTTTTCGGATGCTGTGTTTACCTTCACCGTGGGCAAGCGCCAATCCCAGGACAACACACTTACTCAGCTGATACTGGAAAACGGAACCCTTTCTCCCCAGTTTCATCCGGAGATTATGGCGTATACCGCCAAGGTCAATCCGGGTCAGACCCAACTGAAGCTGCAGGCGGTTGCCGGGGAAAAGGCAGCGGTGGAAGTGGATGCGCCCCGGCTTTCCGGGGACGCTGTGACCCGGATAACCGTTACGGTTACGGCGGAAAACGGGGATAAGAGGGTTTACCGGATTGATGTTGACCCGGTGGAAAGTCAGGGCGCAACGGAAGATTCCACCCAGGCGACGGAGCCTGCCACACAAAACAGTGACAAAGGAGCGCCGTCTGATTCCCAAGACTCCGGCTTTCCCTGGTGGGCTGCGGTGGCAGCCGTATTTGCTGGCAGCGCCCTGGGCGGCGGTGTCGTAATTGTTATAGAGAAAACGAAGAAAAAGAGCCGTTGACACGGTTCTTTTTCTTTTTTCGAGCAGGTCGACGAAAGAAAATGGCGCGATGAGGAGGAAAAAGTCTACGATATATGACAATACTTCCAAAAATATAGCGAACTTTTACAATAAAATGACAAGAGGCACTTGCAAAATGCTTAAAAGTAATGTATAATACCAGTGCAATTTTGTGAAATGCGTATTTGTGCATATTTCTAAGGAGGATGCAAAAATGTCTAACAGTGTTTTTCAGAGTGTGATTGTGCAGCTTAGAGAAATCAGCGATCGCACTTTTGGTGTTATGGATTCGGAAGGCAGCGTTGTTTCCTGCACTGACCCTGCATGGCTGGGTGAGCGGTGGACGGATGCTGCGTTAAAGATGGCAAATTCGGCAGATGGTGTGGTTACCTTCGGTCAGAAGACCTTTAAGGGCATTTACAGCACCTCCAATTATCTGGAATACGCCGTTTTCTGCACCGGCGACGATGAGGCGGCCAAGAGCAGCTGTATCATGGCTTATATTGCCCTGAACGATGCCAAGAAGTTCTATGAGGAAAAGCACGATCGGGGAACTTTTGTGAAGAATATCATCATGGACAACATTCTGCCCGGTGATATTTATATCCGCGCCAAGGAGCTCCATTTCGCCACCGATGCGCCCAGAGCCGTATTTTTGGTGCGTCAGCTGGGTCACAGCGATGTGGCAACCGTGGATGTGCTCTCTGGCCTGATGCAGGATAAGAGCCAGGACTTTGTGCTGAGCATCAACGAAACCGATATTGCCGTTGTTAAGCAGATCACATCTTCCACCACCGCCGCTGACCTGGAAAAGCTGGCGCACACCATGGAAGATACCCTGAAAAACGAGCTGTTTATCAAGACCGTCATCGGCTTCGGTACGATTGCCGAGCATCTGCGCAACCTGGCAGATTCTTACAAGGAAGCCCAGACCGCCATTGATGTGGGCAAGGTGTTTGACACTGAAAAGAGCGTCATCAACTATGAAAACTTAGGCATTGGCCGCCTGATTTATCAGCTGCCCACCACCTTGTGCGAGATTTTCCTCAGCGAAGTGTTCAAAAAGAATTCCATTGATTCTCTGGACCAGGAAACTCTGTTCACCATCAATAAATTCTTTGAAAACAACCTGAATGTATCTGAAACCTCCCGGAAGCTGTTTGTCCACCGGAATACCTTGGTGTACCGTCTGGAAAAAATCAAAAAGCTCACCGGCCTGGACCTGAGACAGTTTGACCATGCCATCGTGTTCAAAGTGGCGCTGATGGTTCGCAAGTATCTGTCCTCCCGGGAAACCAGATAATTGTATACTTTCACAGAGCCGTGGCTTCACGGCTCTGTTTTTTGCATTTTTATGTAAACGATTTGTTGCGTATATTGACAAGGACAATCGCAATGTGTTACAATTTGTATACACTATTTTGGAGTGGAATGCTATGATTGAATTTACTGATGTAACCAAGGCATATTCTGTCGGCACCAAGGCTCTGCGCGGGGTTTCCATGCAGATTGAAGACGGCGAATTTGCTTTTTTGGTGGGCCCCTCCGGCAGCGGAAAGTCCACGATTATTAAGCTGATTACCGGTGAGCTGAAGCCCACCTCCGGCACGGTTCATGTTAACGGATACTCCTTAGAGCGTATCCGCAAACGGGAAATTCCGTATCTTCGCCGGACGGTCGGCGTTGTGTTCCAGGATTTTCGGCTCATTGAGAATATGACTGTGTATGACAATGTGGCGTTTGCCATGCGTGTGGTAGGCGCTCGGCACAAGGAAATCCGGGAGCGGGTGCCTTATGTGCTGAATCTGGTGGGCCTGGACACCAAGAGCCGCCGGCATCCCGGCGAGCTTTCCGGCGGTGAGCAGCAGCGTCTTGCCATCGCCCGGGCGCTGGTGAATAACCCCTCTACCATTATTGCTGACGAACCTACCGGCAACCTGGACCCTGCCCGGTCTTTGGAAATCATGAGCCTGCTGCAGGAAATCAACAATTTGGGCACCACCATGCTGGTGGTTACCCACGCCAAGGATTTGGTGGAGCGTTTCCCCAAGCGGGTGATTGCCATCGACAACGGTTTGGTTATCCACGACGGAATGGACGGGTACTATCACTATGAGAATCAATAATATTGGATATTTGATGAAAGAGGGCATCCGGGGAATTTTCCTCCACGGATTCATGTCCTTTGCCGCCATTTGCGTGACGGTTGCCTGCCTGCTGATTGTGGGCACCTTCTCCTGCCTGGTTTATAACGTGAACCGCATGGTGGAGGATTTGAACAAAACCAGCGAGGTGCTGGTGTATATCGACACAGCGCTGACCGATGCGGAAGCCAAAAGCATCGGCACGCTTCTCAACGATGTGGACAATGTGTACAAGTCCACATTCAAATCCCGGGAAGAGGCGCTGGAGGATTTTATCGCTGACCATGACGGCAACGATGCCTTTTCCGGCGTGGAAGCTGCTGACCTGCGCCACCGTTTCATCGTGGAGCTGGAAGACAACCGTCTGATGGAACAAACGGTGGACCAGATCCAGCAGATTTCCGGCGTGGCAAAGGTCAATGCCCCCTATGAGCTGGCAGAAGGCTTTTCCATGTTGCAGGATGTGCTGCAGATTGCGTCTGCCGCTGTGATTATTATCCTGCTGCTGGTCAGCCTGCTGATTATTTCCAACACCGTCAAGCTGGCTATGCATGAGCGCAGAGATGAGATTGCCATTATGAAAATGGTGGGCGCTACCAATGGCTTTATCCGCCTGCCTTTTGTGGTGGAAGGCTTTACTTTGGGCATGGTGGGCGCTGCCGCGGCCTTTGGTCTGCTGTGGCTGCTGTACAACACCATGATGGATCGGCTGGCAATTGTGGACACCTTGAAGCTGTTTACCTTCGAGCCCTTTGAAAATCTTATGCTGCCCATGGTAGTGACCTTCTTCGGCGCCGGATTGTTTGTTGGCGTGGTGGGCAGCTGGACCTCTATTCGCAAGTTTATGGATGTATAACGACCCCAAGGAGAAATGGATGAAAAATAAGAAATTCTGGGTATCTTTGATCGCTCTGATTTTGGCAGGTATCATGGTTTTGGGCATTATCTTTATGATTATCCCCACGCCGGCCAGCGCAAAATCCTCCAGCGAGATCAAGGATCAGATCGCGGAAATGGAAAAGGAAAACGAGGATCTGCAAAATCAGATCGACGATCTGAAAAATCAGCAGTCTTCCAACCTTTCCGAAATCAAGCAAATTGTCAAGCAGCGGAATCTGGTGGATCAGCAGGTGGGCTTGCTCCACGCGCAGATCAACAACATGAATCAGCAGATCGCCGCCTTTAATGTGCTGCTGGCTGACCAGCAGGAAGACCTTTCCGAGGCGGAGCAGCGCCTGAAAGAGCTCAATGAGAAGAACAAAGAGCGCATCCGCGCCATGGAAGAGGACGGCGCGCTGTCTTACTGGTCGGTGCTGTTCCAGGCCAACAGCTTTTCGGATTTGCTGGACCGGCTGAACATGGTGGAAGAGATTGCCGCTTCCGACCAGCGCCGCCTGAAGGAAATGAGCGAGGCCGCCAAGGAAGTGGAAGAAGCCCAGCAGGCGATGGTTGCGGAGCGGGAAGAGCTTCGCAAATCCAAAGAGGCTCTGGCTGCCACTCAGGCAGAGTTGGCGGTAAAAACCGCTGAAGCAGAGGAATTGCTCCGTCAGCTCATCGCAAAGGGCGATGAGTATAAGCAGCTGGAGCTGGAAATGGAAGAAGAGCTGGAAAAGCTGGAGCTGGAAATCGGCAAGATGGAAGTGGAGCTGGACGAGGCTCTTTACAGAGAGTACATGGCAACCGCCACCATTGCAGGCGGCTTTGATCCCGGCGACAATGCCGTTGCCGGTATCGGAGGTACCTTGGTAACAGACGCAGGCGGTATTCAGTGGATGGTTCCCTGCGACTACATAAAGGTTTCCAGTCCCTTTGGCTGGCGGATTCACCCGGTGTACAAGGATTGGCGTCACCACAACGGCGTTGACCTGGGCGCCTACTGCCTGATGAAAGATGACGGCACCACCGAGTCTCCCATTTACGCTACCAGAAGCGGCGTTGTTATTGCTTCCAAGTTTAACAGCTCTTCCGGCTGGTATGTTACCATCGACCATCTGGACGGCTTCCGCAGCTCCTATCTGCATATGTGCTGCAAGCCCTTTGTGGAAGAAGGCGACTTCGTTGTGGCCGGACAGTCTTTGGGATGTATCGGTAACACTGGCACATCTACCAATGACCATTTGCACTTTGGCATTTACTGGCAGGGAAATCCTGTGAATCCCATGAACTATATTGGTTAAAGATAACTCCCACAGCTGTTTTTCAGCTGTGGGAAATCTCATAAGAGGTGGTTATTTGTGAAAAATAAGGTGCTTTTATTTTTAAGCTACGTGCTCACAGCGCTGCTGGCCTGCGTGATTACCACGTGGCTGATTTTGGGAAATCAGCTGGGAAGCTTCAGCAAGCTGGAGCAGCTGGAAATGCTGATTGACAAGAATTTCATCGGAGAAAAGGACAAAACGGAAATCCAGGATGCCGCCGCCGATGCAATGGTGGAGGCGCTGGGCGACCGTTGGAGCTACTACATTCCGGCGGATGAATACGGCGCTTATCAGCAGCAGATGAAAAATGAATATGTGGGCATTGGCGTTACCGTTCAGGTAACCGAGGATGGCGCAAGCCTGGAAATTGTGGAGGTAGCCCCAGACGGCCCTGCTGAGCTGGTTGGATTGGTACCCGGCGACTGCATCGTAGCGGTGGAAGGAGAGCTGGTTGCTGATTTGACCGCTGATCTGGCAAAGGAGAAAATCAAGGGAGAGGCCGGCACGGTTGTGGATATGACCGTGAAAAAGGGAATGGAAACCGTGGAAATCAGCCTGAGCCGGACGGCGATCAAGACTCCGGTTGCCACCTATCAAATGCTGGAACACAACATCGGCCTTGTCACCATTGAAAATTTTGATTCCCGGTGCGCCGAGGAAACCATAGACGCCATTGAAAGCCTGCTTTCTCAGGGCGCGGATAAGCTGATTTTTGATGTACGGAACAATCCCGGCGGCTACAAGTCCGAGCTTGTAAAGGTGCTGGATTATTTACTGGCGGACGGCGTTCTGTTTCACAGCCTGTATGTAAACGGCGAGGAAGAAAAGGAATACGCCAAGGAAGACTGCCTTGACATTCCCATGGCGGTGCTGGTGAATAAAAACAGCTATTCCGCAGCGGAATTTTTTGCCGCGGCCCTCAGCGAGCATGAAGTTGCCTGCGTCGTGGGAGAAAAGACCGTGGGCAAGGGATATTTCCAGAATGTGTATCCCATGAGCGACGGCAGCGCGGTAGGTCTTTCTGTGGGAAAATACTTTACGCCCAATGGGATCAGCCTGGAGGGTGTGGGCATTACGCCGGAGTATCCGGTGGAGGTGGATGAAGAAACATTTGCCAAGATTCTGTACAATTCCCTGCAGCCGGAGGATGACCCGCAAATCTTTGCGGCGGTGAAGGCGCTGCTTGGTCAGTAAAATCTATCAAAAACTTCCAAAAACACCTTGACTGACAGCAAATTTTCCACTATAATGTTTGGAGCTATCGAGTTTTTATCTAGAAAGGATTTTGAATATGGCTAGGGAATACAAAATTACAAGCCTCCGTCTGGCAGACCTGGAAAAGGAACTCAACTATCTGAAGACCACCCGTGAGCGTGAAATCGCTGCGATGATTGCAGAAGCCCGCTCCTACGGTGACCTTTCCGAAAACTCTGAGTACGATGCTGCGAAGAATGAGCAGGCAAAGCTGTACGGCAGAATTGCAGAAATTGAGGACGTTCTGTCCCACGCTGTCATCATTGAAGACGAAAATGAAGAGACCGGCCGGGTAGGTTTGGGCTGCACTGTTGTGGTGGAAGACGCTGATGGCAACCGCACCCAGTACCGCATTACCGGTTCTCAGGAAGCAAACCCCATTGAACATAAGCTCTCCGATGATTCTCCCTTTGGCCGCGCCATTGTTGGCAAGTCCATCGGTGATACCTTCGTTGTAGTTGCTCCCTCCGGCTCTTATCAGATGACTGTCATCGACGTTACGCGCGAGGGCTAAGCTATGGCAAAGTTTGTACCCCAGGGAGAGCTGCCGGTTTCCGAGCAGGCCCAGATTCGCCGGGATAAGCTGGCGGCGCTGCAGGCTGAGGGCAGAGATCCCTTTGTAATTACCAAGTTTGATTTTAATGCTGACTCTGCTTCCATCAAGGCAGACTACGATGCCTACGAGGGTAAGACAGTTAAGGTGGCTGGCCGTCTGATGAGCAAGCGCGGTCAGGGCAAGGTCATGTTCTGCGATTTGCAGGATGCCACCGGCCGCATCCAGCTGTTTGTCAAGATTGACGAGCTGGGTGAGGAGGAGTACGCCCGTTTTAAGAAGAACGATATTGGCGATATTCTGGGCGTAGAGGGCGAGATTTTCAAGACCAAGACCGAAGAAATCTCTGTCCGGGCCAAGGCTGTTACCCTGCTTTCCAAGTCTCTGCTCCCCCTGCCGGAGAAGTTCCACGGCCTTACCGATAAGGAAATGCGTTTCCGTCAGCGGTATGTGGACCTGATGGTGAATCCCGAAGTTAAGCGCAATTTTGTGATTCGCTCCCAGTTTATCAAGTTCATGCGTAATTATCTTGACAACATGAACTATATTGAGGTAGAGACCCCGGTGCTGAACACCATCGCAGGCGGCGCTTCCGCCCGTCCCTTTGTTACCCACCACAACACCCTGGACATTGATATGTACATGCGAATTGCCACCGAGCTGCCTCTGAAGCGGCTGATTATCGGCGGCATGGACCGGGTGTATGAGATTGGCCGTATCTTCCGTAACGAGGGTATGGACCCCAAGCACAATCCGGAGTTTACCTCCGTTGAGCTGTACCAGGCTTATGCCGATTTCCACGATATGATGGACATTGCCGAGGGTATCATCTCCGGCGCTGCCAAGGAAATTCTGGGCACTTATGAAGTGGAGTGGATGGGCGAGAACATCGACCTGACCCCCGGCTGGCGGCGTATGACCATGGTTGAGGCGGTTAAGGAGTATGTTGGCATTGACTTTGGCGCCATTACCGATGATGCCGAGGCGGTTGCTGCCGCCAACGCCAAGGGTGTGGAGCTGGCAGATGCCGCAGAAAAGACCTGGGGCAACGCTCTGTATGCCTGCTTCGACCAGAAGGTGGAAGAGCATCTGATTCAGCCTACCTTTATTACCATGTATCCGGTGGAGGTTTCTCCTCTTACCAAGCGCAGCCCCGAGGATTCCAGACTCACCGAGCGCTTTGAGCTGTTTATCTGCCACAGCGAGCTTGCCAACGCCTACTCCGAGCTCAATGACCCCATTGACCAGAGAGGCCGGTTTATGAAGCAGGTGGAACAGCGGGAGCGCGGCGACGATGAGACCGAAATGCTGGACGAGGATTTCCTGACCGCAATGGAATATGGTATGCCTCCCACGGGCGGTATGGGCATCGGCGTAGACCGGGCCGTGATGCTGCTGACTGGTAACGACACCATCCGGGAAGTCATCCTGTTCCCCACGATGAAACCTGTCGATTAATGTCGAATTTTGTATCTTTTTATAACTTTTTAAGAGGTTAAAGTCGTTAAAAAGTACCACTTGGTAACCAATTTCAAAACAAAAAGATATAAAAACTTATATAACCAAAAAGAGGTTCTACTGTTTTGAGTAGAGCCTCTTTTTGGTTATATAATTCATGTGTCGAAAGACAGAATAATATAGATTGGAGTCGAGACACATGAAAAAGGAAGTCCCTATTTGGGAGAAATCAAATCTGACCATCGAAGAGGCCGCTGCGTATTTCAACATTGGTGAGAACAAATTGCGGAAACTGGCAGCTGATGAAAGTTGCACGTTTGTCTTATGGGTGGGCAGCAAGTGCCTAATCAAGAAGGCATGTTTTGAGGAATACCTAAGAAAACGGTATTCTATTTAGGGAGGTGATGTATATGGGTAAATCAGCGCGTTATGACAGTAACCGGGTAAAGCTCCGCACAGGTGAATACCAAAAACCTGACGGGCGATATGAGTTTCGCTATACGGTGTTTGGAAAGAAGTATTCTGTTTATGCCAAGAGCCTGGACGAACTGCGAGATAAAGAAACTGAAATCTATTCGGTGAAAACTGCAAACCAGACGAGGTTTGATAGCCGGACCACTACACTGAATGATGTGTTTGGATTGTGGAAGGAACTGAAGCGAGGCTTGCGTCCGAATACATTTCAAAACTATTGTTATATGTACCAACAATACGTGCAGGAAGGCCTGGGCCGGCAGTATATTGCTAGTATTAAGAAGTCTGATGTAAAGAGGTTCTTTAATCACCTTGCTGATGAGCGCCGACTAAAGGAGGGGACCATTGAGGCAGTGCAGACCATTCTGCATCAGGTGTTCCAAATTGCTGTGGACGATGAATGGATCGAAAAGAATCCTTCTGACAATGCTGTTAAGGAGCTCAAACGATCACACCAAATGGACAGCAAGAAGCGCCAGGCATTGTCCAAGGCTGAACAGGATCTCCTATTATCCTTCCTGTCACAAAACACACCGAATGCACGGTGGTATCCTATTACTGCCGTGCTGCTGGGTACCGGTATGCGTGTTGGTGAAGCAACTGGACTTAGGTGGTGCGATATTGACTTTGACGAAGGGATGATTGATGTGAACCACACTCTAGTATATTACAGCAACGGAAATCACCGGTGCAAATATGCCATTAACGATACTAAGACGCCTGCCAGTAAGCGGTTGATCCCTATGACAGAAACCGTCCGAGAAGTTTTCCTGATGGAAAAAGAAATGCAGGAGCAGGTAGGAGTTACTTGTGACGTTTCTATTGATGGATACACAGACTTCGTTTTTCTCAATCGCTTTGGTGGTTTGCATACTCAGGGAACACTGAACAAGGTGTACAAGCGCATTATCCGGGATTGTAATGATGCCGAGTTTCTAAAGAGTGAGGATCCTCCGGTTCTGCTGCCCAACTTCAGTAGCCATAATCTGCGACATACCTTTGCCACAAGACTGTGCGAATCCGGAATGAACATAAAATTGATCCAAGACATCCTGGGACATTCCGATATTTCTACAACGATGGATATATACACACATGTTACACAGGAAGCAAGGCTTCAAGCTCGGAAGTATATGGAGCAATATTGCAAAACATATTAATAAACTGAATTGGCAACGGGCTTGCTGATTGCATTAATCAGCAAGCCCGCGCTTGATTTAAGAATTTTATGAATCCGATGTACTAGCTAAGAAATTCACGATCTTGTCCAAAAATGGTTGCATACGCCAATAGCTGAGTTTTGCATGCTCAATTTCGAGTTCAATCTGCTTTTTGGCTTCGGTCTCTATGTGTGCCAGGTTTCTTAATGCATATATTTTCTTGATATCTTCAGCATACACGGCGTCGATAAATCCGATGCGTACGCAACAATCTACCTTATCGCTAAACGGTATGCTATTTTTTGGCGTTTTTTCATCTTTGTATACGCATGTGTAGATTTGTTCGTCACCGTATTTAATGGTCGTTAAATTAGCCAATGCGCAAATAGGTTTATATGCTTTATGTGTTTGTAGCGTAACAACCTCTTTGTGATCTTTGAACTTATTCCAAAGCAAATGCGTAATTACTGCTTCATAAATGGATGCATACTGCATTACTTGGAATTTTATAAATGAGTGCAATTCATTATCTTGTACATAAAGTGCTTCCATAAGTTTAGACATATACCGGGCGGCATAAAAAGCCCTACCCAGACGCTCTCGTAGTTCAATATCATCGATGAAGATAAACTGTTGAATATGCCAATTTAAATCACCGGGTAAATCTTTTGAACAATACAAGTGAATTTGATCTCGCAAAGTCTTTTCTAGTGACATATGACCGCCTCCTTGCCAGTGCTTCTAAATTAGTTATTGAATTTTATTAGCTAATAATTCTGTGACCTCAAGCTTATATGGGAGAATTCTACTAATGAAGTGCTTTGAGTAACCAATAGATGCTGGTTAGCTTTGGCTTTGATTGTCCGGTTTGTCAGCTCTCGACTCCTCACGCTTGGCAAGGTCCATTCGTATGGGACGAGCATGGGCTCCGTATAAACTCAACAAGAATATGATAAGACTAACGAAATATAAAGAGGTAACGCTGTTGCCAACCTCGGGTTCAAGCAATCCATGACCGTTTAGATTCCGTAAGTTCTCGCCGGCAGGGTCGTCCATAATACTTTGGAAAGTGAAGATTAGATTCTCATCATAACACTCAAGCAGTTTTTCGGACTTGAACAAGCTTGAAAGAGGCTTGTATTCCTCAGATCCGTCATCTTTCAAAAATGTAACGGTATCACCACAAATTTTAACCAGATTCCTAAAAATGTTTTCTGTTTGGGGTAGGAGGAGATGCATTGCCGCATATAGGTTTCCATTAAGAGCCATACAAAGGCCTTGTTGGATTATTTCAGCTCGCTTATCAGGAATAATCGCATTATCACGAACCAAAAAATCTAATGCATCTTCTGTGACCGGTCCGAATTTTTGCATCAACTGGAATGCTATTCTTACGGGAAGAGAATCTACCAATCTCCTTTGCTCAGCAACATATCGCACCATATGCTTTTTTATAGCATCCGGATTTTCGGAATCAGATGAATCTCTGACTGAGGGAAGTTCCAATACTGATTGCCCCTGTTCGTTCAGTAGACTACTTCGGAACAGTGATGTGAAAACATATTTCTCTTGCTTTTCAAGCAGCTCCTTTTTTACATCTTCTATGTGATATATTTTTACAATTCTTCCAAACTGCACAATAGCTTCAGAAAGCGACAAACCGTCAAATAATTGCTCAACCGCATCATAGGTAGGCTTTAAATCAATCTCAAATTTATGAAAATGCATGTCTTTTATGGCAATCTTCTGCCACTCTTCTAGCAATTGCCGTAGTTCTAACAACTTTTCCTGATTTATGCCGGCGTATAAGGTGCATGCTTTTTTGAGCATGAACACTGCTCTAAAATAATCGTTTTTCTGAGCCAGGGATTTCGCCTGAATTTCGTAGTAATTGGCATACTTACCTTTAAACGCTTTCAGTTCTGCATCATTCTTCAATCTGCTGTATAGTTTCTCTAGAACAGAGAAAGTTGTGTCAGCAAGGTTTGCGTTGTTGTTGGAAGGGTTCAGATTTTTGCCAGCCAGGATACTAATGATTGAGTCATACTTTGGCAAATCTTCTTTAGGAGCATCCTTTACTATAAGTCCAAGTAATTTTAGGGAAAGGAACGATGTATCAGAGCCGTTCATTTGCATCAGTTTTTCGTTGATTGCAGCTCGGGTCTGTTTGAAACTATCTGACTTGTTACCCATCATAGACGAAATATGATATGCTGAACGAATTTGATCATAGCAGTCAACCCAATGTTCGGGGTTGAACTGCTTTTGGAATTCATCGACGTATCCTGCCACAGCTATTTTACCATAGCTATTGTCTCTGGTGAGCGACCACACAATGTGAGAAAACTTTGTGCGAAGATAAGTAGAACCGGTAAGTTGGATTGCATTACGTAGGATATCTAAATCATCTTCTTTAATGTCCTCGGGTGCAAACGACCTGCTTCCATCCTTCCATATTATAAGTGGACCAAATGTGCGCTCCTTTGACTTATAATACATTGTAGAAGCACCGGCAATAACATCCAGTATATGAGCCTCTGTTTTACTGGGTGCTTTCTCAGATGCTTCCCGGATAAGGGATATCGAGCCAGTATCGTGATCTTTTATTACAGGATCTACGGAAGCAATAACATCAAGAACGTATTGAGAAAAATCCATACTACGGTCCTCCTTTGCTCTATTTTATTTTTGTGCTGTATTTTCGGTAGAAAGCAACGTTCTTGCTTAATTAGATAACTAAATTAAGCAAGAATGTCAGGCGGCGAAGAGAGGTTAGCGGTGTGATTAAGACTTTGACTGGCGGTTTGCTTAGGACATTGATGGGGATGATTATACTTTCACATATCTTTGATTTCTGCTATTTGGCTTATCTGGAATGGTCATACGGATCAGATTGAGTTCGATTGCCGGATGCAGGTAATTTCTGCGGAAGCCTTCCTTAGACTTCAAACCCAGCTTTTCCATTAGTGCCAAACTGGAATAGGGGATATCATATTCCATAGCATCTAACAGCCGTTTGACATATTCCGAAAGCTGTTCACTATCTTCGCTGAGCTGAACAGAAATATCGTCCAGGATCTTATCAATCTGAGACAGCGTAAATACGATAAATGCTGTGGATTCTCCATCAATGTGGCATTTAGCAATTGCGTTATAGTAGTCCTCTTGGAATTTTTCTATCTGACTTTCAATGGGGATATATTCGAAAACAGGCTTCCACTTGGAAAGGATTGCGGTATGCCACAATCGTGCCATTCTTCCGTTGCCGTCAGAGAAGGGGTGGATGAAGACAAATTCATAATGGAATACGCTGCTGAGGATCAACGGATGTATCGTGGCCTTTGATGCATTCAGCCATCCAAATAGATCGTCCATGAGTTGATGCACGAACTTAGCTGGTGGTGCCATGAAAATACACTGATCACCGTTAAAGACACCTTCTTCACCACGGCGAAATTCGCCGGACTCATCCAAAAGGTATTTTGTCATGATGCCATGGAACACTTTCAGGTCTTGGATACTGAAAGGATCAATCTCGGAGAGCTTTTCGTAGGCAGCGTAAGCGTTTTTAACTTCTTGAATTTCTTTCTGCTCGCCTAGGACGGTTTTGCCGTTGATAACATCTCTAACCTGTCCCAAAGAGAGGGAATTAGCTTCGATCCGCAGGGAGGAATGAATTGATTTGATCCGGTTGTTTTTACGCAAATGGGGCTTTGATTCCAGATTGGTGGTGGCCGTGATACGGCCAACTTTTTCTGAAATTGACGACACATAGGATAAGATCTCATTTGTAATTGTGAAAGGGGGCTTGTAGTCTTTCAAAATAACACCTCCAACAACTTGCGTACTATCTTGCGTACTATCTGCCTTTATTATACACTATAGCAGGCAGAAATCAATCTTAAAATGAAAACTAAATTATTAAAATACGAAGGATTTCTAGCACTTAGGCTTGACTTTCTGTCTTACAATAATTATAATGTAAGTGTGTGGAGGTGGCAGTGCAATGAGAACTGGAAGACCAAAGATGGAAAATGCGAAAAGGAAGACGATTACAATTCGCTTATCGGAGGATCTTTACAAGAAAATCATTGAATACGCTACCGAGCACAAATTGTCAAAGACAGATGTTGCCCTGCAAAGCTTGGAGAAGTTTTTATCCAAGGAAAAGTAAGTGCTATGGAATCCTTCTTTATCATTACATAAAGGAGGAAATGACATGGCAAAAACACGTAGAGATAACCGAGGAAGGGTACTTAGGAAGGGAGAGGTTCAGAGAGCTTCCGACAAGCGCTATATGTACACTTACACCGACCCGCTGGGACGGCGCAGGTACATATATGCAAATGATTTGACAGAGCTTCGTGAAAAGGAAAAGAAACTGATAAAGGACCAGATGGACGGCTTAGATCTGTACGTAGCCGGCAAGGCTACGGTCAATGATACTTTTGACCGTTATCTTTCAACCAAGTTTCAGCTGAGGGAAACCACTCGCAGCAATTACATCTATATGTACGATAAGTACGTTAGAGAAACTTTCGGTAAAAAGAAGATCGCAGAAATCAAGTATTCTCATGTCCTGCAGTTTTATCTTCACCTGCTTAACGAAGAAGAGTTGGCACTCAGCACACTGGATGTTATCAACACTTTACTGCATCCAACATTTCAGCTGGCAGTACGGGATGAGATCATTCGCAAGAATCCCTCTGACGGTGTGATGAAGGAGATTTGCCGAGAGTCAGATAAAACCAGAGGAATGCGCAGAGCGCTGACACTTGAGCAGCAGCGGGCATTTATGGGCTATATAGAAAATCACCCGGTTTATTACCATTGGTGGCCCTTGTTCACTGTGTTGTTGGGCACCGGATGCCGGATTGGTGAGGCTCTTGGATTACGGTGGGATGATCTAGAGTTTGAAAACCGAGTCATCAACATCAACCATAGCATGGTATATTACCCGGTGGGCGAATCCCGAACCTCTGTACAGAAAATCTCTAAACCGAAGACCGAGGCTGGCATTCGAACAGTTCCAATGCTTGATATGGTATACGATGCCTTTATGTTCGAACGAGAAGAACAAGAAGAGAGCGGTTTCAACCAAACCGTCATTGATGGAATAAGCGGTTTCGTTTTTGTGAATCGGAACGGTGGCGTGCCTAACCCGCAGACCATTAACCGGACGATCAAACGAATCGCCCATAACTACAATTCGGAAGAGATTGTACAGGCTAAGAAAGAGCACCGCGATCCAATCATTCTTCCGGACTTCTCTTGCCATCATCTTAGGCATACCTTCTGTACCAGGCTTTGTGAACACGAAACCAATCTGAAAGTGATTCAGGCAATCATGGGTCATCGTAACATTGAAACGACGATGGACGTGTATGCAGAAGCCACAGAACGCAAGAAGCAACAAACCTTTGAAAACCTGTCGAAACTGGACATCTTCTAAGAAGGGTTCTCAGTGCGTAGGTCTGACAACAAAATCCTGCAATGACAATATGTTGACAACAAAGTTTGCTATCAACCTGATGCAATATGATACGATATGACAAAGGGTAAGTGTAGCAAAAGGAGCGATATGAGCGAATATGATGCAGTATGACGAGGCTTCAAACCATTTCCCCACGATGAAACCCCTCGCAGAGTAATATTAAGCCGAAAACGTTTATTTCTAAGCGTTTTCGGCTTTTTGTTTATCCAAATTATTGCTTAAAAATGTGGTTTCCGACAGATTTACGACGAATGAGCAGGCCAACAGACCTTGGAGATTACGAAAATAATGCGTAGTAAACGCAATGTATCAACATGATTACCGCTTAAATAATAAATAGAACCGAATATATGAAAATTGAGATTTTTCATAATTGATATGCTATAATTCAGTAAATGCATTCGTGGAAAGGTCAGATCGTATGTATGCCATAAGGACTGCTAATCTAACTAAAAAGTATAAGGATATCATTGCGGTAGACCAATTAAATTTGCAGGTTAAAAAAGGCGAATTGTTTTCTCTGCTCGGCGTAAACGGAGCCGGCAAAACAACCACGATTAAAATGTTGTCTTGCCTCACACAGCCCACAAGTGGCGATGCTTTTTTGAATGGAAAAAGCATTTGCAAAGATATTGCCGCTGTGAAATCGCTCATAGCCGTTTCTCCGCAGGAAACTGCGGTTGTACCCGGACTTTCGGTTCGAGAGAACCTTGAACTGATGTGCGGTGTTCACGGTTTTACAAAGGAAAAGCAAAAAGCGAAAATCGCAGAACTAACCGAACTTCTAGGACTGGAAGCTGTTATCAAGAAAAAAGCGGGCAAACTGTCCGGCGGCTGGCAACGCAGACTTAGTATTGCAATGGCACTGATCAGCGAACCGAAGATATTGTTTCTTGACGAGCCAACGCTTGGTCTTGATGTGCTTGCTAGAAGCGATCTGTGGGATTTGATTCGTTCTCTTAAAGGGAAAGTAACCATAATTCTTACAACGCACTATATGGAAGAAGCGGAAGCTTTGTCTGACCGTATCGCTATTATGAAAGACGGCAAACTTCTTATCTGTGACACTGCTGACAAGATAAAAGCAAGGGCAGGTACAGATGATTTTGAACAAGCATTTATCCATATTGTCAAGGGGGTGGCAAAATGAGAATGCTCGCGTTTGCAAACAAAAATACAAAAGAAATACTACGAGATCCGCTGACACTTTTCTTTGGACTCGGTTTTCCTCTTGTTTTGATTTTACTGTTAAGCGCTATACAAGCCAATATCCCCGTAGAGCTGTTTGAAATACAGCATTTAACTCCGGGCATAACGGTTTTCGGCCTGGCATTTATGACATTGTTTTCGGCAACTATAATCGCAAAAGACAGAGGCAGTTCGCTATTGCAGCGTTTGTATACAACGCCACTGACTCCAATGGATTACATTCTCGGCTATACGTTGCCAATCATTCCGATTTCTGTCGCTCAATGCGTTATCTGCTATATTGCTGCAATCTTTCTCGGGCTGGACATTACGGTAAATATTTTATATGCTGTGTTATTTATCATTCCTGTTTCCATCCTCTACATTGCCTTGGGACTTCTTTGTGGAAGCGTACTGAACGATAAGCAGGTAGGTGGTATCTGCGGTGCGTTGCTAACTAACCTTTCGGCGTGGCTGTCCGGCGTTTGGTTTGATCTTGACCTTGTAGGAGGTGCTTTTAAGAAGATTGCATATGCACTTCCGTTTGTACACGCAGTAGAGATGGAGCGGGCTGTGCTTGCAGGTGATTTTACAGGGATTTTCCCGCATCTGTGGTGGGTGATTGGATATGCTACTGTTCTGCTCGTGTTAGCTGTTTTGTTGTTCCTGCGGCAGATGAAAAAGCAGTAATTCTTCATATTGGAGAATATGTACTTCATTGTCGTACATAGTAAACACCTTCCTATTTTCACGACAGATTTTACGACAAATGGGATAAACTTATGCTGTTTTATGACAGGTTATATCCTGCAATGAAAACACATTGGGTTAACAAATTAAGGAAAAGACAGCATAAATAAGGTTATAAGATTTGTCTCGTGGGAATCCCCACCATGAAGCCTCTGGATTAACAAGCTACATTGAAAGGCCTGCGTTTTTACGCAGGCCTTTATTTTGCCGCTTTTCTTTTGACTAAGGATGTGCTATGATAGGAAAAACGAGGAAGAAGGAAGTTTTTATGGAAGAAAAATACATATTCAGAAAAGCTACGCAGCAGGAGATTCCTGCGGTGTTTGCCCTGATTATGCGCCGGGTGGCGTGGATGGACACGGTGGGAATCCGTCAGTGGAACACCACCAAGTATGACCAGCGGTATCCTCTTGACTATTATGAGCGCCGTCGGCAAATGGACGAGCTGTTCGTTTTGGAGGACGGGGAATCGGGAAAAATCCTGAGTGTGGGCGCGCTGTTTCACGATGACGAGCGCTGGCCTGACCCGGAGTCTGCCTATTATCTGCACCATTTGGCGTCGGATGTGGATGCCAAGGGCACGGGCAGCATCTTTTTAGCGATGGCGGAGCGCTACACCGCCAGTCAGGGCAAGCAGTATTTGCGGTTGGATTCCGCTGTTGGCAACAAAACTCTGGAACACTACTATGCCAGCCGCGGCTATGTGGAAGCAGGAACCTGTGTAGACGGATTGTATCAGGGAATCCTGCGACAGAAAAAACTGTGATAAAAAAAGAAAAGCCGGATTTTATCCGGCTTTCTTTTTATTTATGGACGCGTACCTTCGGTGAAGGCGGACTGGGTCACCTCGTAGGGATTGGCGACGGCGTTGGTTGCCGCCTCACGGGCAACCGCCAGCATTTCATCACTGATGTTTTCAGGAGAGGGGTTGTAGGTGATGTTATCCACGGGAGAGCCTGTAATGGCGGCATACCAGGTAAGGCCAGCGATATATCTGCCAATTTCCATATCCAGGTGGAAGCCGTCCCGGGTCAGGGTGTCGCCGATAAAAGAGGTACGGGCGTTCTGAATCGCCGTGCCTGCGGGAATGACAAAGGAAATTTGATCTTCTGTAAGGACATAATCCTTTATACAGTCAAGGATCATATTATACATCTTCATTTGATCGTTGCCGTAGGCGGAAAACGAGCCCTCACGGTAGTCTGCCTGATAGGCCCAGGTCATGTGCCACACCAGCTTGGCGGAGGTGTTTCTTTCCCGGACATATTGGATGAGCTTGGGCAAGGCGTCTTCATAGGTATAATCCTTGCCGCTGGAGCCGGAGTTTTGCTGCATGGTGATGTAGTCCCAATCTTCATCTTCCAGCGCCTGGGAGAGTTTATAGTTGTCTGTTGCTTCCCAAGTGCCGGTGGTGTTTTTGTAATAGGTATAATTGGGAGCGTCGGAGATGGCAAAATTGACATGACGGCCAAGGGTTGCGCCGCCGTTGTAGAGATTACCCAGCACGATTTTCTTCACGCCGCCGTCCTGGGCGATTTGGTATAAGTACTCCATGGCGTCAATGGAAAAGCTTCCGCCGATAGCCAGGATTTTCAGAGTGTCTGAATCGTCAGCAGCGCCGGTGGACTCGGTGGTGCCGGTAGATTCGCCTGCGCCGGTAGACTCACTGAAGCCGGTGGAATCAGAAGGATCGTTGGCGGGAGCGGTTGCCGGGCCGCAGCCGCTTAGTAGCGCAAGGCAGAGGAGCAGGCAAAGAATTTTTACAAGTTTCATAATCGACGCACCTTTCTTGTTTTATATAGAAAAGCCGGAATGAATCCGGCTTTTCCTGACAGCTTGTTTATTATTTAGCGCTTTCTGTAAAGGCAGACTGGGTCACTTCGTAGGGATTGGCGACGGCGTTGATGGCGGCTTCCTTGGCAACCTTTATCATATCGTCGGTAATCGCGAGCTTGGCGGGGTTGAAAGAAATGTCATCAATAGAGGATTGGGTCAAAGCGGCGTACCAGACCATGCCGGCGATGTAACGACCGATCTGCTTGTTCAGGTGGAAGCCGTCCCGGGTCAGGGTATCTCCGATGAAGGAGGTACGGGCGTTCTGAATAGCCGTGCCTGCGGGAATGACGAAGGAGAAGCGGGGTTCGGTGAGGATGCACTCGTGGACACAGTCTACGATCATGTCGTACATCTTCTGCTGATTGCTCTCGTAGAGGGGGAACTCAGAGTGGGTGCAATCTGCCTGATAAGCCCAGGTCATGTGCCAAACCAGCTGAGCGGTGGTGTTTCTTTCCCGGACATAGTCAATCAAGTTGGAAAGCGCGCCAAAGGTGTCGCTTTTGCCGCTGGAGCCGGAGTTCTGCTGCATAGTGATGTAGTCCCACTGCTCATCTACCAGAGCCTCGGACAAGCGGATCTTCTTGGGAGAAGGCCAGTTGCCTTCGGTGTTCTTATAGTAATCGTAGGTGGGTTCGTCTGCCTGGGCGAAGTCCCAATGGGCGTCGAGGGTGGCGCCGCCGGAGAAAAGGTTGGCAAGCACGATTTCTTCCACGCCTGCGTCCTCGGCGATTTGATATACATACTGCAAAGCGTCCTGAGAGAAGCTGCCGCCGATGGCAAGCACCTTCAAGGACTTGGGAGTTTCTTTGTTGAGCACATCGGGCTTAGCAGCGCCGGTGGACTCGGTTGTACCGGTGGATTCGGTCGTGCCGGTGGATTCAGAAGAGCCGGTGGAGTCGGAAGGATCATCAGCCGGATCGCTGGCAGGCGCGCAGCCACACAGCAGCAGGGTTACGCACAGGAACAAGCACATAATTCTTAAAAGTTTCATATTAAATTACCTCCTGAGAAGTTTTATTTTTCAACAAGAACTTAGGGCCGTACGCCTTCTGTGAAAGCGGACTGGGTTACTGCGTAGGGGTTATTAACGGCGTTGGTGGCAGCTTCCCGGGCAACCTTAAGCATATCATCGGTAATCTTGAGCTTGGCGGGGTTGAACTTGATGCTTTCCACAGGGGAGTTGGTGATGGCTGCAAACCAGGTCAGGCTGGCAATGTAGCGGCCTATTTGCTTATCCAGGTGGAAGCCATCCCGGGTCAGGGTGTCACCGATGAAAGAAGTACGGGCGTTCTGGATGGCGGTGCCGGAGGGAATGACGAAGGAGAAGCGGGGCTCGGTGAGGATGTGCTCGTTGACGCAGCCCACAATGCCGTTATACATCTTCATTTGGTCGTTGTCGTAGAGGGGGAACTCAGAATGGGTGCAGCCTGCTTCGTAGGCCCAGGTCATGTGCCAGGCCAGGGTGGCAGTGCTGTTTTTGCTCTGGACATAGTCAATCAGCTGGGAAAGCACACCCTTGTAGGTGTCGCTGCGGCCACTGGCGCCGGATTCCTGCTGCATGGTGATGTAATCCCACTCTTCGTCAAGTATGGCATCAGACATCTTGTATTTTGCATTCAGTTCCCAGGTACCTTCGGTGTTTTTGTAATAGTCGTAACTGGGGCTGTCATCTCTGGCGAAATTCAAATGCTCGCTTAGACTGCAGCCGCCGTAGAAGAGGTTACCCAGGACGATTTCCTCCACCCCGGCCTCTTCCGCAATCTGGTAAAGGTATTGCATACCGTCAATGGAGAAGCTGTTGCCGATGGCAAGGACTTTCAGAGTCTTGGGAGGTTCTTTGGTGAGAACATCGGGCTTGGAAGTGCCGGTGGATTCCGTTGTGCCGGTGGACTCTGCAGAACCGGTGGACTCAGAAGAGCCGGTAGAATCGGCAGGATCATCAGCCGGATCGCTGGCAGGTGCGCAGCCACACAGCAGCAGGGCTGCGCAGAGGAACAGGCACATAATTTTTAAAAGTTTCATATATAATACCTCCTGAGAAGTTTTATTTTTCAACAAGAACTTAGGGCCGTACGCCTTCGGTGAAAGCGGACTGGGTCACCTCGTAGGGCGTCAGGATTGCGTTGGTTGCCGCTTCCCGGGCGGCGGAGAGCATATCGTCGCTGATCAAAGTGGCGTCGGGATTATAGGTGATGCTATCCACAGGGGAATTGGTAAGGGCGGCGAACCAGGTAAGGCCTGCAATGTAGCGGCCGATGTGTAAATCAAGGTGGTAGCCGTCCCGGGTCAGGGTGTCGCCAAGGAAGGAGGTACGGGCGTTTTGGATTGCCGTACCGGCGGGAATAACGAAAGCAAAGCGGGATTCCGGCAAAATATGCTCGTTCAGACAGCTAAGAATCATTTCATACATCTTTTGCTGATTCTTCTCGTAGAGGGAGAATTCTGCATGGGTGGAATCTGCCTGATAAGCCCAGGTCATGTGCCAGACCAGCTTCGCGGAACTGTTCTTGCTCCGGACATACTCAATCAGCTGGGGCAGTACGCCCTTGTAGGTATCGCTGCGGCCGCTGGCGCCGGAGGTTTGCTGCAGGGTGATATAATCCCACTGCTCCTCGGCGAGGATGTCGGACATGCGGCACTTTTTTGTTTCCTCCCAGGTGCCTGCAGTGTTTTTAAAATAGGTGTAGCTGCGGCTGTCCTCTTTGGCAAAACCCAGATGCTTGCTGAGGCTGGCGCCGCCGGAGGAGAGGATGCCAAGGGTGATTTCTTTTACGCCGGCATCCCGGGCGATTTGGTATAGGTATTCCATAGCGTCAACGGAAAAGCTGCCGCCGATGGAAAGAACTTTCAGTGTTTGGGGAGGGGCAGATGTCAGCGGGGCAGGTGGCGGGGTGTCTGCAGCGCCGGCGCAGCCGCTTAAAAGCAGGGCAAGGCACAAAAACAAAGCCCAAACCAATTTCAGATGACGCATATTCATCTTCCTTTTCAAAAACATGGGAAGAGGGGAAACAGATTGTCTGTTTTCTCCAAACTTCTACATATTAAGATACAAAAAACTGAACAATTTGTCAAGAAATTATCAGGCAATATTTACCTTGCTCCGGGCAATCTTGTGTGTTATAATACTTTTAACACAGGTCAGACGAATTGCCGGGCGGGTCAAATCAACCATTCCGGCTGTAAAGGAAGGGAATTGTTATGGATAAAATTGCAGTATTGATTCCTTGTTATAATGAAAGTATGACGGTTGCAAAGGTGGTAACCGACTGGAAAAAGGCGCTGCCGGAGGCCACCATCTATGTCTACGACAACAATTCAACAGACGGAACAGATGAGCTGGCCCGGGCGGCAGGTGCCGTGGTGCGCTATGAATACCAGCAGGGCAAGGGCAATGTCATCCGCAGAATGTTCCGGGAGATTGACGCCCAGGTTTACCTGATGGTGGATGGTGACGACACCTATGGCGCTGATTGCGCCAGAGAAATGGCAGATTTGGTGTTAAACAAGCAGGTGGACATGGTCATTGGCGACCGGCTGTCCTCCACATACTTTACGGAAAACAAGCGCCGGTTCCACAATTTCGGCAACACCATCGTCCGCTGGAGCATCAACACGCTGTTCCGCTCCGATGTGCGGGATATTATGACCGGCTGCCGGGCATTCAGCTACGAGTTTGTCAAAACCTTCCCGGTACTTTCCGCCGGCTTTGAAATTGAAACGGAAATGACCATTCACGCTCTGGATAAAAATATGTTTATCAGCCATGTGGTGATTCCCTATCAGGACAGACCTGCAGGCAGCGAGTCCAAGCTCAGCACGGTTACCGACGGTATCAAGGTGTTGAAAACCATTGTAAAGCTCCACCGCAATTATAAGCCCGCATCCTTCTTTGGCTGGATTGGCGCAATTCTTTTGCTTTTGGCTACGGTGTTCTTTATTCCGGTGCTTGTTACCTATATCCGCACCGGGCAGGTGCCAAATTTCCCCACGCTGATCGTCTGCGGCTTTGCTGCCATCGCCGCGCTGCTTTCTTTCTTTACCGGCTTGCAGCTGCAAAACGCGGTGCAGAAGAACAAGCAGGATTTTGAGTTGGAAAGAATCCGCGCAAACAGAGAGTTCAGAAGCATGAAGACGAAAACGGAGTAACGAGGATATGAACAGACTGTCTGACAGCCGCCTGGGTTTTGTCCAAATTCTGTGTACGGTTTTGGTGGCGCTTATCACCATTGCGGCCTGCGTAATGCCCATGGCGGAGCTTCCGCTGTGGAACGGTGAGATTCCCGGCCACAGGAATCAGTATGAGCTGATGGCTGAGGCGATTCTTGATGGGCGGATTGATTTTGCCTATGGCGATGAAGGGGAGCTGGAAAAGCTTCAAAATCCCTACGACCCAAAGGAGCGGGATGAAGCCGGCGTGCGCTACCACTGGGATCATGCCTACTACAACGGCCACTATTATATGTATTTTGGCATTGTGCCGGTGTTTCTGGCCTTTCTGCCCTATCGGGTAATCACCGGAAGCGCTTTAACCACATTCCACGCCACCCAACTGTTCGCAGCACTGACCATAGCGGGCATCTTTGTGCTGTTCGGGGCGCTGAGAAAACAGTTTTTCCGGAAACTGCCCTTTGGGGTTTATCTGGCCCTTAGCGTTGCTTTCAGTGTGATGAGCGTTTGGTACAGCGCCGCAGAGCCGGCTCTTTATTGCACTGCCATCACAGCGGCGCTGGCGCTGGAGGTGTGGAGCATCTATTTCTTCATCCGGGGCGTTTACCTGGAAAAGAAAGAAAACCGGCAGATTCTCTTTGCAGGCATCGGCGCGCTTTTGGGCGCGCTGGCCTTTGGATGCAGACCGCCCATTGCCCTTGCCAATATTGTGGTGATCCCATTGCTGTGGGTGTTTTTGCAGGGGCGGAAATTCACATGGAAGCTGCTTGCAAAGCTTGCTTTGGCGGCTGCTCCCTACGCTGTGGTGGGCGTGTGCCTGATGGTTTACAATTATGTCCGCTTTGACAATCCCTTTGAATTCGGGCAGGCCTATCAGCTGACGGTGGCAGACCAATCGAATTACCGCGTCACCTTGGACGCGGAGCAGCTTCTGCGAATTGTAAACGGCACCTGCTTAAACTTCTTCCAATTCCAGAATATTTCCGGCACGTTCCCTTATGTGCAGTCTGGCGGTGTGTTCTTTAATTTCCCGATTTTGGCCCTTTCTCTTGCCGGGATTGTATCGCCGGCGCGCGCGAAGGCCAAGGAACTGAAGATTTACCCGTTTATGGTTGGTCTGTTTGTTTCTGCGTTGGTGATTACAGCGGCGGATGTGCTCTGGTCTCCCTACCTTTTGGAGCGGTACAGAATGGACATCTATTTTCTTATGGGAATCGGCTGCTTTATTTGCCTGGGACTGTGGCACAGCGTCAGCGGAGAAAACCAGAAAAAGGGTCTTTCCATTTTCTACGGCCTTTGCGCCGCAGTGACTCTTTTGCAGGCTTATTTGCTGTATGTCCGCACGGTTGGCGTTTACTATCCCGATAAGGTGACGGAAATTGCCGCCATGCTGGGGCTGATGTAAAAAGAATAAAAACCTGAGCTATGTTTTTTGGAAAACAGCTCAGGTTTTTTTGTTGACAAATGCCACATCCTTGATTACAATAATCTGGAAAGATGTGCTGATTGCACAAATTTTGTCAACAATTTACAAAAAGAAAGGAGCCATTACGGTGAGAATCGGATGTCCAAAAGAAATTAAAAATCAGGAGGGGCGCGTAGGCCTGACTCCTGCCGGCACGGATGTGCTGGTAAGAAACGGACATGAAGTTTACATTGAGCATAACGCCGGCATAAAAAGCGGATTCCCGGATGAGGAGTATGTTGCCGTAGGCGCAAAGATTCTCGATACCCCCAAGGAAATTTTTGATATTGCAGATATGATTATCAAGGTGAAAGAACCTCTGGAACCGGAATATGACCTTTTCCATGAAGGCCAGATTCTCTTTACTTATCTCCACCTTGCTCCCGACCGTCCTCAGACCGAGGCTCTGCTGAGAAAGAAAGTCATCGGCATTGCTTATGAAACTGTTCAGCCTGCCGATAAGTCCCTGCCTCTGCTTGCTCCTATGAGTGAAGTTGCCGGCCGTCTGTCTGTGCAGGTGGGCGCCCACCTGCTGGAAGCCAGCTGCGGCGGCCGCGGCGTGTTGATGGGCGGCGTTACCGGCGTAGAAAAGGCCAATGTCACCATTGTCGGCGGCGGTAATGTAGGCACCAATGCAGCCAGAGTGGCTGTGGGCATGGGCGCAAATGTCACTATTTTGGACATCAGCTCCAAGCGCCTGGCATACTTAGACGATATTTTCGACGGACGGGTGCAGACTCTGCTTTCCAACCGTTATAATATCGCCCAGGCTGTTCGTAATTCTGACTTGGTAGTTGGCTGCGTGCTGATTCCCGGCGCAAAGGCTCCCAAGCTGGTAACTGAGGAAATGGTGAAGCAAATGAAGCCCGGCAGTGTGCTGGTGGACGTGGCCATTGACCAGGGCGGCTCTATTGAAACCATCGACCGGATCACCACCCATGACGACCCCTATTTCGTAAAGCACGGCGTGATTCACTACTCTGTTGCCAATATGCCCGGAGCAGTTCCCAGAACCTCCACCATGGCGCTCACCGGCAACACCCTGCCTTACGCTGTGAAGATCGCCAACATGGGAGCGGAAGCGGCCTGCAAGGCAGATCCCGCGCTGATGAAGGGCCTGAATACCTACAAGGGTTTCCTGACCTTTGAAGCAGTTGCCCGGGCTCACGGCATGGAATACACCGATCCTGCAACCCTTTTCTAATGAAATAAAATGGAAAGGAACCATGCATCTGCATGGTTCCTTTTGTTATGAAAGCATTCCGTATTTGGTTTGCAGCCGGGAGAGCTTACTGAGTAAGGGCTTGGAGAAAATCACTAAGGTTAAGGCGCAGGAGATGCCGTGGGTGACATTGTGTGGAAGGCCTGCCGCCAGAACCGCCAGGGCGTATTTCCAGCTTAAGTGGCTGCTGGTGGCAAAGATAGTGGAGCAGTCCAGCAGCGGGCCGATTACCACCACGATTCCCACAAAACCGAATACGCTCATCAGCCCCAGAAGAAGGGGCGGATTTTTTAGCAGCCTGGCACAGTGACGGTGGAAAATCAGGCCGGATAAAAAGCCTGCAATGCCGTAGGCCATCATCTGCCAGGGAGTCCAGGGACCCTGGCTGAAAAAGAAGTTGCTGGCAAAGGCGCTGACAGCGCCAATCATAAATCCGGTTTCCGCGCCGAAAGCGATACCTGCAATCATGACAATGCCGGTGATTGCCTTAAAATTGGGCAGGGGAAAGGCCACCCGGCCTGCAACCGCCAGCGCGCACATCACGGCGATGGTAGCCAGCTCCCTTGCCTGGGGCTTCCGGGATTCAAAGCGGAAAAAGAAGGGGAGCATGGTTTCCAAAATCACCAGCGTACTGGTAATATAGTAGGCCTTGCCGGAAAGCTGGGTACCCAGATACAGCGTAGCAGGCAGCAGCAGAAAAATGGAAATCAGGGAAAAAAGGGTGGAGCGTTTCATTGTTACCCCTCCTGATTCTGCTTGTACAGGCTTACCACATCCTCCGCCGTCACAGCGCCCTGGAATACGCACCTGCTCATGCGGTTGGCGGCGGTGGTGTAAAAGCTGTTTTGGCTGAAGAAAGCCCGGGGAGTGTTGACGGTGATGATTTGTCCGTCGAAGAACATTCCGGTAAGGTCTGCGTATTCGGCGCAGAATTCCACATCGTGGGACACCATGAGAATGGTGACGCCGCTATCTTTCAGTTTTTGCAGAATAGCTGCAAACTGGATTTTGAAAAAGGGGTCAAGACCCTTGGTGGGTTCGTCCAACAGCAGAAGTCTGGGGTTTGTCAAAAGCACTTTTGCCAGGGCAAGGCGCTGCTGCTCGCCGCCGGATAAATCCCAGGGGTGGCGGTGCAAAAGGTGAGAAATCTCACAAAGAGCGGCAACCCGCTCCTGCTGAACGGTGTCTGTGTTCATTTCTGCCAGTTCTTCTTGGGCGGTTGCTTTTACAAACAGACTTTTCGGGTCTTGGGGCAGCATGGCAACGCAGCCGGAAAACAGCCTCTTTTGCTTGTGGGCAGGCACGCCAAACAGCTCCACTTTTCCCCGGTAGGGCTTGCAAATCTGGCAAATGGCTTTGAGCATGGTGGATTTACCAGCGCCGTTAGCGCCCACCACCGCAAACAGACTGCCCTGGGGAACAGACAAGCTGACGCCCTTTAAGATGTCCGGGCTGTCCTTTTCGTAGCGATACCAGCACTCCCGGAGAGTAAGGGCGGGGGAAGCTTCGCTGACGGTTTCCTCTCCGGCAGGGGAGAGGGTGTGGGGAGGATGGTTTTGGAATGCGCGGCTGAGCCAGCTGCGGCCCTCCCGGACGGTCAAGGGGCACTTGCCTTCTGCGCCGGAGGCGTAAAACGCCCGCACCGGGGTGGGAAGCGCGGCAAACATGGGGTGATTCTCTTTCCACAGCACCTGGCTGACTTCTCCAGGCTCACCCTGGGCGATGATGCGTCCGCTGTCCATCACCAGAACCTTGTCGGCGGCGGGATAAATATCCTCCAGCCGATGCTCGGTGATGAAAATGGTAGTGCCCAGTTCGGTGTTGATCTTCCGCAGAGTAGATAAGAAATCCGAGGCGGCCAGCGGGTCAAGCTGGCTGGTAGGTTCGTCGAGAATGAGAATTTCCGGCTGCATGGCCATGATGGCAGCTAAATTGAGCAGCTGCTTCTGTCCGCCGGAAAGCTGGGAAACCTCCCGGTGGAACCAGTCCTGAATGCCAAAATAGCTGGCCATTTCCGCCACCCGCAGCCGCATGGTCTTTTGGTCACAGCCCAGACTCTCAAGCCCGAAGGACAATTCGTGCCAGACCTTGTCGGTTACAATCTGGTCGTCGGGATTTTGCATAACAAAGCCGATTTTCGCCGCTTGCTCCCGTAAGGACAGCTGCTCCAAAGGCGCGCCGTCCAAAAGAATTGCGCCCTGCTTTTCTCCGTGGGGGGCAAGGCAGGATTTTAAGTGCCGCAGCAATGTGGTTTTGCCGCTGCCGCTTTGTCCGCACAGCAGGACATATTCGCCCTTTTCAATGGTGACGCTCACGCTGTCCAGACAGCGTTTATTTGCGCCGGGATAGGAAAAACTCAAATCCTCGATATGGATATGCGCCATTGGACAGCCTCCTTTATCTGTAAAATGATGGGGATAAAGCATAACGCGCAGTAGCAAATCAAACCGACGCCAACGCGGTCAATTTCCACAGCAGGGGTGTAGGTTGCCGCGTTGCCGCCAAAGGCGAGGATGCCTGATGTCAGGGCGGCTATGATGGCGATCAGGATAAAATCCCGGGGTGTAAACCGGTAGATTTGAAAGCTGGTGCGTTTTCCAGAGCCGTAACCTCTGGAGCGCATGGAGTCGGCGGTGGTAATGCTGCCCTCCAGCGCGTGGTCTGTCAGGGCGGAGAGGATGGTCATGCCGGAAGCGACCTTTCCCCGGAAGCTTACGGCATCTCCGCTTTTGCCAATACATTTCCGGGCGCCGGTCAGCTGGGAGGTTTTCCGCATAAAGCTGGGAATCAGCCGCAGAACCATCACCAGCAGCAAGCTGAGAGTGGGGATAAGCCGGCCAAACAGGCAGATGAATTTATCGCTGGTAAGCACTTGGCTGTAGCAGGCAAACCACAGCATCATAATCACAAAAATGCTGCCGGTGACCATGCCGTGAAGCAGCGCCTCCAGAGTGTAAGGATTCGAGAAGACATAGCATAAAACAGTGCTGCCCCGGTGATTGAGCAGGGGGTTTACCAAAGAAACCAGCAAAAACAGAGGAATCAGCGCCGTAAGCCACCTGAAAACCTTTTTGCCAATGAGCAAGGAAAGGTAGATGCCCCCGCTTAAGACGCCTGCCAGCAAATACGCCGGATGCTGTATGACCACGCCGAAGACAATGGTCAGCGCGAAAAACAGAAAGCTGACCAAGGGGTGGTATTTGGAAAAAGCATCGTGTTTCATATTGCTCCTAACCGGGGACAATAAAAAAAGAGTCCCCGTGGGGACTCCAAAAAGGAAAAAATCGGCAAACGCCTTACAGCCTGCAGACAGCCCCCAAGAGTCTGGCAGTTGTGTCAAAACGCTGTATTCCGGCTCCGGACGCCTGAATCGGCAGGTCTTCTCAGATTGCTCCAATGACCTTACCAGGCTATTATGTCCGTCTACGGCGGCTTGGTACCGCTGGGATTTAGTTCCCATTCCAATTACGTATTTGACCCTGATAGCATACCACATTTTTTAAGGATACGCAATCAATTTTTCACTTTTTCTTGTAATTTCCAGATGGAAGTGGTACAATAAAGAAGCTTTGCGGGAAATCAGGTGCAAATCCTGAGCGAGTCCGTCGCCGTGAAATGCGTGAAGCCCTCTTCTTACCCTTTTCGCGCCGCAACGAAAGGGAACAGGCCATTGGAGCAATCTGAGAAGGCTGAAGATGGGCGCATTGAGCCGGAATATCTGCATGGCAGCGCCCTCATTTTATCCGCTGCGAGACTGGCGGCAAGGGGGAAAAACGTTATAAGGAGAAATGTCAAATGAAAACGAACAGTATGAAAAAATGGCTGTCGTTGCTCCTTTGCATTGCGCTGATTGCGGCTACAGCGTTACTGGCAACGGGATGTAATGACGCACCTGCAAACACCGGTTCCGACGCGGAAAATCCGGATTCTTCCGCCAGCTCCGGCACGGAAAGTCAGGACACAACCGGCGCGGTCGGCCCCACGGTGAAAGGCGAGGGAAGCACCGTATTTACCTTCGTGACAGTGGATAAAAACGGCGTAAAAACCGAGTTTGAAATCCACACCGATGAAAAAACGGTGGGCGCTGCCTTGACTTCCTTAAACCTGATTGCCGGTGAGATGGGCCCGTATGGTCTGTATATTCAGAGCGTATTGGGTCAGACCCTGGATTGGGACAAGGACGGTATGTATTGGGCGTTCTATATGAATGGCGAGTACGCCCTGACCGGCGTAGATGAAACGGACATTGTCCCCGGTACGGTTTATACCATTCAGGCAGATAAGGGCTAAAAAGAAAAACCCGGGCACCCTGAAATCAGGGTGCCCTTTCTTTACTCTTTACTATTTTGCGAAAATTTGATATACTTATATTAATTGTATCCTCACAAGGAGAAACATGCAGTGAAGAAACCGACCCGTTATATTTTGCTGGCAATCCTATTACTTGGACTGATCGTCTGGGGCGCTTGGGAAAACCAAGCCCTTGGCCGCACTGATTACACCCTGACCAGCCAGCGCCTGCCCGACAGCTTTGACGGCTACCGGATTGTCCAGATTTCCGATTTGCACAACACCCGGTTTGGCAAAAATAATGAAAAGCTTTTGCAGATGGTGGAAGACGCCCAGCCGGACATGATTGCCATGACAGGAGATTTGATTGACTCCCGCAGAACCGATTTGGAAATTGCTCTGGAATTTGTCCGCGCCGCAGTGAAAATCGCTCCGTGCTACTATGTCACCGGAAACCACGAGATTCGGGACAAGGAATATGGCGCGTTGGAGCAGGAAATGGAGAAGCTGGGAGTTACGGTGCTTCGGGGTGAAAAGGCGGAGGTTACCAGAGGAACAGACAAAATCTGCATTTTGGGTGTGGATGACTGCACCGAGGTAGTGACAGACAACCCCAAATATGAAAAGGACCGCCGGGATTGGGACGAAATCCAGAATGAGGTAATGGAAATAATGCTTGAGCCCATTGCGGTTTCTGAGTTTAACATTTTGCTTTCCCACCGCCCGGACAGCTTTCCGGTGTTTTGCCGGTACGGCGTGGATTTGGCGCTGACCGGACATAACCACGGCGGCCAGATCCGCATTCCGGGACTTGGCGGCTTGTATGCCTCAGAAGATCTGTTTCCGGAGTATGACGAAGGTATGTTTTCTCAAGGAAACACCACCATGATTGTCAGCCGGGGTTTGGGAAACAGCTTGTTTCCTTTCCGGGTGAATAACCGCCCGGAAATAGTAGTGGTGACCTTGCATAAATGAAGGAGGGAGAGAAATGACAGGTAAATCCGACAGGCCCCGGAAAAAGAGGGGCAAGGTGAAGCTCAGCTCCATGCAAATCATTGCCATCGCCTTTCTGGGGATTATTCTGGCGGGAACGGCGCTGTTAATGCTTCCGGTTGCTTCCAGAAGCGGTGAGGCTTGCCCGTTTCTCCCGGCGCTGTTTACTGCAACCTCCGCCACCTGTGTGACAGGTCTGACCCCCTTTGACACCTGGGTTCAGTGGAGCGGCTTCGGCCAAATTGTGATTCTTTGCATGATCGAGCTGGGCGGCCTTGGCTTTATGTCGGCAGCATCACTGGTGGTATTCATGCTGCGCAAAAAAGTGGGCCTGCAGCAAAGAATGCTGATTGCCCAGGCTTTCAGCCTTAATAATATGGACGGCGTGGTGAGATTGCAGAAGATGGTTCTGTGGGGCAGCCTTGCCATTCAAACCGCCGGCGCGCTTGTACTGTTTCTTCGTTTTCTGCCGGGTTACGGCGTAAAAACCGCAATCAAATGGGGTGTTTTCCACGCAGTATCCGCTTTTTGCAATGCCGGATTTGATATATTAGGCGTTGTTTCTCCCGGAGGGAGCATATCCATTTTTTCCAATGACCCCATTGTTTGCTTTACTTTAATGGCGCTGATTGCGGTAGGCGGTTTCGGCTTCTTTGTGTGGGAGGAGGTCGCCCGGCTTCGCTCCTGGAAAAAGCTTAGCATCTATACAAAGCTGGTGCTGCTGATGTCCTTTGCTCTGATTATCGGCGGAGCGGTTATCGTTGGAGCGCTGGAGTGGAACAATCCCGCAACGCTGGGGGCAATGCCCCTGCCCCAAAAACTGCTGAATGCCCTTTTTCAGTCTGTTACTCTCCGCACAGCCGGCTTTGCGTCCTTTGACCAAGCGGCCATGACCGACGGAGGCAAGGCGGTGTCCATGGCGCTGATGTTTATTGGCGGTTCTTCTGGGTCCACTGCCGGCGGTATCAAAACCGTAACGGTTTTGGTGCTGGCGCTGTTCGTTTGGGCAAGAATTCGGGGCAGAAGCACAGTTTGCTCCCACAAGCGAACCATTCCGGAAAAGCAGGTAATGGATGCCATGACCATTGCCATGGTGATGATGGGGCTGGCGCTGTTTGGCGGCATTTTTATCTGCGCGACCTCTCCCGTGGGATTTACCGATGCTTTGTTTGAAGCGGTATCTGCCCTGGCAACGGTGGGACTGACCGCCGGTGTTACGGGAAGTTTGAGTGTCCCGGCCCAGATTCTGGTGATTCTTTATATGTATTTTGGTCGTGTAGGCGTTCTTACCATCAGCCTGGGCTTTTTAATGGGCAACCGGGCAGGGGAGCGGTACCAGTACGCAGATACAAACCTTTTGATTGGATAGGAGGAAACGCTATGAAATCCTATGTTGTGATTGGCCTCGGACGGTTCGGTTCAGAGGTGGCAAAGCAGCTTTATAAGCATGGCTGTGAAGTGATGGCCATGGATGTCAGCAACAAGCTGGTGCAGGAAATATCCAACTATGTGACCCATGCAGTGGTCAGCGACTGCCGGGACAAGGAAGTGCTGAAGGCGCTGGGTGTGAAAGATTTTGACTGCGCCATTGTGGCCATCGGTGATGATTTGTCTGCATCTGTGCTGGCAACCATGAATTTGAAGGAGCTGGGTGTTCCTTACATTGTGTGTAAAGCCAAGGATGAAACCCATTGCCATGTACTGGAAAAACTGGGAGCAGACCGGGTTGTGGTACCGGAAAAGGAAAATGCCGCCCGTCTGGCAAAGAGCCTTTCCAGTCCCAATGTGCTGGATTATATTGAGCTTTCTGAGGATTACGGCATTGCCGAAGTGCCGGCGCCCAAGGTGTGGCAGAATAAGAGTCTGCGTGAATTGAATGTCCGGGCAAAGCTGGGCGTAAATATCATTGCAGTGCGCAGCGAAGGGGAGATTATCGTTTCTCCCGCAGCTGACTATGTCATTCGGGAAGGGAATGTCGTGGTGGTGCTGGGTGATACCAAGGCGTTGGAGGCGGCGCAGAAGCTATGAGCGAATTGGTGATTACCTCCCGGAAAAACCCGCTGATTCAGCAGGTGCGAAAGCTTCTTTCCTCCCGGAAAGAGCGGGAAGAAAAAGGACTGTTTGTATCGGACGGAACCAAGCTTTTGCAGGAGGCAGTGAAATACTGCCACGGATTGGACACCGTATTTTTAACCGAGGGTATTTCCGTAGAACTGCCGGATAAGGTGAAATGCTACCGGGTCAGCCCGGAGATTATGGCCTACGTTTCCCCCATGGAAACCCCTCAGGGCGCGCTGTTTGTGTGTCGGCTGCCGGAAAAAACTCCCCTGCAGGCCAAGCCGGGAACGCTACTCTTGGACGGCATTCAAGACCCGGGAAATTTGGGCACGGTTTTGCGGACGGCGGATGCGCTCAATGTGCAGGTCGCGCTGCTGGAAGGCTGCGCAGATCCCTATAGCCACAAGGTGGTTCGCTCCTCCATGGGCGCTGTGTTCCGCACGCCGGTGGTTCGCTGCAGTTGGCAGGAGGCAAAGGCTGCTTTTGCTGCTGCCGGTATTCCCGTGGCGGTGACGGCCTTAAATGACAAAGCGGAGGATATTCGCGCGGCGCGCATAGGCGAGATGGCTGTGGTGATCGGAAGCGAAGGTCAGGGCGTCCGGCAGGAAATTCTCAATGGCGCAGACAAGGCGCTGGTGATTCCCATGAATCCCAGATGCGAATCGTTAAATGCGGCGGTGGCGGCAGCCATCGTTATGTGGCAAATGGTTACCCAGTAAGACAGAAAGAAGGAAAAACCATGCTGGTACACTGGATATGGCTTGCGACCCGGAACGAAATGTCAGACCGGGAAAAGCAAATGGCGCTGCTTCATTTTCAGGACGCAGAGGCGGTTTACTATGCCTCGGAGGAAGACCTGAAGGCTGTGGAGGATTTAAGCGTTAAGGCAGCCAAGGCGCTGCTGGATAAATCCCTTACTCAGGCCAACGCCATTTTGCGTGATTGCGCCAATATGGGAATCCATGTTTGCACCTATCAGGATGCAGCCTATCCGGCAAAGCTTAAGAATATTGCTGACCCACCTTTGGTATTATACTATAAGGGTACGCTGCCGGATTTTGACAGTGTTCCGGTGATTGCTGTGGTGGGTACGAGAAAATGCACGCCCTACGGCATCCATGTATCCCGGAAAATGGGCGGCCAGATTGCCCGGTGCGGCGGTTTGATTGTGTCCGGCATTGCCAAGGGAAACGATGGCGCAGCCATGGAAGGGGCGCTCACTGCGGGCGGAATTGTGGTAGGCGTGCTGGGAAGCGGCGCGGATATTGTGTATCCGCCGGAAAACAAGGCGCTTTTCGCCGACACGGAAAAGTACGGGTGCCTGTTAACAGAGTTTCCTCCCAAAACACCGCCCTTCGGCTGGAATTTTCCCAAGCGAAACCGGATTATCAGCGGCCTTGCCAACGGTGTTCTGGTTGTGGAAGCGCCCTATAAAAGCGGCGCGCTGATTACCGCCCGGCAGGCTGCGGAGCAGGGCCGGGATGTGTTTGTGGTGCCGGGAAACGTGGATATGGAAAGCTGCATGGGCAGCAACGCCCTGCTGCGCGAAGGCGCAATACCCGTCAGCCGGGGCTGGGATGTGATGTGCGAGTATCAGCATCTTTACCCGGATGCGGTGCGCCCGGATACCTCTGTAATCACCCCTTCGGGATACTCAGACCCGGTGATGAAGAATGCAGTCGCAGAAGAAAGAAGCCTGCCGAAAGTGGCGCAGGAGCCGGTTTTGCCTGCAAATAATCGACTTTTCCCCAAGAAAAAAGAGAGAAAACCCATTGACAACGGCTCGAAGCCGCCTTATAGTGACATACGTGATATTTTTCAGGGGCTTACCGAGCAGGAAAAAGCCATCGCATCGCTGCTGACCGAAGAAGACAAGCTGGTGGACGATGTAATTGCCAAATCGGGCCTGGCGGCTGCCAGTGTGCTTGCCACGCTGACGGTTTTGGAAATCAAGGGCGTGATTAAGCGTTTGCCCGGAAAACGGATTGCATTAAAGTAGTTTCAGAAACGGAGTATTTTCATGGATAAATCCAGTCATCTTGTGATAGTGGAGTCGCCTTCCAAGGCTAAGACCATTGGTCGCTACCTTGGGCCGGAGTATACCGTAAAAGCCAGCATGGGCCACCTGCGGGATCTGCCCAAGAGCACCATGGGCGTGGATTTGGAACGCGGCTTTACCCCCAAATATGTATCTGTGGCAGGCAAAGAGGATCTGATCAAGGAGCTGAAAAAGGCTTCCGCCGCCGCGGAGAAAGTGTATCTGGCAACCGACCCTGACCGGGAGGGCGAAGCCATCTCCTGGCACTTAAAGGAACTGCTGGAGCTGCCGGAGGAAAAGGCCCGGCGTGTGACCTTCAACGAAATCACCGAGCGGGTGGTAAAGGAGTCTATCGCCAACCCCCGGGATATTGACTATGCGCTGGTGGATGCCCAGCAGGCCCGGCGGATTTTAGACCGGATTGTGGGCTATCAGCTTTCTCCGCTGCTTTGGAAAAAGGTTCGCAGAGGCCTGTCTGCCGGACGGGTGCAGTCTGTTGCCACCCGGCTGGTGGTGGACAGAGAAAATGAAATCCGCGACTTTGTCGCCAAGGAATATTGGTCGCTGGATGTGGACTTGAGCCGCATGGGAAAGCCCGGCAGCTTCACTGTCCGCTATTACGGCGACGAAAAGAAGAAAGAGCTTACGGCTGAAGATCAGGTGGATGCCGTCATCCAGGACATCACCGGAAAGACCTTTACTGTAACCAATGTAAAAAAAGCGGAGAAAAAGCGGTCCGCCGCCCCTCCGTTTACCACCTCCACCTTGCAGCAGGAGGCATCCCGGAAGCTGGGCATGACACCCAAGCGCACAATGGCGGTTGCCCAGCAGCTGTATGAAGGCGTGGATGTGGCAGGCGAGGGTACTACCGGTTTGATTACCTATATGCGTACCGACTCCCTGCGGCTGTCCAGCGAGGCTATGGATGCTGCAGCCAGCTTTATCAAGGCCCGCTACGGCAAGGAATATTACTACGGAAAGCACCATGTGTTTAAGTCCAAATCCAGCGCCCAGGATGCCCACGAAGCCATCCGCCCCACCCATGTGGAGCTGGACCCCGAAGAAATCCGGGGCAGCCTGACCAAGGAGCAGTACAAGCTGTATAAGCTGATTTGGAGCCGTTTCCTGGCATCCCAGATGGCAAACGCCCTGTATAGCGTGGTTTCTATTGACACTCAGTGCGGCGTTCACAGCTTCCGCTGCAGCCACCAGAGCATGCTGTTTTCCGGCTTTATTGCCGTCTATGAGGAAGGCAGAGATGACGAGGTGGAGGTAACCGGTTCGCCGCTGCCGGATTTGCAGGAGGGTGAGCAGGCTTCCATTTTGGACATTAAAAAAGAGCAGCATTTTTCCCAGCCTCCGGCAAGATACACGGAAGCAACCCTGGTGAAAGCCATGGAAGAAAAGGGCGTTGGCCGTCCTTCCACCTACGCTTCCATTGTGTCTACCATTCAGGACCGGGAATATGTCATCAAGCAGGATAAGCGTCTGGCGCCTACCCCCTTGGGTGAGGTGGTCAACGGCCTGATGATGGAGCGGTTTACTGACATCATTGATGTGGAATTTACCGCCAATATGGAAAACCAGCTGGACGATGTGGAAGCAGGAAGCCGGAACTGGAAGGATGTTCTTTCCCAGTTCTATGAGGGTTTCCATGCCCAGCTTGCCGACGCGGAAGAAGCTCTTGAGGGCAAGCGTTTAAAGGTTCCCGAGGAAGAAACGGAGGAAATCTGCGAGGTGTGCGGCAGGAAGATGGTGGTCAAGGTTGGCCGCTTTGGTAAATTCCTGGCATGCCCCGGCTGGCCCGAGTGCAAAAACACCAAGCCCATTGTGGAGCGGATGCCCGGTCGCTGTCCCAAGTGTGAAAGCGCCCTGCTAAAGCGCAAATCCAAGCGGGGTTATGCCTATTACGGCTGTGAAAAGGGCGCGGAATGCGGCTTTATGACCTGGGATGTGCCCACAGAGCTGGATTGCCCCGAGTGCGGCAAAACCATGTTTAAGAAGTCCGGCCGCGGCAGGATGAAGGCTTTCTGTATCAACGAAAGCTGCGGCAATTTCCTGCCGGAGGCCAAGCGGGGGTATTATAAGAAAAAAACGGATGAGGCAGAGGAAAAGCCTGCCAAGAAATCCGCAAAGAAACCTGCCAAGCGTTCAACCAAGAAGACAGGGGGAAGCAAATGACCAGGGTAAAAGTGATTGGCGCGGGACTTGCCGGCTCGGAAGCAGCCTGGCAGCTGGCCCAGCGGGGTATTCAGGTGGCACTTTATGAAATGAAGCCCCACAAGATGAGTCCTGCCCACCACAGCGAATACTTTGCAGAGCTGGTTTGCTCCAACTCCATGCGGGGCGACCGACTGGAAAACGCTGTGGGTCTTTTGAAAGAGGAGCTGCGCCGCTGCGGCAGTCTGATTTTAAGCTGCGCCGAGCAGACCCGGGTGGAAGCAGGCGGCTGTCTGGCGGTTGACCGGGAGGGCTTTGCCAAGCTGGTCACGGAAAAAATCCGCAGCCACCCCAATATTGAAATTATTTCCGAAGAGGTCACCCAGGTTCCCGAAGGCCCGGTCATCATCGCCACCGGGCCGCTGACGGCGGATGCCTTATCCCAGGCCATCGGAGAATACTTCGGAACGGGCCATCTCCACTTTTTTGATGCCGCCGCGCCCTTGGTGACCGCGGAATCTGTGGACATGAGCCTTGCCTGGTGGCAGAGTCGCTATGACCGGGGAACGCCGGATTATGTAAACTGCGCCATGAACAAGGAAGAGTATGAAGCCTTTGTGGCAGAGCTTGTCAAGGCGGAGGAAGCGCCGGTTCATGGATTTGAGGACAAAAATGTATTTGAAGGCTGTATGCCCGTAGAGGTTATGGCCCGCCGAGGCGTGGACACCCTGCGCTACGGCCCGCTAAAGCCTGTAGGTCTTATTGACCCCAACACGGGAAAAGAGCCCTACGCAGTGGTTCAGCTGCGCCTGGATAATGCCCAGGGAAGCATTTACAATCTGGTGGGTTTCCAGACTCACCTGAAATTCCCGGAGCAGAAACGGATTTTCTCCATGATTCCCGCCTTGAAAAACGCGGAATATGTTCGCTACGGCGTGATGCACCGCAACACTTTCCTGCAAAGTCCCAAGCTGCTGGATAAATACTATGCCGACAGAAACAATCCCTTGGTTGCCTTTGCCGGACAGATGACGGGTGTGGAAGGATATGTGGAGTCTACCGCTTCCGGCTATTTGGCAGCGGTTGCTATGGCGGCCAAGGTGTTAGGAAAACCCCTGCCGGAATTCCCCAAGACCACTGCCATCGGCGCGCTGGGAATGTATGTCAGCGACGAAAGCGTAGTTAATTTCCAGCCGATGAATATCAATTTCAGCATTATCCAGCCGCTGGAGCAGCGGATTCGTAAAAAAGCTGAGAAGAACCTGGCTATCGCCAACCGCTCCCTTGCTGTGATTGAGGAGCTGCTGGCGGCAGGTGTGTAAGCAGAAAGAAGGTACATGATGAAAATTATTCTGGATGCAATGGGCGGCGACAATGCGCCCGAAGCGCCTGTACTGGGTGCGATTGCAGCAGCCGGGGATTTTGGCAGCCAAATCACTCTGGTTGGCCGGGGAGAAGAAATCCTGGCGGTTCTGAAAAAGAATAACATTGCCGATTTGCCCAAGGGCCTGGAAATTGCCAACGCCGACGATGTGGTGGACATGCACGACGACCCCGCTGCAGTGATTCACAAGCGGAAAAACTCTTCCATGGTCATTGGCTTGAAAATGCTGGCAGAGGATGCCGGCGACGCCTTTATTTCTGCCGGCTCTACCGGCGCGCTGCTGACCGGCGCTACTCTGCTTGTCAAGCGGGTAAAGGGAATCCGCCGGGCTGCTATGGGCCCTGCTATGCCCAACAAAGCCGGCGGCAAGACGGTGATTGTAGACTGCGGCGCAAACGCGGAATGTACGGCGGAATTTTTGCTTCAGTTTGCCCTGGTGGGCAGCTTGTTTGCCAAGAAGTCCTTTGGTGTGGAAAATCCCAAGGTAGGACTTTTGAACATCGGCACCGAGGATTCCAAGGGTACGCCCCTGCAAAAAGAGGCCTACGTCCTTTTGAAGGACGCGGCTGACCAGGGCCTTATTAACTTTGTGGGCAATGTAGAGGCCCGGGATGTTCCTCTGGGCGCAGTGGATGTGGTTGTTTGTGACGGTTTTTCCGGCAATGTATTGCTCAAAACCATCGAAGGCACAGCCATGTTTATGGGCAGTGTGATGAAGAAGATGTTCAAGAAGAACATTTTCACCATGATTGGCTACTTATTCAGTAAATCCGGCGTGAAGGATTTGGTAAAGCTCCTTGACTACCGGGAAATCGGCGGCACCCAGTTTTTGGGCATTCGCAAGCCGGTGATTAAAGCCCACGGTTCTTCCGATGTGCTGGCGTTCCGCAATGCCATCCGGCAGGCAGAGGATGCCGCCCGGTGCAATATCGCGCAGGAACTGGAGGAAGGCCTCAAAGCTCTGTCCGCAGCAAAGGAGCCTGCCAATGATTAAGAAGCTGGAACAGGCCATTGGCTATACTTTTCAGGATATCAGTCTTCTGCAAAATGCCCTGGCCCACTCCTCCTACGCCAATGAAAGATGGCACAACAGCCTGAAAAGCAACGAGCGGCTGGAATTTTTGGGTGACAGCGTGTTGGGTATGCTGGTGGCGGATTATCTGTACCGCTCCTTTCCCGATCGGCCCGAAGGCGAGCTGACCCGGATGCGGGCGGACATGGTGTGCGAAAAGACTTTGGCTGTGGTTGCCAGGCGTCTTGACCTTGGGGAGCATCTGCTCCTGGGAAAAGGCGAGGAGCAGGGCGGCGGACGCACCAGAGAATCCATTTTGGCGGACGCCGTGGAGTCTGTGATTGCCGCCTGCTATTTGGACGGCGGTATGGACGCTGCCAAGGCGTTTGTGGAGAAGTTTATTCTGGTGAATGTACCGCTGCGCAAGCTGAACAATGCGGACTATAAAACGGCTCTGCAGGAGCTGGTGCAGCAGAAAAAGAACCAGACCATCACTTACCGTCTGGCAGGGGAGTCCGGCCCGGATCACGACAAGCAGTTCGTGGTGGAGCTGACCCTGAACGGCGAGCTGTTTGGCACCGGCGAGGGTTCCAGCAAAAAACGGGCAGAGCAGGATGCCGCCCGGCAGGCGCTGGAAAAGCTGACCGGAAAGTAAAACACAAAATCGGCGCTTTGAAAGCGCCGATTTTTCATATTCTGAAAGAAATTGGGCAAACTGGCTGCGGAGGGGTTTGCATGACAGAACGGGAATATGGAAAATTAGTAAAACAGCTGAGTCCGGCTTCGCCTATAAAAACCGATGTATTAAAGGCGTTTTTGGTAGGCGGCTTTATCTGCCTTTTGGGGCAGCTGGCAGTAAACGGCTATCAGGCCTTGGGGTTAGAGGAGCAGGATGCTTACACAGCCGCGTCCATGAGCCTTGTGGCGATTTCCGCCCTTTTGACGGGGCTGAGTCTGTACGATGACATTGCCAAGCACGCCGGGGCAGGCACGCTGGTGCCCATTACCGGCTTTGCCAATTCCGTCGCCGCCCCGGCAGTGGAGTTTAAGACAGAGGGCTTTATTTTAGGCGTCGGCGCGAAGATGTTTACCATCGCCGGCCCGGTTATTGTTTACGGTGTGTCCGCATCCGTAGTCTATGGCTTGATTTATTGGATAACAACATTGTTCTAACTGGCGATCACAGATCACCCCTACGAATTCTATCGTATATGACTGTAGGGGCGAACTGTGTTCGCCAGAAAAACCGGACACCATCACGGTGTCCGGTTTAATGCATATTTTGGAGGATTATTCTCAATCCCAAATCTCGTCATAATCCTGCTGATTGCGAATGCCGTGGTCATAAAAGGTTTCTGCCAAATCGGTCTGCCAACCTGCTTGGCAATCGTGGTATTGACTTACAAAACAACGCGCAGAACAAAGATATTATTTTGCACGGCAAACTGGCATTTGCCACCGAGCTTTTCTGTTAGATACAGGATGCTCTGTGTGCCGTATCCGTGCCCGGCTTTTGCAGACATGGGAATGCCAGTTGTAGGATCCAGAGAAATCGTTTCAACAAAGGGGTTTTTACAGAAAGAAGCAGCTTTCCGTTGGAATTCTTCAACATCAGCTTAATCTGCCGCTCCGCTTCGGGCAGTTTCATTTGGGCGTTTAAGGCATTGTCCAATGCGTTGGATAGGATAGATGAAAACATAACTTCATCTACAGACAGTGTTTCCAACTCCAGATCCACGCAGAACGCAACTCCCGCTTTTTGACATTTGCTTTCAAAATACGTGAGAATGTAATTGACCGTATCATTTTGGCAATACCGATGCACAGAAGCAGATTCTATCTCGGAAATATAACCGGATATGAGACTAAGCGCATGTTTCTTGTCGCCCTGTTCAATATTTAGCGCCAGATTGTTCAGCAGCAGGCGCATATCATGACGCAAGAGTCTGGTTTCTAGATTGCTTTTGCGGATCGTTTCAATCTCTTTTGCTTGCTGTTTTACTGTAATCTCAACAATTTTGTTTTCTTGCTGGGCCAGCATCTTTTTTTCGTACTCCCGATAGTAGACAAAGCAGAATACCATAAAAACGATACAAAGAAAGAACGCTAGAAATTCGGCAGCCAAGCGGTAATAGTCCTTCCACAGATCGGTATAGACCCCTACCACATAATCAAACAGATAATAAACAAACGGCACACTGCCGAATATTAGCACACTGCGATTATCTTTGGTGAATATCTCGGAAATAAAGCTGGCAAAGAAGCGAAGGAGCAAAACAAATACACTCAGTGCAACAACGATCCGTACACACCACACGATGGTAACATTATCTGTAAAGACTGCTGTCAGCATGCCGAGCCATTTGGAGGGTTGGCAGCACAGGTAGGCCAGTGTAATAGATGCAACAGCTGTTATGACCCGTTTCCGGAAGACTGTGCATAATAAGGCACCCAGTAACGCATGGACAATCAATGGATAAAGTTCCCAGACCCGCTGCTCGCCGAACAAAAGAAAGGCAGCCAATTGCGAGCTCGCGCAGACAGCAAAAATGGCAGAAACAACGCAAATATTCTTTTTTGTAAACCGTACGCCGGAAAAAGCGGCAGACAGAATAACACCGGCAAGCAATGTCAGGCCGTGATGTATGTAGAAAAGAATCGTATCGATCATATGTTATCGCCCACCTTTCCGAAAATCACACGAAAGTAGGAATCTGCGAAATTCTTTTGACAACTGCGAGAGATCGGGATACAGAATCCGGAACGCATAACGATCTGGGTATGGGAAAACTTATCGATATGGTGGATATTTACGATGTAGCTGCGGTGACATTTGAAAAATCCGTCATCCAGCACAAGTATATTTTCGTAGGTGTAAAAAGACGCTGCAGATTCGATCTTCTGATTTTCTTTCAAGAAAAACACAGTGTGCTTAAGCTGTGCTTCCACATGTTCAATGTCGGAAAGAACGATTCTGTGGGTAGCGTCTGTACCTTTTACAACGATACTTTTTGCGACGCTTTGGAGGTCGCAGATCAGCTCGCCCAAGCAAGCGAACAAACTGTCCGGATTTACGGGCTTTAACAGATAATTGCTTGCTTTGACAGCATAGCTGTCGATTGCAAACTCCGTTGAGGTGGTAAGGAAAATGATTTTAACGGTCTTATCCTTTTCTCGGAGCTCTTTGGCCGCGTCGATGCCGTTTAACAGTGGCATAACAATATCCAGAAGAATAATGTCAAAGGGTTTTTGCCTGTGGGCAGACAAGAGTGCATCTGCGTCCTCAAACAGTTCTGTGACAATGCTGCGGGCAGCAGGCGCATCCCAATGCTCGATCAAAAACTTAGCCTGATGCAAAAATGCAGAAGAATCATCGCATATTGCGATCCGGATCATACTGCCACCCCCCTGTTGTTTATTTTTTGTCATTCTAATTATAGCATAAAGAAAACAACAATTCAACGGAAGCAGTTTACCGTTCATTCCTTAAAACACGCAATTCATACCCTAAGTCAAAAATGCGCCGGATATTTTGCTATAGTAATGTCGTCCTGGTTGGAAATCTCCGGATGGAAACAATTATCGGTATGGACACAAAACAGTATACAAAAAATCGTTCGAGGCAAAAAGAAAAACACCTCAAAATAGTATCTGAGGTGTCCTTTTGAATCAATTTATTGCTTCTTGCTGCGGAGACTGTCAGCCAATGCACGCAGGAGCGCAATATCGTGGTTGTCAAGTCCCGTAACATCAATGGTTTCGCGATTTTCCAAGCACAACAGATAATCCGTACTTACATGAAAAATCTTGGCAATTCGAATCAAAACATCCGGCGATGGTGCGCGCTCACTGAGCTCGTAAAATGAAATGACGCTTTTTGTGATCCCCAAACGCTGCGCTAATTGCAGTTGTGTAAGACCAGCCTGTGTCCGAAGTTCTCTTAAACGACTACTAAAATACACTAATCCGACACTCCTTTCCACACTTATTATGTATACACAGTGTACAAAGATGGTGGAGGCAGGTATTAAAATAGTTGACTTTTAAAATATGTTGTTATACAATGACAAACAAATTCTTTGGATAGTATTGCCGTTGGCTTTGGTCGACGGAAACTATAATTTTTCAAGAAAGGAGGAAGATTTGTATGAAGAACAGAAGAAATGTGGTTATCGCGCTTCTGCTGATTGCCGTTCTGTGCGTTGGCATCGGTTATGCTGCTTTGAATGACACCATCGATTTCACCGGTAAGATCAGCTATACTCCTGATTTCCAGATTGTTTGGGGTACCGCAACTGACCTTGACAGCATCCTGACAAACTCTGAGGGCACCGACACCGATAAATTCACTGTTTCTATGAATACCAGTGAATGGGTGGTTGGCGAAACCAAGACCTTCACTGTAACAGTAAAGAATGCAAGCCGGTATGATGCTGAAAATGTTGCAGTAAAGGCTCTCACCACCACTGCGGTGGAAGACAACTACACCGTTACCGCAGAGGTCACAGGTGCATATACCATCGCTGTTGGCGGAACGACCACCGTTACCGTTACTGTTACTATGGACAGCTACCCCACAGATACCGTGACCAATGCTGAGTTCACCTTCCAGGTCTACGCAGATCAGGTCGCCTAAGGACATGAGTTCTCTTATAAAACGGCAAGAAGGAGCATACATATATGAGATTTGATAAAAAGCTGTATGTATGTACGGCGGTATTCTTGCTGTCATGCCTTCTTGTCAGTTTTATAGGGGAAAAGATCACGCAAAATTTCGCTCTGGCGATCCTGGTAGGTATCGAGACGGTCCTCTTGTCTCTGTTTCTGAAAAAGAGGACTGTCCCCAATTTCCACAAAAGGCAGGTGGCCTTGGTTATGGCTGCCATTGCCACCATTATGATAGCCCTGTATTTGATGACCGGCATCAAATATGGATATATCAAAACAGAATTTAAGTTTGCATATCTGACGAATTTCCTTCTACCCTACGGCGTTACCATCGTAGCAACGGAAATTCTGCGAAGTGTATTTCTTGCGCAGAAAAGCAAGATAATTACAGTCGTCACGTATTTTCTGTTTGTTTGGATCGACTTTCTCGTCCTGTGTGATACCAATGTTTTTGCAAACTACGATTCTTTTATGGCAGCGGTAGGCTTTGCACTGCTGCCTGCGCTGACTTCCAATTTCCTTTATCACTATCTTGCCGGGAAGTTCGGTGCGCTGCCAAATATCGTTTATAAACTCATTATTTTTTTGTTCCCCTATATTATCCCCATAAAGCCAGATATGTCCGAGGCACTGGTTTCGTTTTTGCGGATCGTGATGCCTGTGGGCATTTATCTGCTGATTCATACGCTCTATACCCCCAGAACATTTGCGGTTGCAAAACGCAACACAGTTCTGCAGGCTGTTTTTACCACGATTATCGTTATTTTTTCCGCTATTTATATTATGTTGGTCTCTATGCAATTTCAGTATAAGCTGATCGTTGTTGCTACTGAGAGTATGTCCGGAGAGATCGACAAGGGAGATGCAGTTATCTTTGAAGAATACGACAAACAGATCATTCAAGTCGGTGATGTGATCGTTTTCAATCATGACGATAACCGGATCATTCACCGTGTGGTCGATATTAAGAAGATCAACGGTCAGTATCGTTACTTCACCAAAGGTGACGCAAACGAAAGCAGAGACTCCGGATATATCACAGATACGGATGTACTCGGTATTGTTAACTTGAAAATAAAGTATGTGGGCTATCCTACGCTATGGCTCCGATCACTATTTGAATAAAAATGTGCAGAACAAATTTCGAGAAAGGAGGGGCTTTTCTTGTCTGAACTGGAAAAAGCTAGACGCGAACAACACGAAAAATGGCGCAAAAAATGGATTAGATTCCTTTCAATTATCATCTGTATTTTTGCAGTTTCGTCTTTACTGTCTTTCTGCGCTTTTAACAATATTAAGAAAAACACCTACGTACCTTATGCCGAAGACGGAAGTGTGATTCATCGCGCGTATCTTGCCGATAACAAATTTTACGATGAAAACTATCTGAACGGCAGCCACGCTTATGTGGCATCTTTGATCGACAAAATGACAGCGGATTTCAGCTACGATCTGGAAATGGCAGTAGACAATGTTCACTTCCAATATACCTATCGTATCGATGCGCAAATTGAGATTAAAGATAAGGCCAGCGATTCCCCAATCTATAACCCGGTCGAAAACCTTCTTCCGCCAACCAGCAAAGAAGCGCGAGGAAAATGCCTCTCCATCAATGAACTGGTAACATTAGATTATAATGCATATAACAAAATTGCACGGGACTTCGTAACCTCCTACAATGTTGAAAATACGGGCAACAACCTGATCGTCAGAATGCATGTGGATGTGGTGGGCATCAGCGAATCTTTCGCCGAGGATAATACCGGCGAATATGTCATTGAACTGTATATTCCTTTGCTGGAAAACACAGTCAAGCCCGTTGTACATACCACAATTCCCGCAGGTGTGCAGATGATCGTTGCAAAAGACACAAAAATACAGAGCGTGTTTTTGTTATTTACGATTATTCTGGGCGCCTTGACGCTGCTGTGCCTGAGTGGTTTAGGTCTGTTTGTCCTGCTTAGCAGAAACAAGCATATCGACTATGCCCGCAAGGTTCAGATGCTGGTATCCAACTACAAATCTTATATCCAAAAAATCCTCGATGAGTACGATACCACAGATTATCAGGTGATTCGTGTGGAGGAATTCACGGAACTTCTTGAAATCAGAGACACGATTCGTCAACCTATTTTTATGTATGAAAACGCAGACAAGACTTCTACAAAATTCTTCGTTGTAACTTGCCTAAAAACAATCTACAGCTACGAAATCAAAGTTGAAGATGAGGAGAATGCGTACAACACGCATAAATCCGGCGGCGCATATTTGGCAAAATAATATCAATTAAAAAGGGAGCGTTTATATGAAAACAGCAAAAGTCTTACTTTGTATAGCGCTCTCTTTTTCTGTGCTTTTTGTGGGCATAGGATTTGCGGCGGTCAGTAAAACATTATCTTTTTCCGGTTCTCTGGATTTTCAACATACAGGCCTATATATTTCAAACATAACAGCCGGTGACGGTGTAGCTGTACAAGGCTATTCCGGTACGCTGATCAATCTGACGGCTACCAAAGGCAGCACTATGACCGTTACCGTTGCCAACCCCACGGAGAATGTCTATTATTACCTGAACTATACGGCCGGAGACCATACACTTGAACTCAAGGATATTACGCTGGGCAGTGCGGTAAATCCTCACAGAACGATCACTTTTACCGTCACATTTTCTGACGAGATCGATCATGCCCATGCGGTGAAAATCAATTTCACCCTGGTCCCTCCCTATATTCCGCCCGAAGAACCGGATGAGCCAGATCCAACTGATCCCACAGACCCAACTGATCCTGAACCTACAGATCCCGTTACCCCTCCCGGTGGCGGTACTACAAATGCAACGGCTGCCATTGAGTTTGTTCTCAATCACATCGAGCGTGGTCTGAATTCGGATGCGAATAAACACACCTTTGAACAGTGGTGCGATGAAGGTGACAGAGTTCTTCATTGTAGGGACAATATGATATCAGGTGGTAATCTGAACAATGAATTTGCAGCCATAGGTGCGCAGGACGTGTTCTTTACGCTGCAATGGGTCAGTGAAACGAAATATGACCTCTATTTGTACTATTCAGTGGATGCCACAAGAGAAAACGAAGAAAACGGCGTATATATCACCACGTATAA
>JAFTMB010000048.1 GCA_017452605.1 Oscillospiraceae bacterium
AATCAGAACAACCAGAACAAGCAGAATCAGAGCAACCAGAACCAGACCCAGCACCAGAATCATAACCAGAACAACCAGAACAAGAACACACGCTAAAAGAAAATGGTCATGTGAAGCTTCACATGCCCATTCATTATAAGATTCTATCTGCCTCGCCCGTAGCAAAGAAGTACAAGTAAGCCTCTTTCACCGGCTTTTGATAGATTCTTGTCAGCGCGTCGGCATAGGCCATAACCTGGGGGCGGTAATGCTCTACCCGCTCCTTTTGGGTCTGACCGGTAACGCGGTCGGTTTTGAAGTCAATGACCGTGATGCCGTCTTCTTCAATTAACGCGCAGTCCACAACACCTTGCAGGAGTATTTTTTCATCCGTCAGAGAGGAATCGTAGTTTTCTCCGTCATCCAGAATCGAGAACTTAAATTCCCGCAAGACCTCTTCGCCTGCCATCAGCTTTCTTCCCAGGGATGTGGCAAAAAATCCGGCGATTTTTGCGCTGTCGATCATTTCCACCTGCTCTTTTGTCAGCACGCCCTCTTCGCAAAGAGTTTTCAGTTCACTTAGAACCGCCATTTCGTCTTTGCAGTTTTCAAAACGAAGGTACTGCATGGCAATATGGGTGGCGTTACCCTTATCCGTGGCAGATGCCTTGGAATCCAGGAATGTAGGCTTTCTGAATGCAGTGAATGCCTGCTTTGCTTCCGGGGTATCTTCAGAAACCTCATTGTCCTTTTCCCTGCCCTTGCGTTGGGTGGCCGTCTGCTTGGAGGGAGCTGCGGTTGCGGCTTTATAGCGATAGCGGAAAGACAGGCCCTTTTGCAAAAGTGCAACCACATTTTCATCCATTTTCCCCTTGATTTCTTCCTCAGCAACCCCAGCTGCGCTGCCAACAACAGTGGAAACCCCTATCAGCCACGGGGGCGTACCCAGACTGGTGTCAGCCGGCTTTCCGCCCAGAGCGAACAGCTCTCCCGCCTCCGTACGGCGCAGCGCCGTCATCAGCACCCATTCGCCGGGGCAGGTCACCTCACGGGTCAAAAGCTCAGGATTTGTCATATCCATCCGCAAGGCAATCTCTTTAAGATCTTTTTCAAGGGTCTGGGAGGCGTAGGTCATAATCAGCCGGTCTCTCGCCCGGGTCAGCGCTACATACAGCACCCGCATTTCTTCGGACAAATCGTCGGCAATTTTCTTGGCGACAATGGCCCGCTTGGCGATAGTGGGATAACGCACCCGTTGATTTGCATCCACAACAGAAAGGCCCAAACCCAGCTTTTGGTCGCAAACGATATTCGCCCGGGTGATTTCCCGGTTAAAGCTGCGGGACAGATTGGAAACAAACACCACGGGAAATTCCAATCCCTTGGACTTGTGGATGCTCATAATGGTCACCGCGCCGACGGTGGACTCTTCGTTTTGAGAGATAAGACCCTTGTCGGAAATGGCGTCCAAATGCTCCATAAACTGCTCCAAATCCCGTCTTCCGCCGTCTTCATAGGCAGCAGCGTAGGAGTAGAAGGTTTTCAAGTTGGATAGCTTCATTTCTCCGCCGTCCATAGCCGAATAGATGCTGTCCATGCCGGTCAGAAGGAAGATTTGCTCAATCAGCTGGGTAAGGCTGCACAGCCTTGCGTCTTTGCGCAGCTGGGTTAACACTTCCAAAAAGCGGACGCATTTTTGGCTGGTGGACTGCACCAGAGAATCATATACTCTGCCATAGCGCTTGCCCGAGCGAAAAGCAGCCAAATCGTCAGCTGTAAAGCCAAATACTGGACTTGCCAGAGCTGCAAGGAGTGGAATATCCTGCCGGGGATTGCTCACGGTCTGCAAAATGGAGCGCAGGGTGGAAACCTCGGGAGTTTGGAGCAGATCCTCTCCTCCGCCGCTGACGCAGCGGATTCCCTTTCGGCTTAAGGCGCTGCGGAAATACCCGCCCACACTGCCGGGAGAACGGAGTAAAATAGCAATATCTTCGGGTCTGATGCGGCGGAGCTTGTCCTTATCGCGGACATAATGCTCACCGTCGAGAAGCTCCTTAATTCTGCCTGCAACAAATTCCGCTTCCTCAGGATAGGTGCTTTCTTCCACGGGAATTGTCCACAGCTCAACCTCCGGCTCTCCCAAAGGCGTATGGGGAATGCCTTCATAAAGGGCTTCCTCCTTGCCATATTGAAGACCGCCGATTTTTTCCGACATACAAAGGCGGAACACATCGTTAACACCCGCAAGCACACCGCCGCCGGAGCGGAAATTGGAGGAAAGCGCCACTTTTCTGCTCTGTCCCGGCTCTGCAGTTTCCGCAGGCTCATAGCTTTGGTATTTGTCAAGGAAAATGCTGGGGTCAGCCAGACGGAAGCCGTAAATGGATTGCTTCACATCGCCTACCATAAAGCAGTTGCGATTTTCTCGGGTAATGGTGGAGAAAATGGCATCCTGCACGGCGTTGGAGTCCTGGTATTCATCCACCATAACTTCCCGGAAGCGACTGCCGATTTCCTTTGCTACGGGCAAAACAGTGGAACGGTTCTTGCCCAGAAGCAAATCAAGTGTCTTATGCTCCAGGTCAGAAAAGTCCATGATTCTGCGGCTGCGCTTGGCTTTGAGGAATGCTTCATCAAACCGACGCACCAACGAAACGATGCCCCGCACCGCGCCTAAAGTCCCTTGCAAATCCTCAAAAAGCTGGCAGCTTGGGTCAGCAAAAATCTTCACTTTCTTCCTGACTCCATCCATGCAGGCGCTGCGAATCACCTTGATGCGCTCCGCCAGATCCTGGTCACAGCATTTTTTCGTGTCAGGAATCCTTCCGAAGGAAATATCCTTGTGCAAAAGAATCTCGTCCCAGGTTTCGCAAGCGTACAGCTTTTCCAGCTGATAAACCGTGTCTGCAAGCAGGGCGCTGAGCTTTTTCATATCTTCGTACCCTTCGGAAGCACCAAGACACTTTTTCATAGTTTCAATATGCTGCAGCAAAAAGGCTCGAAAATCTTCGATTAAGTATGCGCCCCATGTGGTTTCGGAAATATCCGTCATGCCCTCTGTATTTACGCTTTCAATGCAGCAATTCAGCCAGCCATTGGGGTCTAAGTGGCACTTGGCGCTGTCGTAGACCTTCAAAAGAATTTCCGGCACCAGCTTATCGTTTCTGCCCAAGCCCTGAGCATCCACAAAGGCGCGGAAGTCGTGGTCTGCTTCCGCGGTCTCATAGGCCCTGTCCAGCATTTGGGACATCACCGTTTCCCGCAGCTGGGCGCACTCGTTTTCGTCTGCCACACGAAAATCTGCGGGCAAATCCAGCTGATAGGCATATTCCCTGAGTAAATCCGCGCAGAAAGCGTGAACTGTGGAAATCCTGGTCAAATATAAAAGCTGCATTTGCTTTTGCAGATGCCGGTTACCCGGATTTTCCGCCAGATGCTCCGAAAGCTTGGCGGCAATCTTCCCCCGAAGCTCTGCGGCAGCGGCTTTGGTGTAAGTAATAATCAAAAACTCATCCAGATTCGCAGGATCCACCGGGTCGAGGATATAGCGCATCAGCCGATCCACCAGCACCTTAGTTTTACCCGAGCCGGCGGCGGCGGAAACCAGCAGCTTTCCGCCGCTGTTCATCACCGCCTGACGCTGTTGCGGTGTCAAGGTTTCAGCCATCTAAATCCTCCTTCCCGATTCTCTGCCAGAAATCATCTGCTGACATTGTCTTAAAGTTTCGTCTGCCCTCCACTGTGGCCTGATGGCAAACATCGCCGTAGGGGCAGTAGGAGCAGGGATTGTGGTTGCTGCCCCGGGTGTAGGGATTGGGCTCCACATTTCCCGATGCAATGTCATCAATCAGCTTTCCAAGGGTTTTGAACACATACTGCCGCAAAAGCTTCAGCTGCTCCCGGTCTGCCAAATCGCCGGAAAGAGAGCCGTCCTTTTTCCGGCTGCAGCAAAGCCTATCCATGCTTTCCGGCTCCATGGCGCTGATCACCTGCTCATCACGCAGCAGCAGACCCTGACGAACCCGCTCCGATTTGCGCAAAGCATCCGCCTGCTCCGGCTCCAAATAGCCGTCAGTTCCGATTATCGCAGCTCTTGCCGGGAAATACTGTACGCCTGCGGCAACAGCGCGGTCACCCACAACCTCCGCACCCTCCTGCTCCAGCGCGAACATATAAAGAAGCATCTGCAAGCCTACGCCGTTATACACATCGCAGTAATCAAAGCTCTTTTTGCCGGTTTTGTAGTCAACTACCCTAAAGTAGGACTGTCCGTTTTCTTTCCAGATGTCCACCCGGTCCACAAAGCCCCGCAGTACCGCGGGAATAGAATTGGACGGCAGAGAAATGGGCGCCATTTTCTCCCCTTCTCCGAAGCCGACTTCGAAATCCCGGGGCGCGAATTTGGACTGCTTCAGCTCCTGCCACAGCTCTTCCACAACCATCTGCAGCTCTCTTGCGTTGCGCTTAAACAGATACTGTATCCGGCTGGAATCAATCTGGCTGAAGTTTTCTTTCATGTATTCCTCGGAATAGGAAAAAGCAATCTCCATTGTCCGCTGAAGGCTTACGCTGTGAAAACCACCCTCTTCCATTACCTGCCGGGCGGTGTTTTCCAGCACCCAGTGAACATAGGTGCCGAATTCTGCCGGGTCAATGGTCGCTTCCTTTCGCTCCTTTGCCCGCATGCCGTATTTCAGGAAATAGGACATCCGGCACTGAGCCTGGCGGTCAACCTGGGAAGCAGAAAGGGTCAAATAATCACCATACAAAGCGCTGATTTGCTCCGGGGAAATATTGCCGAGGGAATATTCTGTCTTACTCTTAATCTCATCGTACCACTCGGTAATGCCTAATGTTTCAGCCGAGGTTTTCTCATCAAACCGGGCCAAATAAGCGCCGGCTTCCTTGGGATCATACAGGGCAGCACCCAAAGAAACCGTCATTTCTTCAGCGCCGACTGCCATGGCGGCCAGCCGCTTCCAAACATAGGACTCCTGACTCTCCAGGCAGGAAACAGTAACAGACTCCGTCGCGCCGCAAAATACGCCGTAAATCTCGGCAAATTCCGCCTGAATGCCCTCCAAAGAGCCGCCGGTTAAGGGCAGGCCGCAGCTGCGCAGGGCGTTTCTCTCCTGGTCGGAAAGAATACCTGCGCTTCCGGCGTAACCCGGCAGGCTGCCCTCGTTGGCTCCCAGCACAAAAAGGTGCTTACACGAATGCAAACGCATGGCAGAAATACCGCCAACGCTGACAGCGTCCAGCACGGGAGGAATGGTACCCACATCATACTGGCTCAGCAGCAGCTTCAGCAGCTGCTGAAATGCCTCCCAATCCCACACCGTATCTCCCAAAACATCGTGCATTTGCTCCAGGGCAGACAGCAAAATCTCCCAAAGCTGACCCATAATCTGGGCGGTTCTGTTATCGCCGCCCTTTTCCATATCCTGGGCAAGTCTGGCAATTCGCTGGGGCATGTGGATTTCTTCCAAAAAGGCGTAGAGCGCCTTTACCTGATTGGAAAGCTTATCGCTGGAAGCAAAGCTGTCGTGAAGCTTTTTCAGCGGAGTTAAGGCCCGTTCCCTTGCCCTGTTCAAGCGGTCGAGAGCATTTTGAGCGCCCTCCGTCCATACTTCATTTAAGCCGTTGGGGTGCTTATCCCACTGAGTGTGCCAGCGATTACCCCGGATTCCCCACATGATGGCGTAGTTTTCCACTGTGTCGCAGGTATCCGGGTCAAGGGGCGATAAAATCGATTTTAAGTAACGCAGAACATCCTTCTGATCAAAACCGCCCAGCGCAGCGTCCAAAGCGGACAGCACTGTGCTGATTACAGTTTTTTCCAAAATATCTTCCGTTCCTGCAACATATACAGGAATGCCGCAGCGCTTGAACTGAGGCTCCAGTACCTTGCGGTACGCCCCCATGTCGGCACAGACAACGGCAATATCCCGGTAACGACAGCCGTTTCGCACGAGCTCCATTACCTTTTCCGCTGTGCATTGGACTTCCGTGTGTACCGTGTCAGCCCTCAGCGCCGCAAGTTTTGCTCCGGCAGGCTCCGATAATGCCGTTTTTCCCTGGAACAACCCGCGACAAATATCCGCCAAGTCATCCTGCCTGCCGGGAAGAACTTCAATTTCATACTGTACGCCCGCGCGTTTGGCGCAGGCGATAATTTGGGATGCCGTATCTCCCGCCTTTTCAAAGGCAAGGGCGTGGGATGCCACGTAATCCGTGTTGAGTCCCACTGTCACCAGAGGGCTGCAGCGAATCAAATGCTCCAGAATCGCCATGTGTTGCCGGGTGTAATCCGGGAAGCCGTCTATGTAAAACACATGGTTTTCGGCAAAATCGGAATTCTCCAGGCAATCCAGCAGCCAGGTCATTTGATCTCTGGGATCAAGCTTTCCCTGGGCGCACAGGCTGTCGTAAGCTTCCAAAAGCAAAGAAAGCTCCTCCAGCTTCTGGCTGAGGCTTCCCTCTGTTTGCCCGGCGGCAAACGCTAAATCCTTGGAGGTAATGCAGCAGCGCTTAAATTCATCCACCGCGTCCAAAATGCCCTCTAAAAAGTCAGGCTTTGTTTCTACGGACGCATAAGCTTTCAGGCGGCTGCTGAGGGCGCGGGCCGCCGCGGCCATAGCCACCACCCGACCGCCGTTATCCAGACACTGGGGAATGGGCGTGCGGGTATACTCTGACACTCTGCGAGCCAGTCTTGTAAAGGACAATACCTCCACATAGCGGCTGGCAGTATCTCCGGCACACTGAGCAAGCTGTCTTTCCATATCATGGCTGCACAGCTCCGGCACCATGAGGATTCGTCTTCCCAGGCAACTGCCCACATCCTCGCTGACAGAAGAAAGCATCTGCTGCCGCAGCGCAGGCCAGTCCTTGCTCATCAAAATTTTCAGCACAGTATCACCGCCTTTCTTTTTCTACATGATACCACACATTCTGTCCAAAAAATAGGGTCAATTACTTTTCCGGAAAAAGAAATTTTCTATTCGCCCCAACACATCGAGAATTAAAAACCGCACCTGATACCCATCTCGATTTGTCAGTGTATCCGTAAGTTCGTGGGAAAAGCCTGCACCAACCGCTTCCTCCTCCACTTCCGTAGCCGCCGCCTGAAAACAAAGGCTGGGAAAAACCACGCACCACCAGTTTTGTCCCTGGGCATCTCCAATGCGAATCCGCAGGGATTCATAAACTCCCGACGGCAGGGAAAAACTGTCGTAATGGCGCGTCTCAAAACATTCCTTTTGCAAGGATACCGATACTTTATCCTGCAAACCCGCCTTTTGAATCACAGCTTCGGCAATGGATTTTAGCTTGTTCAGGTTCTCTTTGATAAATTCCTTTGCTTGAGAAACATCGGTTATTTCCTTCATTTCTTCCTTAAGAAACTGAACAATTTCATCCCGCACCTCCAGCTTCAGCTGTTGATCCTCTTCGGTGTCAGAATTGGCAACTACATGAAGACGAATCAAGTTCTCATCCAGGCAAATCCGGTCGGCAAATACCCCGGCGCATAGAATCATCGCGCCAACACCAAGCACTGCGACGCAAAGTTTTATGATAAATTTCAAAAAAATCACCGTCCATATGGAAATACTTCCAGTATGGACGGTAAATGGCAAAACTATACAGGTTTGGCGATAAAAATCTCCGGATAGTTATCTTTCAGCATATTGCACGCCACAGCGGCAAATTCGAAGTTTGGCATAATCGCAAAGACAGCTGAGCCCGAGCCGGTCATCTGCTGAGTCAGCGCGCCGTAGGAATGGAAAATGGATTTGATGTAGTTGAGCTCCAGGTGGTCTTCCGTGACAATGGGGTCGAACACATTCCACACATTTTCCGCTACCTTGCCCAAATCCCCAGCCAGAATAGCGCTTTCCATGGCCGTGTTATCCGGGCGCTTTGCAATTTCGCAGCTATCAATTTTTTTATACAGTTCAGGGGTGGAAACGGAGAACTCCGGCTTGCAGATGACAAACACGCAATCCGGCATGTCATTGAGCTTCTTAATTCTTTCTCCCCGACCTTCCACCATTGCCGTTCCGCAGATCACGCAAAACGGAACATCGCTTCCTACCTGAGCGCCAAGCTCCGCCAAAGCATAAACAGACAATGGCTCGCCAAAGTGACGGTTTAACGCCCGCAAAACCGCGGCGGCATCTGCGCTTCCTCCGCCCAAACCTGCGCCGCTGGGAATCCGCTTGGTAATGCGAATGGCAAGACCTTGGGGGTCTTTTCCCATGGTGTCCACATATACCTTTGCCGCTTTCCAGGCAAGATTGGTTTCATCGCAGGGAATTCCCTCTTTATCGCAGGAAAGAGTCCACTCTTTTCCCGTTCCGATGTCGATTTCAATATCATCCCGAACAGAAACGGTTTGCATCACGCTTTTTAAATCGTGATAGCCGTCTTCCCGCTTGTCCAAAACATCCAGTGTTAAATTGATTTTCGCGAATGCGCCTTCATAGAGAGTTGTCATCTTGTGTTCCTCCAAGGTTTTTTTCTATTATAATAGAAACTGAGTCATTTTGCAACGCATAAATCCTTTTCAATTTGGGGACGATATGTACATCCCAGAAAAAATGGAGGTAATGTAATGGATACTCTTGCACTGATTATTTCAATCATTGGCTGTATCAACTGGGGCCTTGTCGGTATCTGCCAGTTTGACCTGGTAGCGTGGCTGTTTGGCGGTCAGGATGCAATCTTCAGCCGAATCATCTACACAGTAGTCGGCCTTGCAGGCCTTTGGCTGATCACACTGCTGTTCAGAAGAGCAAAGCGCATGGATGGCGAATAAAAAAACCTCCCAGGATATGCTCCTGGGAGGTTAACTTTATAGGATTCAATTCTGAATCAGCGCCGCTTGAAGCTGAGCAAATTTTTTGTCGATGTAGTTTTTTGTGTCAGCCACATAACTGACCTTCATGCCCGCGCCAGCATGATTGGAAATACTTGTCGCAGGATAGCTGGCAGAAAGGGCCGTGATCTGAGCCGGATCAAAATCTGTCAGCGGTGTTTCAATGGGATTTGCCAGCTGATACCACACAGTCAGGGGTGTTCCTGCAGCTGCAAGCTGCTGCAGCTTTTCCTTGGCTGCATTCATTAAGGCAGTATCGTTGGCAAAATAACCGTCGCCAACGCCCTGAATGCCGGGGAAATGGAAAATGATGCTTGTGGCATTTGTAGCCACCGTATTATCAGACTCCACGATGCCGCTGTATCCGGATGCTCCAACGAGGCCGTTGGCCATAACCCCACCCCACACAACCGGAGTTTTCGGGCAAACAAAGCTGGGAAGCCGGTCCGCGCCGCTGGAATAAACGCTTAAGGCTTCACTTCCAGTAAAGGAAAGTCTGCCAATCCACTGTCTGTACACACCGGCTTCATAATCCAATTCGTCGCAAATCCACTGCTGAGCGTTGCTATCCGTATAGTTGCCGCCGGCGGAGACCCGAATGCCGGGTAAGCCGTTGGGCGTCAGCGCAGTAAAGGTCTGGTTGTCATTGACGCAGACAACAATACTGCCCTCTGCGCCTGCATGAACAATATCCACAGGCGCATCGGGAGTGGGTACGCCGTTCTGGGTAGACTTTCCGTAAAGCACAAGACCGCGCAAAGCAAAGCTTGAAGAATCGGTCAATAAAATCTCTTCGCCGGTTGCACTGGTAACAACAGACGATGCAAAATCATCCTTCATATCCGACTTGATTTCTTTCACAAAGTCTTTCCGTTCTGCATCTGTGCAGTAATCTACACCTTTAACCGGGGTATGGCCGTCTTTGCCGGTTTGTCCGTCCTTGCCGTTTTTGCCGGGCTCTCCGTCCTTACCGTCCTTGCCCCGGTTTTGCTGAAGCCAGGCAGATAAATTCACATATTCCTGGGATTCCTTTTTGAAATTCACCGACTCCTCCACGCATACAACCATAGCAAAGGAAGATACCTGCAGATTTTCCTTCATGAACACGATCTGCAGATGTACTTTTCCGGCAACGGAACAGACCTGAGGCGCCAGCCCCAAAAGCAAAACATTTCCTTGCGCAGCGCCTGCCGGAGCGCCGTCGGGCAAGGTGTCATAGATGCCGCCGGTTCCGTCAGGCTTTTCAAATCGAACAACGGCAACTACGCCCTGGGGAATGTTCCATGCCGCGCCGTTTTCTTCAAGGCTGAGCCTTAAAAATCTCGCCGAATCCCCCTGCACGGCATCGGCGTAGGCAACACCCTCATTTTTTGCAAGGTCAATGGTAATATTTTGATAAACTTTCATCCATGTCCTCCTATTATTTTTTAAGTGCACTCACCCTTGCAAAAAAAGAATGGGATAGTTGCACTTTGGAAGACAACCGCAAAAAAGCGGCAACACAAAACGTGCTGCCGCTTTTTTCAAATTAGTTTATTTTACATAAATGACGCAGGAGTAGGTTTCACCCTCATAGGTGCAGGAAACCACAACGTGTCTTTTGGAGATGTCGCTGGTTGCCTTGGCACCGGTGATCTTGTTACCCTCAATTTTTACATAGCCTTCCTTGTTGGCAGTCCATGTAACATCCACATTTTTTCCATCGCTGTCTTTCAGGGTCAGGTAAAAGGCTTCATCAACGTCAATGGTCACGTCTGTTTTGTTAATTTTATAGGTCTTGGTCTGATTGTTATCCGTCTGAGTGTCATCGTCAGAATCGGAAGAACCCTCGTCGCTGGCCTTAAAGGTGCAGCGGACAATGCAGGAAACCGTCTTGCCGTTATACTGGGCGTGAACCTCCGTAGTACCGGGGCCGACCATGGTAACCAAACCCTTTTCATCCACAGTGCAGACTTCGGGGTTATCGGAAATCCAGGTGATGTCAGTAGGATCAATGGTTAGGCTGCTCTTGTAAGCCCGCCATACGTAACCCTTCTGGTCAAAGGTGGTGTCGTACTTGCCGGAAGAGGGATCCGTATACTTGGTATTGAACTCGAAGTTAAACTCACCGGTTACAGGGCCGGAGGGTTTGGTGGGGTCACTAGGCTGAGAAGGATCAGTAAAGCCGGCAAGCTTGCAGCTGACCTTGCACTCCGCGCTCATGCTTCCACAGGTAACGGTAATGGTTGCCTCGCCGTTGCCCACGGGCTGAACAAGGCCGGCTTTTTCACCGGATTTGGTAACGGTAACCACCGCGCTGTCGGAGCTGACAAAGGAAATTTCCTCTGTGCAGTCAAGAGGCTCAACCTCTACCTCTAACGTCCACTTATCGCTGACATCCAGGAACTCCAAAATGGGGTTGGAAAGCTGAAGCTTGGTGCAGGGAACGCCTGCATCGGTGCTGTCAGACTGGCCGGCATCGGTGCTGACCTGGGATTCGGATGCGCCAGTGCTGTTACTGTCCGCAGGATCGGAGTTCATGCCCAGATCAAGGTCGAAGAACTGGATTCCGATGTAAATTACCACAGCAACAATGGCAATCAGAAGCAATACCACAACCGCAACCAAGCCCTTGCTGGTTTTTTCCTCATTATCGGGTGCTCTGCGGGGAGACTCAGAAGCTCTTCCCCTTGCACCGCGGGAACGAACATTTTTCTTGGAAAAGCGTCCGCCCTTGACATATGTACGAGCAGTTGTTTCCTGTTCTTCCGTTTCCGCTGCCGCGCCCTGAGAAGATACTCTTGCGCTGCCGCAAATGGGGCACACATTCGCGGTTTCGGGATATGCAGTTCCGCAAACGTCACAAATAACTTTATTCACGATATTACCTCCTGTCCGGCACATGAATATCATACACCAACATTTTGTGCCATTATACCACAAGTCTTTCCAGATTGCAAGACCACAAAATCAGACGCGACCTTGTCATTTCCTGTGTGAAAGTGTCAATTGACAGAAAAATGCAAGGGTCAAACCCATATTTCCCCGGAAATGATATTGCTTTTTTTCTGAATTTCATTTATGATATATCCAATGACAATAAGGAGGCGATGGCTTTGTCCGAACCCAAATTGATTAGTCCCCTGCTCGACGGCTTCGTCATGGGCGACCCCATCAGCAAGCACCACGGTGTCTGCTGCTGCCCTGCCATGGAGCTGAGCACAGAGAATAAATATATAGTGAAAATTATCTCTGTTCCTGCTTCCCAGGTTCAGTTGGATGCTTTGCTTTTATCCGGCGCATACTCCAGCAAGGAGGACGCTCTGGCTTATTTCTCTCAAATGTCGGAAACGGTCTGTCAGGAAGCAAAGCTTCTGAAGCGGTTGTCTGAATTGGAGGGATTCGCCGGCTATACCGATTGGCAGGTAGTCCCCATGGAAGACGGGACCGGCTTTGATGTCTATCTGCTTGGCTCTTACCGTAAAACCCTGGAGCGTCAGTTCCATCAGGAACCCATGACTCACCTGGGCGCTGTCAATCTCGGTCTTGATTTGTGCGCGGCTCTTACGGTCGCCCGGCGTACCGGAAATCTGTATGTTAACTTAAAGCCCAGTAATATTTACCTCAAAGAAAACGGAGAATACCAAATCGGCGATTTGGGCTTTATTCCGCTGGATTCTTTGAAGTATGCATCTTTGCCGGAAAAATACCACAGCAGCTATACTGTGCCGGAAGTGACCGATGCCTACTCCTCCTTAAACGATACTCTGGATACTTACGCCGTCGGCTTAATTCTGTATCAGGCATTTAACAATAACACCCTGCCCTATTCCGGATTCGCCCCCAGTGAGCCCTTGGACCCCCCCGCCTACGCCGACTATGAAATCGCAGAAATCATTTTGAAGGCCTGCGCCGTTGACCCAGCCCAGCGTTGGGAAGACCCGGTGCAGCTGGGACAGGCGCTGGTGAGCTACCTGCAAAGGAACACCGTCAATGACACGCCCATTCTTCCTCCCGTTGTGGAAGAAGAGGCTCAGGAATCTGAACCGGAAGCCGAGCAGGAAACGGAGCCTGAAGGGAATCTGAATGAGATTTCCGAAGCAATTGAAGTTGCCATAGAGCCGGAAAAACCTGCCGAGGAGTCTCAGAAAGAACTGCCTGATGACACCGCAGCCGAAGAATCCCCGGAATCTGATGACACAGAGCCCGAAGCTGTGGAGGAAACAGACGAAGATGCTGAGTCTGAAGCAGTGCCTGAAATTTCCGAAGAAGCCGCCGACGATGAAGAGATTGCGCCGGATGAAGCAGAGTCCGACAATACCGAAGGAGCTGCCTCTGACGAAGAGTCTGCTCAGCCTGCAGAAACAGAAGAAGCAGATCAGTTTACCATTGAAGGCTTCGCAGAGGACGAAACCGCTCCGTCTGAAGAAACTGCCGGCGACTTGTTGGTGGATCAGCTTTCTCAGGAGGTTTCTCAAATCCTGGCTGCCGCTGAGGATTTGATCGCCCACGAAACTCCCGCCCCCGTGGTTGCCCCCGAGCCCATCGAGATCACCGTTCCTTCTTTGGCGCCCCAGGACGCTTCCCCGACAGAAGGCGAAGAAGTTGCGCTGGAGGATTTGACTGTTGAAAGCGAAGAAGCCGAAGAACCTGCTCAAATTTCCTTTGACGAGGTATCCGAAGCCTCTTCTGACAATGGCGAAATGCCAGCATATATGGATGACGAGTACGATTATCCGCCAATGCGTTATCCCACCCGCAATCACTACTCTACCCTGATTACTGTTCTGAGTGTTATCCTTGTGTTGTTGCTGCTGGCTATCGGCGGTATGTTCTTCTACGAAGATTACTACCTGCAGTCCATTGACAACATGACCCTTACGGGCAAGGAAAACTATCTGATTGTCAATCTGGACACCGACACCGACAACGAGCTGCTGAGCGTTGTGTGCAAGGATGCCTACGGCAACACTCTGACCCAAAAGGTAGTCAATGACCAGGCCGTATTCAACGATCTGCGTCCCGCCACCAAGTACACGGTTTCCGTGCAAATCGACGGATTTCATCAGCTTGTAGGCACCACCTCCAGCAGCTACACCACTGTCAGCCAGACCAGCATTGTCAACTTCGGCGCGGTCACCGGCGACCAGGATGGCACCGTAATCCTAAATTTTTCCGTGCAGGGGCCTGAAAACACCGCTTGGAAAATCAAGTATTTCGCCCCCGGAATTCCTGAAAAATTTATGCCCTGCACTGCCCACATGGCAGTAATTACCGGCCTGGAAGTGGGTGTTACCTACACCTTCCAGCTGGTTGGCGTGGCAGACCTTTACATTACCGGCAATGACACCTTGGAGCACACCGTTTCCAAGGTGGTTTACCCCGAAAACCTGAAAGTTCTCGGCTTTGAAGGCACTGCTTTGAAGGTTTCCTGGGATGCCGCGGAGGATGCAGCTGTCGAAAGCTGGAGCGTTCGCTGCTACAATACCGAAGGCTACGACCAGACTTTTATTGTCACAGAAACCGCCGCAACCATCCCCGATCTTGACATCACCAAGTCCTACACCGTTGATGTAAAGGCTGAAGGTATGTCCGAAAGCGGTCAGGTTGTGGTATCTACAAACTCTGTCACCGTTTCCAATTTTACCTCCGACGATTCTGCTTCCGGTCAGCTGAAGCTTTCCTGGGAATATCTCGGCACAGCTCCTGCTACCAATTGGCAGATTCTTTACAAGGTAGACGGCAGTGAAGACCAGATTGTCACCAGCGACAAGACAAACTGCGTTATCTCCCCCATTGTACCCGGCGCGCATTATGATATCCGTCTGGAGCTTGCCGGCGGCATCAGCCTTTATGGCGGCGCGATTTCCTACGATGCTCCCGCAGCCAGCAAGTTTTCCGGCTATAAAATCACCGCCGATGACCTGACTGTAAACATGTGTCCTACTCCCGATGACGATGCCTGGCAGGCAGACGAAATTCCCTCCAGCCGGTTTACTACCACCTATTCTGCCGATCAGCTGGCGTCTTTTGTTCTGAAAGCCTCCAAAACACCCTCATCCTCCAAGGACAATATCGCCGCCATGTTTGTCATTCGCAACGCAAACGGAACGCCGGTATCCATCAATTCCCACTCCCGCACATGGAGCGAAATGTGGGACTGGCGCTACTGCAAGGTGGAAATGCCTTACATGCCCAACACCGCCGGCGCTTACACCGCTGAGCTTTATTTCAACGGCGCGTTGGTTCACACCCAAAGCTTTACCGTACAATAATTTTCAAGGGAACACCTCGAGGTGTTCCCTTTTTCCTGCATTTTCCTGCTGATTTTTTATGGAAATACTGATAAAATAATGCTACTTAGTAAAAGAAAGTGAGTGAGCATTATTACAACCCACAGTCATCGCATGCTGGGAAAGCATCTGGTTTCTCAGCATTTCGCAAACACCCCAAAAAGGTATTCCATCGCTTTTATCACCGGCTGCATCCAACCCGACAGAAATCCTGCCACCTATCTCAAAGGCTCCCTTCGCAGCCGTTTACTCCACGGACATAACTGGAGCAATTCCCAAAGATATATGAACCGCATCTGCAGGCGGCTGCAAAACAGAAAGAAGCTGAGGCTTCTGGACTACTACACCATGGGTAAGCTGATTCACTATACCGTGGACGCCTTCACCTTTTCCCATAACGAAAGATTTACAGACAATATCCGCACCCACCGCAGATATGAATCCCATTTGGAGTCCCATTTTTTAAGACACCTGACGGAAGACAATATCCCGGAGCTTCGTCACAGCGGCAGCGTCATGGAAACCATCAACAGCTATCACGCAGAATACGGCAAAAAGAAAGCAGGAATGTCCGCGGACTGCAAATACAGCATTTTGGTTTCCAATCTGGTGGTTATCATGCTTCTTGGAAATTATCCTCTTTCTCTTCCCGGTCTTTGACCGGGTTTTTTCTATCTTTTTCCACATTTACCCTTGCAATCTCCTGATTGCCGTGGTAAAATAAGTGCCATAAAAGGTGCATGGAGGGAAATTTATGTCCAACCTGCGTTTTGCTGCACAGTTTTATTACTTTAACTATTACTTTTTTTACTGCAGAAAGTAATAGCATTTTGTGCTGCAAACCTTTATAGGAAACTACAAAGATTTTTTCGCCGCACGGATTTTATCAGTGCGGCGTATATTTTTTAGGAGTGATACGCTATGATCGCAATCTTAAAACACGGTACTACCCAGGCGCAGACGGAGCATTTGATTGCCTGGCTTCGAAATATGGATCTGGATGTTCATATGTCCCAGGGCCAGGAAGTAACCATTTTGGGCCTGGTTGGAGACACCAGCCGGGTGGACATGGAGCTTTTGGGTTCTTTGGATATTGTGGACTCTGTTAAGCGGGTGTCTGAGCCTTTCAAGCAGGCAAACCGGAAATTCCACCCCTGCGACACCGTAGTGGAAGCCGGCGGCGCAAGAATCGGCGGCGGACATTTCGGCGTGATTGCAGGCCCCTGCAGTGTAGAATCCGAGGAGCAGATTATCGAGGTTGCCACAGCGGTCAAGGCCGCCGGCGCCACCATTCTCCGGGGCGGCGCATTTAAGCCCAGAACCTCTCCTTATGCATTCCAGGGCATGAAGGACAAGGGCATCGAGCTGCTGATGAAAGCCAAAAAGGCTACGGGTCTTCCCGTCATTACGGAAATTATGAACATCCGCGCCCTGGATCTGTTTGAGGATGTGGATATTATCCAGGTGGGCGCCCGGAATATGCAAAACTACGACCTGCTGCAAGAGCTTGGTAAAACCAATAAGCCCATCATGCTCAAGCGTGGTCTTGCCAACACATTGCAGGAGCTTTTGATGAGCGCAGAATACATCATGAGCGAAGGTAACGAAAATGTGATTCTGTGCGAGCGGGGCATCCGCTCCTTTGAAACCTACACCAGAAACACTTTGGATTTAAGCGCCGTTCCCGTTCTTCACGAGCTGACCCACCTGCCGGTGGTGGTTGATCCCAGCCATGGAACCGGCAAGGCAAAGCTGGTGCCCCCCATGGCAGCTGCTGCCGTTGCCGCCGGCGCTGACGGTATTATGATTGAGGTTCACAACAACCCCAGCTGCGCCCTTTGCGACGGCGCCCAGTCCTTGACCCCTGCCCAATTCTCCGATCTTTCCTTGACCATCCAGAAAATCCGGGAGGCAGTTCGATGAAAGTAGGCATTTTGGGTCTGGGTCTGATTGGCGGATCTATGGCCCGGTGCTTCAGCAAAGCCGGGCATGCGGTTTACGCCTTTGACACCAACAAGGAAATCCTTTCCTTTTCTCAGCTTGCCGGCGCAGTTTGCGGTGTAATGAACGAAAACACAACCCCCCATTGCGACCTCATTCTGCTTTCCATTTACCCCGACAGCAGCGCAGCCTGGCTGGAAAACAACGCCCACTTGATAAGCAAAAACTGCCTTGTCATGGATTTATGCGGCACAAAAGAGAATATCTGCAGCCGTTGCTTCCCTCTGGCTGAAAAGCACGGCTTTACCTTTATTGGCGGTCACCCCATGGCAGGCTCTCATTTTTCCGGCTTTAAGTACAGCCGCTCCAATCTGTTTCAGGGCGCGCCCATGGTACTTTGTCCCCCCAGACTTGACGATATGCAGTTACTCGACAGAGCCAAGCAGGCTCTTTCCTGCTGCGGCTTCGGTCAGTTTTCTGCCTGTACTCCCCAGGAGCATGACCGTCTGATTGCGTTTACTTCTCAAATGCCCCATGTCCTCAGCAACGCCTACATTAAATCCCCCACGGCTCTTTCCCACCGGGGATTTTCTGCCGGCAGCTACAAGGATTTGACCCGGGTTGCCTGGCTCAATGCGCCCATGTGGGCAGAGCTGTGCATGGAAAACCGGGATAATATGATCAGCGAGCTGGACACCTACATCCATAGTCTTTGCGCGTACCGGGATGCACTGCAAAACCGGGATATTCACACCCTGACTGACCTTCTGGAGGAAGGCCGGCTTCGTAAGGAGGAGGTTGACGGATGAAAGATATTACCGTTTCCGTTTCCAAAACCTATCAAGTGAAAATCGGCTCCGGCTTACTTCGCAGCCTCGGCGCGGAGGTGACTTCCCTTTGCAAGGCATCCACTGCCGCGATCATCAGCGACAGTAATGTATGGCCCTTATACGGAAAAGCGGCGGAAGAAAGCTTGACTTCTGCTGGTTTAAAGGTCATTTCCTATGTCTTTCCCGCCGGGGAAGACAGCAAAAATGGCCGGGTTTATCTGGAAATCCTGAATTTCCTTGCCCAAAACAAGCTGACCCGCAGCGATTGCATCGTCGCTCTGGGCGGCGGCGTTGTGGGCGACATGACCGGGTTTGTAGCTGCCACCTATCTTCGGGGCATTGCCTATATTCAAGTTCCCACTACCCTGCTTGCCGCAGTGGATTCCTCCGTGGGCGGCAAAACCGCCATTGATTTGGATGCAGGCAAGAATCTGGCAGGCGCATTTTATCAGCCCTCCTTGGTGCTGTGCGATTTGGACACCTTAAGCACCCTGCCCGAGGATATTTTCCGGGACGGCTGCGCCGAGGTAATCAAATACGGCATCCTTTATGACAAAGAGCTTTTTGCCCTTTTGGCAAAGGACGGGCTTAATTTCCCCCGGGAGGCTGTTATCAGCCGCTGTGTGGAACTGAAACGGGATGTTGTCACCGACGACGAATTTGACACCGGCGCGCGGATGCGGCTGAATCTGGGCCACACTGTCGGTCACGGCGTGGAAGCAGGCAGCCATTACACTGTTTCCCACGGAAAAGCCGTGGCAATCGGCACTGCCATCGTCACCCGCGCCGCTGAAAAGTACGGCATCTGCGACAGGAAAACCAAGGAGCAAATCCTTGCTATTTTGGCCCTTTTCGGTCTTCCCACTGCCACCGCGCTAACAGCCGACCAGCTTTACCTCTCCGCGCTTTCCGACAAAAAACGCTCCAGCGGCAGCGTCAATCTGATTATTCCCGAGACAATCGGATGTTGCCGCATCGCCCCCACCCCCACCCATGATGTGAAATCTTTTATTCAGGCAGGTCTTTGAAATGGATATCACCATTACGCCCTCCCCCTTAAAAGGTAATATCGCTGCTATCCCTTCCAAATCCATGGCTCACCGCCTGCTGATTTGCGCCGCATTTGCCGACAAGCCCACATCCCTGCACTGCCCAAAAACCAATCAGGATATGAACGCCACGGCAAACTGCTTAACTGCGCTGGGAGCGGAAATATCCCACGATGGTAGGGCTTTTCGCATCACCCCCGCAAAAGCGATTCCCTCCGCAGCCACCCTTAACTGTGGAGAAAGCGGCTCTACCCTGCGGTTTATGCTGCCCATTGTGGGCGCGCTGGGTGTAGATGCTACCTTTTTGCTGGCGGGAAGACTTCCTCAGCGGCCCCTTTCTCCGCTGTGGGAGGAAATGGAGCGAATGGGCTGCCGCCTATTTTGGCAGGAGGAAAATAAACTGCGCTGTCAGGGCAAATTACAGCCGGGCGCATACCGGATAGACGGAGGCGTTTCCAGCCAGTTTGTCACCGGACTTCTGTTTGCCCTTTCCTTGATGAATGAAAAAAGCTACCTATCTGTCACCGGCCATTTGGAGTCGAAGCCCTATGTGGACATGACAAAGCAGGCCCTGGCTTCCTTTGGCGTTGATCCGGAAAG
>JAFTMB010000049.1 GCA_017452605.1 Oscillospiraceae bacterium
GACGCGCCTGCACTCATCAGCTTGGGGCTGCACTTTTTAGCCATATCCCGAATTTCGTCATAATCAATCAGTCCGGTTTCGTGGTTGACATCATAGGAAACCACATTGTAATATTTGCCGGAAATGTTGGCAGGGCTGCCGTGGGAAAGGTGGCCGCCGTTGGCAAGGCTCATGCCCATCATGGTGTCGCCGGGCTGCAGCAGCGCCAGCTGAACCGCCATATTGGCCTGAGCGCCGGAGTGAGGCTGTACGTTGGCAAAATCTGCGCCGAACAAATCCTTGGCTCGCTGAATACAAAGGCTCTCCAGCTCGTCAACGAACTGACAGCCGCCGTAATACCGCTTACCGGGCAAGCCTTCTGCATATTTGTTGGTCAAAATAGAACCCATTGCGGCAATCACCGCGGGAGATGCAAAGTTTTCCGATGCAATCAGCTCGATGCCATCTTTCTGGCGGTCAAATTCCCGATTCATCATCTGGGCGACTTCGGGGTCAAACTGGGAAACAAATCCAATACTGTCGATAGGCTTACCGTACATTTTTGATTCCTTCTTTCCATAAAATAACAAAAGCAATCCTCGCTTTGAGGACTGCATAAAACGCCACAATAATCTGGCAAATTTCAGCATCTCTGTCCTTTTGCCTGAGAGATTCGGCTTTCACCTTGCACCTTCGGCACACAACTGAATGTGTTCTCCAGAGAGTCCTCTGCCCATCGGTCTTATCCGCAGCCGGATACCTGAGACTGTTAATCCTTCGGTGAGCTTTAAAAGCTACTTTCCCGAGGGGCTTCACGGGATATTCTTTTCTATGACATTAGTATACACAAAAACAGAAAATTGTCAACACATTGACAAGGAATTTATTTTGCGGAATGATACTTTATTTCGTTGTTATCACTGTTCTATTTGACAAGATGTTGTGTCAATGATACAATTTCAGTAGAAACCAAATGTAAGGAGGGCATGTAAATGAAAAAGAACATTATCACCATCAGCCGCCAGTTTGGCAGCGGCGGTCGTACCATTGGCCGGTTGGTCGCCCAGAAGCTGAATATTCCGTTCTACGATAAGGAATTGGTAGAGCAAATTGCTTTGGAATCCGGTTTTGCCCCCCATTATGTGGAGGAGCACGGTGAACACGCGCCGGGCAAGACAATATTCTCCTACACCTTCGCTGCTCAGGGCGCCCACGGCAGCGGCATGAGTGCCGCGGATTTCCTCTGGAACATTCAGTGCAGCACCATTTTGCAGCTGGCCGACAAGGGCCCATGCGTCATCGTCGGCAGAAACGCAGATTATATCCTAAAAGACCGGAACGATGTTTTCCACGCCTTCATCCATGCGCCCATGGAACACCGGGCAGAGCGGATTGTCCGGCTCTACGGTGAATCGGAAAAGAGCCCTGAAGTCCGGCTCCAGGAAAAGGACAAGCGCCGCAAGGTAAACTATCATCACTACACCGGCCGCAGCTGGGGCGATGCCAGCCTGTATGATATCAGCATCAACACCGCCGCCATTGATCTGGAAAAAGCAGCTGACATCATCGTAGATTTGGTAAAATAATAAAATACAAAACACCGCAGTTTCAAAAACTGCGGTGTTTTTATATGGAAAAATTACTCGCCGATCATCATGACCTGAACGGTACGGTTACGGCCACGGGTCTGATCCCAGTCGATGAAGTGAACTCTGCCGAATTCACCCAGGTCCAGCTCGCCGTCTACGGAAACGATGGTTACGTTCCGGCCGATGATGGAGCTGCGCAGGTGAGCGTCGGTATTGTGGCAGCCGAAGTTGTCTTCGCCAACGGACTCAGCAAAATCCAGAGCCTTCTGGCCGGGATGCAGATACTGACCCTCGTAGCGGCAGGTGGGAATCCACTCTTCAAAGCAGTTAACCAGATCCTGCTGCAGAGTTTCAAGACCGGTCATGGACATATCAAAGGCGCACTCCTGGGTAATGACGGAGCAGGTGGTGTGATGGGAATACACAACACAGATGCCGTTCTTGATGCCGGACTCGGCAGCGATAGCCTTAACCTGATCGGTGATGTCATGAAAGCTGACAGCGCGATGACGGGACTCGAGTTTGATAGCCTTATTGAAAACCATAATTAACCCTCCATTTTCTTCAGATCGTCCGCAGCGCGGCGGGTGGCGGCGATCATTTCATCAATCATTGCCAGGGGATCCTCGGCGTTCATAATGCCGGAAGCTGCGCCTGCAGCCTGGGAGCCTGCCATAATGAAATCATAAACCTGCTGACCGTTGGTAATACCTGCAGCCTGCTCTACCATAATGTCATCATAGATTTCCTTGATAACCTTGATAGAGTCCTTAACATAAGCCATGGGGCTGACACCGTTGCCGCCGCCGATAATGTCGGAGGGCTCGGGGTTGATGATGTCGGGATGCAGCTGGGCAATGGCCTTAGCCTCAGCCAGAGTATCGGCGCAGGCGAATACCAGCATATCCAGCTCCTTGGCGCGATCAATGGTAGCCTTCATCTGGGGCAGGCTCATGGGCTTTTCGCAGTGGTTGATAACCACGCCCTGAGCGCCTGCAGCCTTCAGACCTTCGGGCAGGATGTCAGCCATGCCACGGCCGGGGCGAAGGGTGTCCATGTAAGGTGCCAAAACAATCAGGTTCTTGGTGTTCTCTGCAACCCGGCGGATTTCCACAGCAGGGCAAATGAACAGAACGTCAATATCATACTTTTCAGCTGCCTTATCTGCAGCCTTTGCATACTCCAGCAGAGTATCGCCATAAACATAGTTCTTGGTTCCTACTTCAAAAAACGGTGCGCGAATGGTTGGTTTCATAAGAATTACCCCTTACTCTTTCATATTTTTTGCGCAAATCAAGGATTTGCCGCGAATGCCGAATTAAGAATTTGCAATATCGTAAGCCTGACCCAATTTACCGGCAATTTCCCGGTACTTGACGGTCAGCTCCTGATACATTTTCGCCTTTTCAGGCTCAGGATACACGACCCTCTCCCCTACTGCCAGCGCTTTGTAGCCTTCGGCCGCATCCTTGTAAACGCCGCAGCCGATGCCGCCCAAAATAGCAGCGCCCACGCAGGCCAGGTCAGCCACAGCGGGAATACGGACGGGAAGATTTGCGATGTTGGCAACGATCTGCGCCCACACTTCACTCTTGGAAGCGCCGCCTGCCAAAATCAGGCCGTCTTTGGAGGGTTTGGTCTTGAAGGCTTCCAGCATCCATACAATCTGGAACGCCACGCCTTCCATAGCAGCGCGCATCATGTGGAAGCGGTCATGGGCCAAATCAAGGCCTACAAATGTAGCCTTGGAAAAGTTCTTACTAAGACTGCTGCAGCCGGAGAACGGATAGAAGAAAAGACCGTCTTCCGCGGCTTTGCGCTTACCGACTTCTTCATTGATGGTATCGTAGCCGGACTGCACGCCGTCATCGCCAAGGCCCACATTACGGCGCATCCACTCCAGGCAAACGCCGCCGGAGGAAAGAGACCAAAGGCTGCCCCATTTTCCGGGAACTGCCGCAACGGACTGGCTTAAACCGGATTCAAAATCGGGATTGTCGCCAATGCAGGTGATGACCCAGCAAGTGCCGGAGCCAATTAGAATATCGCCTGCCTTGCAAGCGCCTGCTCCCAATGCAACGGCATACTGGTCATGGGCGCCCGCGCTGAGAACCACATCTGTGGTAAGACCCAGCTCCTTGGCAGCAGCTTCCGTCAAATTGCCGATCACATCGCCGGTTCTGCAGATTTTGGGAAGCTTGTCCTCGGTAATGCCGCAGAAATTGAGGATTTCCGGGTCATACTTGCCTTCAACAATATTACCCAGCTGATTGATACCCACATCAGAGAGGTCAATCATGGGTTTTCCCGTCATTTTATAGGATATGTAGTCGGGAACGGACAAGAACATGGCCGTTTTCTGATAGTTTTCAGGCTCATTGTCCTTCATCCAGCGAATCTGCATGGCATTAAGGCTGCCTTCCAGCTCCCAACCGGTTTTCAGGTACATGGATTTTGCCGGGCCGACTTCCTTCTGATAGGCTTCCATCTGCTGAGCGCAGCGGGTGTCATTCCAGACCATGGCCGGGCGAACCGCGTTAAAGTTTTCATCAACAGCTAAGGTCGTGCCGCCCTGCAGGGATAGAGAAATTCCCCTCACCTGCTTTGCTACATCCGGGTCACAGCAAGTTTCCCGAACTGTAGAAACCACAGCGTTCCACCAATCCAGAGGGTCTTGCTCGCTCCAGCCAACCTGGGGCGTGTGCATGGGATAAGGCTTATACGCCTGGGCAATCAGCGCGCCGTCACTTCGGAAAAGCAAGGTCTTTGTTCCGGTAGTGCCAACGTCAATACCAAGTAAATAATCTGCCAACGATCTAACCTCCTCTGCCCTTCATATTTCAATATTTTACCACGAGGAAATCGTTTCGTCAATGTAAATTGAATATTATCTGACGAAATATCCGACAAAGAAACTTGCTGCGCGGAATAATTCTTGCAATCAGGAAAAGAATGGGATATAATGCTCCCATAAATAAATTAAAGGGGGCTTTTTCGTGAATCCGGAACAGCTCATTTCCTGCGCGCTGGATATTGGCGAGCAAATGCTTGTCAGCGGGGCGGAGATTGGACGGGTAGAGGTTTCCATCCGTTATATCTGTTTGGCCTACGGCTGCCAGCGGGCGGATGTATTCACCATTACATCCAGTATTGTGGTATCTCTTATCACTGCCGATGGGCGGCACATCACCCAAACCCGCCGCATCAACGGCAGCGGAACTGACCTGGAAAAGCTTCACAAGCTGAATCATTTATCCCGCTATATCTGCCAGAATAAGCCGGATTACCAGGAAGTTGTAGATAAATACACAGAAATTTGCAACCAACGCCGATTTCCCGTATGGGTGGAAGCCCTTGCAAGCGCGCTGATTGCCTGCTCCTTTACCTTATTCTTCGGCGGCAGTTGGATCGACGGAATGGCAGCACTGATTCTGGGCGTTCTGGTTCGCTACACCACCTACATAATGGAACGCGCAGGCATGAATCAGGTGTTTACCAATGTAACTGCCACATTCCTGCTGTGCCTTGTCAGCGCAGGTCTTACCAAGCTGGGTATCGGCGAAAATCAGCATGCCATGAATATTGGCACTATTATGCTTTTGATCCCCGGCGTCGCTCTTACCAACTCCCTGCGGGACATGATCAGCGGCGACATTATGTCCGGACTTCTTCGGTTTTTTAACGCTGTGCTTATCGCGGCGGCTATCGCGGCAGGCTATATCTTGGCAGGCCAGATTGTAGGAGGTCTGTAATATGGAGCAAAGTATTATTCAGCTGATTACCGCAACATTGGGTTCTTTCGGATTCAGCGTGCTTTACAATCATCGCAGCAACAAGCTGATCATCGCCACTCTTGGCGGCTTATTCTCCTGGCTTGTGTATCTGCTGCTGGAACCTTTATTCCCCTCTGAATCTATCCGCTATCTCATTTCCAGCTCCGCCATTACCATTTACGCGGAAATCTTCGCCAGGGTTCTTCGCACCCCCACAACCAGCTTCCTCGTGCCTTCTATTATCCCCCTGGTTCCCGGAAGAGCGCTGTATTATACCATGAACTACGCCTTACATTCCCAGTGGCCTGAGTGCGTAGAGAGCGCTATGTACACCATGCAGCTGGCGCTGTTTATCGCCGTTGGTATTATTGCAGTTACCACTTCTATCCGCATTTTACATTCCATCTCCGTCAACAGCAAACACCACAGCGTCTACCACAGAAGATAAAAAATCTGCCCTTGTCTTACAACAAGGGCAGTTATTTTATTTTGCCATAACGCTTTCGATTTCTTCCACGGTCTTGGGAATGTCAGCAGACAAATCCACCATGCCGTTTTCCGTAATCAAAATGTCGTTTTCAATACGAACGCCAATGCCCTCTTCCTCGATATACATACCGGGCTCAACGGTGATGACCATGCCGGGCTTCAGCAGCCGCTCTTTTTCGTTGCAGATATCATGAGTATCCAGGCCAAGGCTGTGGCTGACATTGTGATAGTAATAATCTCTTACGCCCTTGCCATCCTTGCGAAGACCCAAATCATCCAGCCGGCTTTCGTAGTAATCAATCACCAGCTGATTCAGGTCACGGGTAGTCAGGCCCGGCTTGGCGTTTTCCATAACGATCCGCTGCGCCTCCAGAACGGTGTTATAAATCTCCTTCTGACGGGGGCTGAACTTACCGTTGATGGGGAAGGTTCTGGAAATATCGGCAGCATAGTTTCCCTCGGCGCTGCCAAGGTCAATGAGCACCATTTCACCGACATGTACCACCTGGTTATTTGATCCATAGTGCAGCACGGTTGCCAGGGGTCCTCATGCAATGATGGAAGAAAAGGCGTGGTCACGAACGCCCTGCAGCTTCAGGCTGAAATCAAACACACCCTCCAGCTCCCGCTCATTCATCTCAGGCTCAGCGTGCTTGAGCATATCCACAATGGCCTTGCAGGTGGTTTCCTGGGCTTTGCGCATAAAGGCGATTTCTTCCGCGCCCTTAATCACACGCATGGCGGCCATATCCTCAAAAATATCCTCAATTGCCACAGCGGGGTATTTATTCTGCAGGCGGGATGCCAAGGTGTGGGCCTTGGTATCCGGTTGGTCGTTGCGGTAACGCCACAAATCTAAGAAAACCGTCATTTTGCCAAGACCGCGGTTGGACTCGATGATAGAGTTGATTGCGTCATAAAAATCTCTTACATCCCGCACATTTTCCACACCGGAAATGTTGGTTGCTTCCTGCTCGCGCATACGGCCGCCCACCCATTTGGCAAGAACCTCATCGAAAGGCTCAATGTAAAGGGATTCCAGATACTCACCGGTGTAGGTCTTGCGCAGGAGCAAAATCATGTTTTCCCGCTCAATGCCGGTTAAATAGAAGAAATTCCGGTCCACATAGAAAGGATATTCCGCGTCCAGGGATTTCATGGGGGCGGAGCCGGAAAAAATCACCACCATGCAGGGGCCCTGCTTATTTGCCATCAATTTTTGTCTGCGCTCAGCATATACACTTTTCATGTTGCTACCTCCAAATGAATAAACTTATTGTTGGGGCTTTCTCTTGCCGGACTTCAAAGCCAGCGGCAGGAAGCACGCCGAGATATAGAACGCCAGCAGCGCTATGCTGCCAATGAAACCCAAAGAAATCAGCTTGCCGGAGAAGAAAATCAGCTTCACTGCAAAGCCGACGGCAAAAAATACGATAATCGGCAAATTACCGGGAAGAAATCCTCCCATGCCGCAAAACACCAAAAAGCCGCCCAGAAGATAGAAAATGACACCCAGGAAGATTTGCACGGGATTGCCGGTAAGCAGGCAGCAAACCACGCCGCAAATACACAATCCTGCGTAAATCATTCCGTAAACGCCGGGAGCGTTCCATTTCTTCACCTTAAGAAGCACAACAAAGCCTGCAGACAGCAGTGCCGGAAGAATTGCGCCAAACACAATTTTCACAAAGCCCAAATCCGCAAAATTACAAGCGCCAAAGTAATACACCATGGTGGCAAAAAAGGACACTGCCATGGCAATTACAGAATAATTCAACCATTTACTTTCAAAGTCAATCTGATAACGGTGATATTGTTTCATGGGAACACACCTCCTGAATGATGCTATTATAACCCACTAAATCAAAAATGGCAAGATGCCCAATTGGATAAGTTAAACAGCCGCTGTTTCTTCTTCACCGATGTGGATGCTGACACCGTTGACCTCCACATCGCCGTCGGCGCAAATCATGATGTACTTGACGCCGCCGATGACCCTGGTTTCAATCAAATCCGTCTTATCCGGGGCGACTTTAATGGATACATCCGGCGTGTTGATTTCAAAGCGCTTGTGCTCAATGATGTTCTTTGGATGCAGCTCCGCCTCGAAGCCGAAAACCTCGTCATACTTGATGCTGAATTTGGCCACATGGGGCTCTGACACACCGCATGTGGTCAAAACATTGACGATCTCGCTCTTGGATACTGTCAGCGCTTCCGGAACTCTGCTCTCCTTGTGAATCTCAATACGCTGGCAGATTTCATCGTGAACCGACTGCATCACATCCATGCTGCAGTCTTCCTGCAAGGAAGAACTCAGCAGCGCTTCAAAGGATTTTTTCTGCTCATAGGCGCACTTGGGGATTGGCGCATGGAAAATGGTATCGGCAAAAGCTTCGTGGTTATCCTTTACATTGCGGGTGTAATAAAGGGCGTTATAGATGTTTGTGGAGCGATTGTCAAAGGCCGGGAATAAAAATCCAATCTCCGGCGCGGAGCAAACATTCACCGCTCCCCCATCGTGAAATTCTTTTGCATCAGGCACATAATGCAGATTTGCCTTGGTCTGCTTGACCGGGCATACGGCGCACAGCAAAAAGGTGTATACTTCGTCGGAAGCGCCGGAGCTGCCGTCTTCGTCATTGTTCTTGAAAGGAACATCATAGCTGTCGCAGCCGATTAAAATGAGATAGTTTTCTTTTAACTCTACCGACTCAATCACCTTGGCAAAGAACCGGTTCAGCGCATCCTCGTCTGAAAGCTTGCTGCTGCGAAGATCCATCAAAAGCTTATGCTCAGGAGAATCGGCAACCTGAGAGGTCTTAAAGGTAATATCAATGAGATTCTTTCCCAATGTGCCGGACAAAGAACGCTTCAGCAGACCGAAGTACTTTTCTCCTTCGTTTTCCGACATCATGCCGGTGCTCTGCCGAAATTTGGTAATAATTTCTTTCTTTTCGTTGACATAGCAGCCGTAAATGGCTGTCATATTGCTGCGGTCCCGGCGAATATGCCGTCGGATTTCACCGATTTCTTTTGTATTCATATTCTTCCACCATCCTAAAGGTAGTATTTTACGAAATTTTCAAAAAACTGCCCTCCGAAAAAATCGGAGGGTAATTTTCAATCTTTCCAGAGGCAATTCCAGTTTTGCATAAAGTATTCAATTCCAGACCAGACAGTAGTAATCACAATCACGATGGTAACCACCCATGCGATGATCACACTGCTGGGAAACGCCATCCAAACGCAAAGACCCACCATGGTACTGGCAGTTTTCACTTTGCCGCTCCATCCGGCTGCGATGACAGTACCCTTGCCAACGGCAATCAGCCGCAGGCCGGTAACAGCAAACTCCCGGGCAAGAACAATCATCAGCGCCCAGGCGGGAAATCTTCCCCACTGGCAGAACATAACCATTGCGGCAATGACAAGGAGCTTGTCGGCAAGAGGGTCAAGGAATTTACCAAAATCGGTAATTTGATTTTTCTTTCTGGCAATTTCGCCGTCAATGTAATCCGTCAGGCTGGCGATAATAAACAGAGCAAGGCTCAGAATCATAAACAGGCCCTGCTGGCCGCCGCTTAAGTACATAAGCACCATAAGTAACGGAATAAACGCCACCCGTACCATTGTAATTTTGCTTGCAAGTGTCATAATCATTCCTCCGCGATATAGCCGGACAAATCGCCCTCGTCCAAGCCGTCCATAGTAACTTTTACAAAGCTGCCCTCGCTCAAATCTTCATCGGATGCAATCCAGACTCTTCCGTCAATCTCCGGAGAATCGGCGTAGGTTCTGCCGTAGTACTGCTCCCGTTCTTCATCATAACCGTCAACCAACACTTCCATGGTGGTTCCAATGAGAGCCTGGGCGTAGCTGTCCATGATTTCAAACTGAATTTCCTGAATTCTTTCCGCTCTTGCTACGGCAATATCGTTGTCAGGATAATCCATCTCAAAAGCAGGTGTACCCTCTTCGGGAGAAAACGGAAACGCGCCAACCCGCTCCAGCCGCTGCTCCTTGAGAAATTCGCACAGCTCGGCAAATTCTTCTTCGCCCTCACCGGGAAGACCTGCAATTACGCTGGTGCGAAGCACCAAACCGGGAATCCGGCTGCGCAGTTTCTGAAACAGCTCCCGCAGGAATGGGCCGTCGCCGCGGCGGTTCATCAATGTCAAAACCTTGGTATTGCAGTGCTGAATGGGTAAATCCAGGTATTTTACGATCTTCGGCTCTGTTGCAATGACTTCAATGAGTTCATCGTCGATTTCATCGGGATACACATAATGAATACGCACCCAGTGAATGCCGTCGATTTTGCAAAGTTGACGCAAGAGCTCAGATAAAAGCAGCTTGCCGCCGGGCAAATCAACGCCGTAGCGGCTGGTGTCCTGAGCAACCACAATCAGCTCTTTCACACCGGCATCAGCCAAGAGTCTTGCTTCGTACAAAATATCATCCATCTGGCGACTGCGGAATTTACCCCGCAGATAAGGAATAATGCAGTAGCTGCACCGATTGTCGCAGCCTTCGGCGATTTTGATGTACGCATAATGCTCGGGCGTGGTTAAAATCCGCCCGGTTTCCACCTCGGGTGCATCAATGCTGCCAAAATCACGCACCTGCTTATCGTCAAGCAGCGCCTGGATTGCAGGCACAATCTCAGTAAAGCTGCCCGTTCCCAATACGCCGTCCACTTCCGGCATTTCTTTCATTATTTCGCTTTGATACCGCTGGGAAAGACAGCCGGTAACCAGAATTTTACCTACAAGACCCTCCGCTTTCAAAGCGGCAGTCTGTAAAATAAAATCAATGGCCTCCGTTTTTGCAGAATCTATGAATCCGCAAGTGTTAATTACCACAACATCACAGCCCACAACCTGCTCGCACACATTGTGTCCGGCCTCCTGAATGCGGTACATCATCCGCTCACAATCCACTTGGTTTTTTGCGCAGCCAAGGGAAATGAAACCAATGTTTGCCATGTTAATCCTCCGGGAATTGCTCTGTATCGAAAGACAGTGTGTTTAACACCCGCCGAATGGTGCCGTAGCTGTGACCCCGGCGAATCAGCGCGTCAACTGCCTTTTTGATTTCTTTCATGTCCGATGTCGAGTCCAAATGGGATTTTAAGTATTCCCCGATCGCATCAAGCTGCTGGGGATAATCGGACAAAGCCTCCTCCCAATATTCCTTGGGAATCCGCTTTTCATAAAGGGCCTGCTTGGCCCGGGCAAGGCCGTAACCCTTACGGATGCAACGCTCAACCACCTGACGGGCTGTTTCCAGGTCATCAATCAAGGATAGGTCGCTCATCCAGTTAACAGCCTCCATCGCATGTTTTGGGTCTTCCCCTTTTTGAATCAAGCGGCGCTGCAGGTCCTTTTTGGACACGCTGGAGGCTGACACAATTCTGATTGCCCGCATTTTTGCAGACATCTGCCCTGCCGCCCTGCGAAGCTTTTCCATTTGTTCTTCGTCAAGCTCCAAGCCGGGATACAGGGTAAAATCTTCCACTGTCTGACGGTATAGGCGTATGGTCTTCCCATCGTCAAACTTTACAAGATACCGCCCCGCCCGGTCAGGGGCAGATGCCAGATGCTCAATCTTCATCGTCAAAATCGTCAGCGCTTACGGAAACAGGGGCAGTCGCTGCCTTGGCGGCAGGTCTTGCCGCGCCAGCGCTGGATTTGAGCAAATTCTCACGAACCTTTGCTTCCACAGCTTCGGCTACATCGGTATTTTCCTGCAGATAGGCCTTGACGCTGTCCTTACCCTGACCGATGCGCTCATCGCCCATGGAGAACCAGCTGCCGGACTTCTGAATGATGTCCATTTCCACTGCCAGGTCTACCAATTCGCCCCACTTGCTGATGCCCTGACCGTACATAATGTCAAAGTAAGCTTCCCGGAAAGGAGGCGCGACCTTGTTCTTTACCACCTTAACACGGGTCTTGTTGCCGATGACATTGCCGCCCTCTTTGATGGCTTCGGTGCGGCGGACATCCAGACGGACAGAAGAGTAGAACTTCAGAGCGTTGCCGCCGGTGGTGGTTTCAGGGTTACCGTACATTACGCCGATTTTCATACGCAGCTGGTTAATGAAAATAACCACGCAGTTGGTCTTTGAAATGGTGCCTGCCAGCTTACGCAGAGCCTGGCTCATGAGCCGGGCCTGGAGGCCCACAAAGGTATCGCCCATTTCGCCCTCAATTTCCTGCTTGGGAACAAGGGCAGCCACGGAGTCCACAACCACAGCATCCACAGCGCCGCTGCGGACAAGGGCGTCGGTGATTTCCAGAGCCTGCTCGCCGGTATCCGGCTGAGAAACCAGCATATTGTCGGTATCTACGCCCAAAGCAGCAGCATATACGGGGTCAAGAGCGTGCTCTGCGTCCACAAAGGCAACCTCGCCGCCCATCTTCTGCGCTTCTGCCAGAATGTGCAGAGCCAGGGTGGTCTTACCGGAAGATTCCGGTCCGTAAATCTCAATAATACGGCCCTTGGGCACACCGCCGATACCCAGCGCTGCATCCAGCGCCAGAGAGCCGGTGGGAATAGCGTCCACATTCATTTCGGGACGGTCGCCCAAACGCATAACCGTGCCTTTGCCGAAGTTCTTTTCAATCTGGGCAAGGGCAGTCTGCAGAGCCTTTTTCTTATCAGATGCGGGAGCAGGTGCTTCATAAGCTGTCTTTTTCGTTGCCATATTCTTTCTCTTCCTTCCTGCCGTATTGGGCAATCACTGAGCGTTCAATGTTATTATGATCTCTGGAGCGTTCCAGAATGGTATACATGTTTTCTTCCAAAATAGCGCATACATCGTCCCCCTGACCCATGCCGAATTCAAAGGCAAGGTAGCCGCCGGGTTTCAGCGCTTGAGCGTAATTTTTTGCAATACTGCGATAAAAATTCAGGCCATCATCGCCGCCATGGAGCGCCAGGTGCGGCTCATAATTGCTTACGCTGACGGGAAGCTCTTTCATCTCCTGGGTGGTGATATATGGAGGGTTGGACACAATCATATCAAACTTCCCCAGAAATGCAGCAGGCTGACCCAGGGCATCCGCATGCACGCAGGACACCTTGGCAGACAAGCGGTTGCGGACGATGTTCTTCTTGGCAACCGCCAGCGCCTCCCGGGAAATGTCCGCCAATGTCACCCGAGCGTCCTTTATACGGCTGGCCAGCGCCAAACCGATGCACCCGGAGCCGGTGCACAAATCCAAGATTCTGGGGTCTTTCCCGAGAAACAGCGCGTGATTAATGGCCAATGACACAACGCTGCAGGTGTCATCTCTGGGAATGAGCACATTTTTGTCAACATACAAGGGAAGTCCGTAAAACTCCCACTCGCCCAAAAGATAAGCCAGTGGTTCACCCTTCAGGATTCTGGAAGCGGCAAATTCCAGCTTCGCGCAGACTTCCTCGGAAACAAAATCGTCCTTATGGGCAAGGAACTGCTCATGACTTTTGCCGGAGATGTGGCACAGCAGCTGCCGGGTAATAAAGGCAGCCGACTGGGCATCCTCCGTTGCCATCAGCATTTTGCGGACATCCAAATAAAGCTGGGAGTAGGTTTTCACAGGTGGTCTGCCCCCTCTTCCTCGGGAAGAACCGCCTGCAGGGATGTAATCGCCACTTCAATCATGGAATCATCCGGCTCATTTGTGGTAAAGTTCTGCATCCACATACCGGGCGCAGTCAGAATTCTCGTAAAGCGGTTGTCTGTTTTACCCGCCCAGCGATTGATTTCATAGGTAATGGACACAACCAGCGGCAGCAGAATCAGCTTGAACACAATCATAATCAGACGGTATAAGAAGCCGCCCTTCATCAGCGCCAGGCTGGGAACAATGGTCAGCAGCAGCGTGGATGCCACAGAGAACACCAAAATGGAAATCACCATAACTACCAGCAGGAAGCTGGTGCCGCAGCGTGGATGTAAACGGGTCTGCTGTCTGACATTTCCCACTGTCAGGGGTAAGCCCGCTTCATAACAGCGAATGGTCTTATGCTCCGCGCCATGGTAGGAAAATACTCGCTTCATTTCTTTCATTTTGGAAACCAGCAACATATAGCCCATGAAAATGGCCATACGAATCACGCCTTCAATCAGGTTGATGACCAAAGTGCTGTGAATCCACTGGTCAAAAAATCCGCTGATGACCATGGGCACAAGGAAAAACAGCAAAACAGATAACCCAAGACCCATAAATACGGAAAGTCCAACCAAAACCTTCTGGAACGCCTCATTTCCCAGTTTTTCTTCCAACCATTTGTCAAACTTGGAGGGCTCTTCCACTTCCTCGTCAGCGGAAAAATCCGCACTCTTCATCAGCGCTTTCACGCCGGCAACCTGCGAATCAAAGAAATTCACAGCGCCGCGAATAAAGGGCCAGGTGGCAAAAGAACCCTTGGGCCGCACCTTTCTGGGCGTTACTTCCACCTTAAGTTCGCCGGCATTTCGAATGACAATAGCATCCTTGTCGGGACCGCGCATCATGATTCCTTCAATCAGCGCCTGACCGCCAATGGTGCTTTTAAATTTCTCACAGCACTGGGCTGTTTCCTGCTTACTCATACAAAACCTTCCTTTACTGGGTGGCAGGCAAACGGACGGTTACCAGTGTGCCTCCACCCTCAGCATTTTCCAGTGTTAAAGATCCATTGTGCATGGATACAATTTCATCACAAATCGCAAGACCGATACCGGTTCCTCTTGCTTTTGAGCTGCCCTTATAGAACTTTTTCTTAACCAGTGGAAGCTCGTCCTCCGGGATACCCGGGCCAAAGTCCCGAATCCGAACCACAATCTCGTTGTCTTCCATGTCCATGGACGCAGTGATTCGTTTTCCCTCGCCGCCATGCTTGGCAGCATTGTTCAGTATATTCAAAAATACCTGACGAAGACGCTCTGCGTCGCAGGGTATTTCCGGGATTTCCTCATCATTGTCTTCATAATCCAGTGTGATGTTGTCCTGAGCCAGGCGACTGCTGTACATAAACACTGTATCTTCAAATTCGCTGCGAATGTCCGCATAGTCGATGTTCAGCGTCATACGGTCATCCTGAATCCGGTTAAAGTCCAGAAGGTCCACAACCATTTCCGTCAAGCGCTTACCTTCCCGCAGGATAATACGCATTCCCCGGCGGGTGTCGGGATTTAGCTTATCATCGGCAAGGAGGGTTTCGCTCCAGCCGGTGATGGATGTCAGGGGCGTACGCAGTTCATGAGAAAGAGAAGATATAAAATCCCGCTGCATTTTCTCATGCTGGCTGATTTGCAGGGACATATCGTTGATGGTGTCCACAAGATCTCCGATTTCGTCATCGCTTGCCTTTTGAATTTGAATTCCGTAGCTGCCGGCGGCAATCCGTTTTGCCTTTTCCGTAATTTCAGCAACGGGAATCAAAATGGAGCGAATATAGTAATTGCTGTTTGTCCAGGTGATAAAAGTAACCACTGCAAGAGCAAGCAGGCAAGCAATCACAATGAAGATGATTTGACGGTCCATCAGCCTTGTGGAGGTGACAAAACGCAAAACGCCAACCACCTGACCGTTGTAAATCATAGGACTGGAAACCGCCATAATCCGCTCGCCGGTAACGGTATCTCTGCCTACAAAAGGCTCAATTTGCAGATTGGAAATAGCTTTTGTGATTTCCGGCGTATTGGGTGATGCGCCGGTCCAGCTGCCATAGGAGGTGGAAATCAAATTCCCGGCGGTATCAACAAACTGCAGCTCCAGCACATTTTTGCTTTCAAAATTCACCGTGTAGTTGATGCAAGACTGATAAAAATCTTTATAATTCTGACTTAAGTTGGAACCAAAGTAATTGGTGGCATTTTGGGCACGGTAACGCAGATCAGACTCCATAGCGGAGTAATAGTTGGCTGCAAATACCATGACAATCACAAGGACGCAAATAATGCCCAGAAGACAGACTACGCCCACCGTATTCATTAACCAGCGTCTGCGCAATCTGCCAATCTTTTTCATGCGGCTTTCCCTTCCTTACTGTCCCCACTTGTAGCCAAAACCCCAAACTGTGGTGATAAATGTGGGATTTTGTGGATTTTCTTCGATTTTAATGCGAAGGCGGCGAATGTTCACATCCACAATTTTCAAATCGCCGTTATACTCCCTGCCCCAAACATGAGCCAAAATGTCCTCCCGGGAAATTGCCTTGCCGGGATTTTGCATAAACAGCTTCATGATGGCGTATTCCACCTGAGTCAGACGAATTCGTTCTCCGTCCTTTTTCAGGGTGTGATTGCGGGTATTCATTACGAAATCACCCTGCATCAAAAGTTCGCTTTCGATTTTTTTATCAGGACCGCCGATTCTGCGGAACAGCGCGTCAATCCGGGCGGTGAGCTCTGCAGGAGAAAAGGGCTTGGTAACATAATCGTCAGCGCCGGTCATCAGGCCCGTAACCTTGTCCATCTCCTGAGAACGAGCGGTAAGCATAATCACGCCGATGGGCATGCTGCTGGCACGAATCCGGCGGCAAACCTCAAAGCCATCAATATCCGGAAGCATGACATCGAGAATCGCCACGCCAATATCCGGGTTTTTCTGCAGCTTATCCAGCGCCTCCATGCCGGTTCCCGCTTCAATAACATCATAACCTGCGCGCTTCAGATTAATGACCACAAAGCTGCGGATATTCACTTCATCTTCCAAAATGAGTACCTTTTTCATATAATCACACCTCAAGATTCTGTATTGGACCAATCCTGCACAATCATGTGGAAGCTTTCTGTCAGCATTTCCTGGTCAATACCAAAGGCAGCTGACGCCACATCCAGCTTGGCTGCGTAAACGGTGGTGTCTGTGCGGTAAAGGACGAAACGGTTGTTGGCAACTGCCTGCTCTTCCCGCTTTTGTCCTGTCAGCACAACGATAGACAAAAGCTTTTCAGAAGCCGTGAAGTTGTCCTTCCAAAAATAAAACTGATAGGTATTTCCCAGCTGCTGAACTGTGACGGAGGTGGCAAGCAGACTATTGAGCTCCAGATACCACCCGCCGGCGTGGTTGTGATAAGTATAGAGCTTATCAATCATTTTTCCGTCGGACTGCAGTGCAAACCAGCGAATTACATGGTGGCTTAAAATATCAGAGTTAGCAGGTGTTTCCCCGATCTCCACACGACTGGGAAGCTCCAAAACGCCGTCGCCGTCAATGTCTTCTGCGTAAACATAGTAGTTTCGCAGGGTCTGAATACTGGTACCGGACTCAACGGAAACGGAAACGTTGGAAAATTGTCCGTTTACCAAAGCATACACATCGGTAATGATAGCGCTGCTGTTAACTTCACTGGCAACATACACCGCAGGCACACCGTCGTTTAGCTTACTGACCATAACCCGCTTGATATGATCTGCCGGGCGGGACATAACGGCTTCGGTAAACCGCTCTACCGTTCCACCATCCAGACTGTAAAGCTCGGCAACACCGTTTTCTCAGTCGGATTCCCCGGAGCGAAGAATGAAAAGTTCCTTAAGCCCGTTTTGGGTCAAATCCGTACAAAGGAATTTGGAATACCCGGATGTCATCATCTGCTGGGCTTCCTGATTGATTATGGAATAAACAGAAACGGTTCTAAGCACCTGGTCGCTCACCTGGTGACCAACCACCAATTCATAGCCGGGATTGCCGTCCATCTGGACATATTCCACCTGGTCGAAGGCAGAACCGCTGGTTTGAATGGTGTCAATGAGCCGATACTCGTTTCTGACCTGGGAGAAAATAAAGATATGCAGCGGATTTTCCGAAGTATCCTTGGCAAATAGAATATACTCATTCTTTCCGTCGCCGTTTAGGTCAGCGGTTTGCACTGTTTGCCGGTTATCGCCGGAAACCGGAGCGCTGTATTCCTTTCCTGCCATGGCTTCATCCATAACCGCCTGCAGATCAGTTTGCTCCTCTGAGCGCTTGGGCAGGCAGTACAGCTCATCCATTCTGGTCATGCTGCAGCCGCTGAGTGTCAGGATCGCCGCAATCAGCGCTGCCATCATTATGAACTTACGCATTGCTTCGATCCCTCCTTCAAATCGTTATTATAACATAATCCTAACCAAAAGAAAAGCTATTTCAGCACCACATTGCTTTCTCCGAGGATATTTTTAAGCTCTGCAATCATTCTCGAGTCAAAGGCAGCCTGCGTTCCTCGTTTCAGCCTGGTATCGGCAAAGAAAACAACTACTTTACCGTTACCGGGGAACATATTCACCACAGATCTGACCTTCGGGTATCTGGGGTCAGATTCACCCGGCAGCTGCAGATACAAGGTCGAGCCGGGGAGAATCTTCGCCTCAACCGGCTCCTCTTCAGGAACAACCCGATCCGCAAAATCAGAAATGGGTCTTGCCCGGTTGATGACGATCTGCGGGTCTTTATCGTCCCGCACAGAAAGTCTTCCGGTAATTACAACGGGGCTGTTTTCCTTCAAATAGCCTCCGGCGCTGCTCAAAACGCTGGAAAACGCCAGCATTTCAATGGATGCGGTGTCATCTTCCACAGTGACATAGGCCATCATGGAGTTATTTCGGGTGGTTTTCATCTTCACCGACTGAACAATGCCGGCAACACTGACAATGGAGTCATCCTGATACTTGCTATTTTCTTCCATCAGCTCGCCAATGGGGACAACATGGGTGCCCCTTAGATACTGCCGGTAATCATCCATGGGGTGGCCGGAAAGGTAAATGCCGGTGGTTTCCTTTTCGTAGGACATAAGCTCTGCCTTAGAAAGCTCCGGCATTTTGGGAATGGGAATGGCAACAGAGGGCTCATCTACGTCCAGCATGGCGAATAGACCCATTTGTCCGTCCAGATTTCGCTTTTTGGTGGATGCAACACTGTCCATCATGGAGTCGTACACCGCCAGAAGCTCGCTTCTGTGGTGACCAAGGCAGTCCATAGCGCCGCACTTAATGAAGTTTTCCACCGCCCGCTTATTCAGCTCGCCCTCGCCCATTCTCTGCAGGAAATCCTCCAAAGAGCGGAAGGGGCCGTCAGCTTCCCGCTTGGCAACCATGTTGCGAATCAGGCCATGACCAACATTTTTCACAGCGCCCAGGCCAAAACGAATGGCATCTCCCTCTACTGTGAAGGGGTCGTAGGATTTGTTAATATCCGGGGGCAGTACCGGGATTCCCAGCTCTTTACATTCAGCAATGTAGCCGGAAATCTTGGTAGCTGAATCCAGCACAGAGGTCATCAGCGCTGCCATATACTGCTTGGGATAGTGGCACTTAAGATATGCCGTCTGATAAGCAACCACGGCGTAGCACACCGCGTGGGCCTTGTTAAAGGCGTAGTTGGCAAAGTCTACGATTTCATCGTAAATGGATTGGGCAACAGACTCAGGTATTCCGTGGCCGATACAGCCCGTAATCCCCTGCTCTTTGTCGCCGTAAACGAAGACCTTGCGCTCGGCTTCAATGACCTTCATCTTTTTCTTGGAAATGGCGCGACGGATATTATCAGCCTGTCCCATGGTGTAGCCGCCAAGGCTGCGGAAGATTTCAATTACCTGCTCCTGGTAGACAATACAGCCGTAGGTAACCTTCAAAATGGGCTCTAACAGCGGAGTCTTGTAGGTGACATTCTTGGGATTGAGCTTATTGGAAATAAACTTGGGGATAGAATCCATAGGGCCGGGACGGTAAAGGGCCACAACAGCCGTAAAGTCTTCAATGGAGGAAGACTTCATTCCCACGCAAACGCCGGTCATGCCCGCAGATTCCAGCTGGAAAACGCCCTGGGTTTTGCCCTCGGCAACCATCTGGAAGGTTTCCGCGTCATCATCGGGGATGTTCGCCATGGAAAACGCGGGATTGAACTTGCGAATCTGGTTTTCCGCGTCCTTAATAACCGTCAGGTTGCGAAGACCCAAAAAGTCCATTTTCAGAAGACCCAGCTCTTCAATGGTGGTCATGGTGTACTGGGTCACGATGGTGTCATCGTTTCGGGAAAGAGGCACATAGCTGCACACCGGATCAGCGGTAATGACAACACCTGCAGCGTGGGTGGAGGTGTTTCTGGGCATACCCTCCAGGCTCATAGCCGTGTCGATGAGAAGCTTAACTCTTTCATCCCCATCGTACATTTCTTTCAGCTTGGGGCTAATTTCCAGGGCCTCTTTCAAGGTGATATGCAGGGGCATGGTGGGCACAAGCTTTGCCACCACATCCGTTTCCGCGTAACTGAAGTTCAACGCCCGGCCCACATCACGGATCGCGCCCCGGGCAGCCATGGTGCCAAAGGTGGCAATCTGGGCAACGTGATCCTTGCCGTACTTTTCCATGACATAATCAATGACTTCCCCCCGCCGCTCCTGGCAGAAGTCGGTATCGAAGTCGGGCATACTGACACGCTCTGGGTTCAAAAATCGCTCGAAAATCAGCGCGTACTTCATGGGATCCACTTCTGTAATGTGCAGGCAGTAAGCAACAATGGACGCAGCGCCCGAGCCACGGCCTGGGCCTACAGGAATGTCCTTTTCCTTGGCGTAGCGGATAAAATCCCAAACAATGAGATAATAATTGACATACCCCATCCGGCTGATAACGCCGATTTCGTACTCCAGCCGCTCTGTATATTCCTGGGGAGGATTCTGATAGCGCTCAGCAAAGCCGTCATAGCACAGCTTGCGGAAGTATTCTTCGTTGGTAAAGCCCTCGGGAACAGGGAAAGACGGAAGATGATACTGGTTAAACACAAATTCCACATTGCACATAGCAGCAATTTTGGCTGTGTTTTCAAAGGCCTCGTCACAATTGGGAAACAACTGACGCAGCTCTTCCTCGCTCTTGAGGTAAAATTCCTCTGTCTGGAATTTCATCCGGTTTTCATCATCCACGGTTCTGCCCGTTTGCACACACAGCAAAACATCCTGCATTTTGGCGTCTTCCCGGCGCAGATAGTGGGCATCGTTGGTGACAACCAGCGGAAGATTCAATTCTCTGGCAATGCGCATAACACCCTGATTCACAGCGGTTTGCTCCTCAATGCCATGGTCCTGCAGCTCCAGATAAAACCGCTCAGGTCCGAAAATGGCGGAAAGCTTTTGGGCATATTCCTTAGCCGCCGCATAATCCTCATCCATTAAATACTGAGGAATAGCACCGGCAAGGCAGGCAGAAAGGCAAATAAGGCCCTCGTGATGCTTTTCCAGCAGTGCCAAATCTACTCTCGGCTTTCCGTAGAAGCCGTGGATAAAGGCTTCAGACACCAATAGGCACAAATTTTCATATCCGGTGCGGTTTTCACACAGCAAAACCAAGTGATAAGGGTCGTTATCAATGCCGTGGACACGGTCTTCCATGCCCCGGCGGGAAACATAGATCTCGCAGCCGATAATCGGCTTCACGCCGGCGGCTTTCGCGGCCTTGTAAAAGTCAATGCAGCCATACATGACGCCGTGGTCAGTTATGGCAATGGCGCTCTGGCCCAATTCTTTCACTCTGTCCATCATGCCGCTGATCCGGCAGGCGCCGTCCAGAAGGCTGTATTCACTATGGACATGTAAATGCACAAAGCTCATTTATTCGCCCTCCTTGGACAGTTCTACCAGCTTTTTCAGCCGATGATTCATAGCAGGCTTGGAAATTGCAGGCTCCATCATGGCGGCAAGCTCGGAAAGCGAGCTTGCAGGATTTTCTTCTCTTGCCTTGGCGGCCTGTAGCAGCTTGGCAGGTAAATGCTCAAAGCTGCCCCGCTCTTTCAGAATGCGAATGGCGTTGAGCTGCTCTTGGGCAGCTTCCACCACCTTGGAAGTGTTGGCATCGTCACAGTTACAGCGGCGGTTGACCTTATTGTTCAGTTCTTTTTCCAGTCTTGCCTCCATAATTCCCATGGCGGCAATAGGTGCGCCAAGATAGGTAAGCAGGTCGGAAATCTGCTCGCTCTGCTTCAGGTAAAGCACATGGTTGCCGCCCCGGGACGCAAGCTTGGGATAAAAAGCCAGCACCTCATCCATAAGAGCAAAGGTTTCTCTGGAAACGCTGGCGTGGGTTGTTGTCAGCTCCATGTGATAGCCCTTCACGGGGTCGGTGACAGAGCCGCCAGCCAAAAACGCGCCTCTGAGGAAAGAATTGCGGCAGCATTCATGCTCCACAACGGGAAGATTAACATGGAGCGCAAGGGTGTTATCCCGGCTGAAGCCGTAAGTTTCCATGATGACAGACACTTTTTCGGGATCGGTAATCTGGAAAACCAGCTTGCCGGAAGTTTCCGTTTCCGGCTGTAAATCAAAGGTTACGCCGAATGCTTTCTTAAACAGCTTGGGAAGAATCTGGGCAAATTCCCGGCTTTCTGTGATGATGCGGATGCCGTCACGGTTGCAGCTGTTGCAAAACAGCAGCACGCCAAAGGCCTGGGACAAAGCGCAGCAATGCTTCTGGGGAAAGCTGCGGCAAATTTCTGCCTTGGCAGCGCCGGAAAACGAGATAGCCACCAAAATTCCTCCTCTCTATTTACCAGATTCGAACCTCCGGTTCCAATCGGATTGCAAATTTTTCGTATACTCTGTCGGATACCGCGCTGAGTAGATTTCTGACATCGCCGGCTGTTGCGCCGCCTAAGTTAACCGCAAAGCCGGCGTGCTTGGTGGAAATAGCCGCGCCGCCGATTTGGAAGCCTTTCAGTCCCGCCTGGTCTATCAGCGCGGCGGCATAGCCTCCCACCGGCCGCTTAAATGCAGAACCTGCCGAGGGCAAATCCAAGGGTTGGGACGCAGAGCGCTTCGCCATCAGCTCTTTCATGGTTGCGCGGATTTCTTCACTGTCTTTTTTTGCAAGCTTAAACACGGCGCTGATAACAATATCTCCCGTGTCTTCCAACACGCTGCGCCGATAAGAAAACTGCATTTCGTCAGCTGTCATGGTGCGAAGGTTTCCCTTGCGGTCCATCACATCCACGCATTCTAAGATTTGACAGACTTCTCCGCCGTAAGCGCCGGCGTTCATAAACACGCCGCCGCCAACCGTGCCGGGGATGCCGTGGGCAAATTCCATGCCGGAAAGGCCTAGCCCGGCGGCATAAACCGCGGCCTTTGTCATGGTTTCCCCTGCCATGACCTCAATGCGGGTATCGTCAAGATGCCGCTTTCCCACAAGGCAATCCTTCAGGCAAATCACCAGGCCGGGTAACCCCTCATCGGGGGCCAGGACATTGGTTCCTGCGCCCAATATATGAACTTTACAATCCAAAATAGCGGACTGTTTTAGAATTTCTGACAGTGTAGCGGCATTTTGGGGAAAAACCATCACCTCTGCCTCCGCGCCGATGCGAAAAGAAGTGTGCTTAGACATGGGTTCCTGAATTTTCACAATTTCTTTCGGGAAATTATCAACAAAATACTGCTGTAAAGCCGATATATTGGTCATAAACGCCTCCGGGTGTATGATTGTGTACAGTATATCATACATGCGCAAAATATGCAATTATTACAACATAAATTTTCTATGAAAACAGAAAAAACCCGGGCAGATAAACTGCCCGGGAAAATACCCTATTATTTTTCAACAATCTCCAGAACTTCCATGGGACAAGCCTTAACGCAGATACCGCAGGCAATGCACTTGGAAACCGGCATTTCGGGTTTATGTACCATAACATGCATGGGGCAAGCCTCAACACACTTACCGCAGCCGACACAGTTTTTCTTGTTGATCATGTAAACGCCGGTCTTGGGATTCTGGGTGATGGCATCGTGCTCGCAGGCATTCATGCACTTGCCGCACTGGATACATACATTGGGCTTTGCGCCGGTACCCTTGGCGACGATTTGAATAGCAAAGTAATCGGGATGAAATTCCTTATAGAAAGCCTCAGAGCAGGCACGAACACATTCCAGGCATGCCATACATTCTACATTTTTCTTAACAGTGAGCTTCTTCATTTCAAAAATACTCTCCTTTATGTATTGTTCACTTTTGTAATTATATACGCATTTTCAAAAAATAGCAACCCTAAATCCTGAAATATTCGGGGTAAATATGCTCAGTTCGGAAATACTAGATATGGAATCCCATATTACAGGAGGTAA
>JAFTMB010000050.1 GCA_017452605.1 Oscillospiraceae bacterium
AGAACTTCGCCCTTACCGATCTGGAAGTTAAAGTTCTTCTCGTGGAATTCCGGCACTGCCAGACGGCCAAAGCGCAGGTATACGGGGCCCTCGTAGTCGTAAGCGGCGCGAACAGCCCTTCTGGCCTCTTCGCCGTCAGCGGGGCAGATGACGACCATGCCGGGGATGGAACGCATCAGAGCGAAGTCCTCGCAGCACTGGTGGCTGGCACCGTCTTCACCGACGGAGATACCGCCGTGGGTAGCGCCGATCTTAACATTCAGGTGGGGATAGCCAATGGAGTTGCGGACCTGCTCGAAAGCGCGGCCTGCAGCAAACATGGCGAAAGAAGAAGCAAAGGGAACCAGACCCATGGTGGAAGCGCCTGCAGCGGCGCAGATCATGTTGCCCTCAGCGATACCGCAGTCAAAGTGGCGGTCGGTGAATGCCTTCTGGAAGACGGAAGTCTTGGTTGCGCCAGCCAGGTCAGCATCGAAAACAATCAGGTTGTCCTTTTCCTGGCCCAGCTCGGCCAGAGCCTTACCGTAGGCATCACGGGTAGCGGTTTTGATCATATCAGCCATATTACTTTGCCTCCAGTTCTGCGTAAATAGCCTTCAGCTCGCCCATTGCCTGCTCATACTCAGCAGCATTGGGAGCCTTGCCGTGCCAGCCGGCGTTGTTTTCCATGAAGGAAACATCCTTGCCCTTGACGGTCTTCATCACGATGGCGCTGGGCTTGCCCTTGACAGCCTTGGCGGCGTTCAGAGCAGCCTCGATGGCGTCAAAGTCGTGGCCGTCGATAGCCTCAACATGGAAGCCGAAGGATTCCAGCTTCTCTACGATGGGATAGGGGCTCATAACGTCAGCAACGTTGCCGTCGATCTGCAGGCCGTTGTTGTCGATAATTGCCACAAAGTTGTCCAGATTGTAGTGGGCGGCGAACATAAATGCCTCCCAGCACTGGCCTTCCTGGATTTCGCCGTCACCGAGCAGAGTGTAAACTCTCTGGCTCTTGCCCTGATGCTTGGCAGCCAGAGCCATGCCGGCAGCGGTGGAAACGCCCTGACCCAGAGAACCGGTGGACATATCCACGCCGGGAACCATATTCATGTTGGGGTGGCCCTGCAGGTAGCTGTCGATACGGCGCAGAGTCTTCAGGTCTTCCACGGGGAAGAAGCCCCGGTTAGCCAAAGTGGCGTACAGGCCGGGAGCGGTGTGACCCTTGGACAGAACAAATCTGTCACGGTCTGCCCACTTGGGGTTTTTGGGGTCGATGTTCATTTCCTTAAAGTACAGATAGGTAAACATTTCGGTTGCAGACAGACTGCCGCCGGGATGTCCGCACTTGGCATTATAAGTAGATTCGATAATGCCCATACGAACCTTGCAGGCGGTAAGCTGAAGCTGCTTCTTTTCGCTGAGAGTCATTGCTTTGCCTCCTCGGTGTTTTTATTACTTCCATATCCCTCGATATGGTTTTTGATAGCGGAAAAGGTTTCGTCGGAAATCACATGCTCCATTTTGCAGGCATCTGCCGAGGCTGTGTCGGCATCCACGCCGATGCTTTGGAGGAACTGTGTCAAAAGCGTATGCCGGGACAAAATCTTCTGGGCAACGGCTCTGCCTTCTTCCGTCAGGACGATGTGACCGTCATCTTCCATGGTGATGTAATTTCCGGCCTTTAAGAGTCCCACTGCCCGGGAAACACTGGGCTTAGAGTAACCCATATGCTCGCTGATGTCAATAGACCTGACCTGTCCTTGTTTTTCCGACAGGATCAAAATCGTTTCTAAGTACATCTCACCGGATTCCTGCAGCGCCACGCTTTTTCCCTCCTTTCACCTTTCTCCTGATAGCATATCACGGTTTTGCATATTTTGCAAGGGAAATTCCTATTGCAAGTTGCAGGAAGCTGTGGTATGATTAAGACACGGCTTCGCCGGAATTTTACACACGATTACGGAGGAGAAAGATTATGGCTAACAAATACGCAGGCACCCAGACTGAAAAGAACCTGTGGGAGGCCTTTGCCGGAGAATCTCAGGCTCGCAACAAGTATAACTACTTCGCATCCAAGGCTAAAAAGGAAGGCTTTGAGCAAATCAGCGCTCTGTTTGCCAAAACCGCTGACAACGAGAAAGAACACGCCAAGCTCTGGTTCAAGGAGCTGCAGGGCATCGGCTCCACCGCCGAAAACCTGGCTGCCGCCGCTGATGGCGAAAACTACGAGTGGACCGATATGTACGAAGGCTTCGCCAAGACCGCCGATGAGGAAGGCTTCCATGAGCTGGCAAGAAAGTTCCGTCTGGTGGCGGCTGTTGAAAAGCATCACGAGGAGCGCTACCGCGCCCTGCTGAAGAATGTGGAAACCGCCGCTGTCTTTGAAAAGAGCGAGGTTAAGGTTTGGGAATGCCGCAACTGCGGTCATATCGTGGTTGGCACCAAGGCCCCCGAGGTTTGCCCCACCTGCAACCATCCCCAGGCTTATTTCGAAGTCCACGCAGAAAACTACTAAGCGCCAACATATAAGGATGCAGCTTACTTTTGGCTGCATCCTTTTTCTTCTTTATAGGGGTAAGGGAAGCGCTGAACCACAAGATACTGTGTCCTGCCAAAAAATCTGAATTTATTTGTGGAAAATTCATGGGTCAAATACCGTTGAGAAGGGGAAAAAGCTGTGATATAATGACTTTGATTGACGAAAAAGCAAGGAGCGGACTATGAACCTTCAACCCATCACCATAGATACACCGGAGCTTCACAAGCTGCTGGCAAACGCCAGTGGCGACTGTGCGCTGCTCTACTTATATGTCCGCAGCGGCAATTTGCCGGAGTCCGCCCAGGCTGATTTGCGCCTGACAGCAAGTCGTTACGAGAGCGCCGCCGCCACCTTGCGTCAGCTGGGTCTGTGGCCGGAGGAGCAGAAGCGGACTTTCCTTTCCGGGGAGCGTCCCAACTACTCCGAAGCCGATGTTCTGGGCGCCATGAATACTGACACCTCTTTCCGACTGGTGTATGGGGAAATTCAGCGTCTGCTGGGCAGAACCTTAAACACCGAGGAGCTGAAAATCCTGCTGGGCTTCCAGCGCTATCTGGGTCTGCCGGGAGAAGTGATTTCCTTGCTGATTTCCTACTGCAAGGAACGGGCCCGTCAGCGGGGCGGCCTGCGCATTCCCAGCCTGAGCGCCATCGAAAAAGAGGCCTACCGCTGGACAGAGGACGGCATCGACACCCTGGAAGACGCCATCGCCTACATACAAAAGCAAAATGCCCGCAATTCCCGGCTGGGTAAGCTTATGGAGCTTTTGCAGATTCGGGGACGAAATCTGACCCCGGCAGAGGAAAAGTATGCCACAAAGTGGCTGGAAATGGGTTTTCCCAACGAAGTTATCACCATGGCCTACGAGCGCACCTGCGTCAACACCGGCGGCATGCGCTGGCCTTACATGGATAAAATTTTGACCAGCTGGCATGAGGAAGGGCTGAAAACCGCCCGGCAGGTGCAATCCGGCGACCGCAAGGCCGCCAAGGGTGCGGCAAAGAACCGCCAGCTGGATGCAGAAGAGCAGGCGGCCATCGCCAGAATGTTGCAGGAGGTATAAGCATGGGTTACAGCGCAGAAGTCATCAAGCGGGCTAAGGCCCGGCTTGCCCAGGAAAAGCTGGACAGAGAACTGGAAAACCGCCAGCATCTTGCCCTTGCTTACGAAAAAGTGCCCCGCATCCGCCAGATTGACCGGCAGCTGCAGCAAACCATGCTGGAGGCCACCCGGATCGCCTTTACCCCCGGCGGCAATGTGGTCGAGGCCATGGAGCAGGCAAAACAGGCCAACCTTTCCTTGCAGGAGGAGCGGGCCCGGCTGGCTGCCCAGCATTTTGAAGAGGGCTTTTTGGACGACGGCCCTATCTGTCCCCGCTGCGGCGGAGAAGGCTACATCGGCACTTCCATGTGCCAGTGCCTGCAGGAACTGTGCCGTCAGGAGCAGAAAAAGGAGCTGACGGTGCTCAGCGGCGGTCAGGAAAGCTTCAGCCAGTTCCGCTTAGATTTCTACCCCGACCGGATTGACCCCGATTTGGGCGTCAATATCCGCGCCGTCATGGAGCGCACCTTCCAGGTGTGCAGAAAATACGCCCAGAATTTCTCCGCCAAGTCCGGCAATCTGCTGTTTTCCGGCGACACCGGTCTGGGAAAAACCTTTTTGTCCGCCTGCATCGCAAGAACCGTGGCCGACAGCGGCTACAGTGTGGTTTATGAAACCGCAGGCCACCTGTTTGCCGCCCTGGAGCGGGCAAAATTCGGCGGCAGCGATGACCAGCGCCGGGAGGTTGGCAAGTACACCGCCTGTGATCTTTTGATTGTGGACGATCTGGGCACAGAAATGCCCAGCCAGTTCGTCACCTCCGCCCTTTACACCCTGATTAACGACCGGATTCTTTCCGGCAAAGCCACCATCATCTCCACCAACCTCAACACCGAGGATTTGGCAGAGCGCTATAATCCCCAAATCGCCTCCCGTCTGCGGGGCAATTTCCTGCGCCTGGCGTTTCTGGGAGATGACATTCGGGTAAAAAAGAATTGGGGGCTGTAACTGTGAAAACCGGTATTTTATTTGACCTGGACGGCACATTGCTTAACACCCTGGAGGATTTGCGCGACGGCGTAAACTACGCCCTTACCCAGTGCGGCTACCCTACCCGCTCTCTTAAGGAAATCCGCACCTTTGTGGGAAACGGCGCCCGCAACCTCATTACCCGCTCTCTGCCGGAAAATCCCACCGAGGAGCAAATTGACAGCACCCTTGCCGTGTTCCAAGCTTACTACAAAGACCACTGCCAAATCAAAACCCGGCCCTACCCCGGCGTTTTGGAGGCGCTGACCCAAATATCTGAAACCTACCCCATCGCCATTGTATCCAACAAGCCCGACGGCGCGACGAAAGCGCTGTGCGCCCAGTATTTCCCCGGCGTGTTTGCCCTGGGCGAGCGCCCCGGCTGCACAAGAAAGCCCGCCCCGGATATGCTTTACGCCGCCATGAAGGAAATCGGCGTGGAGAAATGCGTGTATGTAGGCGACAGCGAGGTGGATGTACTTACCGCCCAAAACACCGGCGTCCCCTGCCTGAGCGTAACCTGGGGCTTTCGGGATATGGATGTGCTCACCGCCGCCGGCGGCTGCCACTTCTGCCAGGCGCCGCAAGACCTTCCCACAATGTTAACTGCACTTATAGGAGAAACCCATGAATGAAGTTTACGCCCTTTTGGGCAGAATGAGATACATCACCCGTTGGGGTCTGATGCGAAACAGCTTTTCTGAAAATATTCAGGAGCACAGCCATCAGGTTGCGGTGCTGGCTCACGCTCTGGCGCTGATTCGCCGGGATATTCTGAAGCTGAAAGGCCCGGACCCGGACCGGTGCGCCGTGGCGGCTCTGTTTCACGATGCCACCGAAACCCTTACCGGCGACCTGCCCACCCCCATCAAATACTACAATTCCGACATCAAGCACGCCTACAAGCAGGTGGAGCATATTGCAGGCAACCGGCTTTTGAGCATGCTGCCCCCGCAGTTGCGTCAAAGCTATGAGCCGCTGATTTTGGAGTCTGACGAAGATGTCAACCCCATCGTCAAGGCCGCCGACAAGCTCTCTGCCTACATCAAGTGCATCGACGAACAGAAGGCGGGCAACACGGAATTTGATTCCGCTTCCCAGACCGTTCTGGAGGCTTTGGAGGCATCCGACCTTCCCGAGCTGCGCTGGTTTATGGACAACTGTCTGGATGCCTTCCGGCTGAATTTGGACCAGCTGTGACTTGACGGCAAAGGTAAAATATGATACCATACCCATGTTCCTGATGCCGCTATGGTGGAACAGGTAGACACAAGGGACTTAAAATCCCTCGCCGTAAAAAGCGTACCGGTTCGATTCCGGTTAGCGGCACCAAAGCAATATAATCCGAACCAGTTATTCCCCGTTGGGGATGGGTTCGGATTTATTGTTTATTTCACGAGATACGACCAAACCTATTTCGCCAATGGTTGGAAGATACGCCCCGAATCCAAGCCACGAGGACCGAGAGGAAAGAAGAAACCGAAATAAACAACGAGAGCTGCCGTGTTGGCAGCTCTCGTTGTCTTATGCAGTTTTAACACAGCCTTCTTTGAGGCCTGCTCCGCTTGCCACTCGGCAAACTCCTTTTGGATTTCTTCATCCTCATATGCTGCCCGAATATCATCGAACACGCAACGGGCAAATCTCTCAATGGCATACTGAGGAATGTCTGTATTGTTAATCAGCTTCTTCTTTCTACCCATAGCAGCCACTCCTTCCTGTTAAGGCGTGCCGCCCATCGGGGCGGCTGTCCACGGATAAGGCTGCTGAATCCACTTTGTATGCAAGGTCTTGTCAAAGGTCATCAAATACCGATGTTTACGGCTGCGAGGTCTCCACTCGCCATCAATTCCCCTTGTACCGCCTCTGGATTGCTTCTTGTATGTATCATCGTCCTGCTTAACCCAAAAATCCTTTTTGGGAGCGGTTAGACCATAATACTTGAAATTGACAGCGGCATACAGACCGCCGTTGTGAATTTCGGAATCTGCATAGGAAATCAAGGCTCGCACCTCGGTGTCCTTGCGAAGCTGCTTGATACAGCGAGAGAGAAACCACGAAGCCATATTTCTGCCGTGGTGCTCACTGTCAAGGGCAAACCGCCCAAGCTCCCAAAAGCCCGCCTGTTCCTTGTTCTCCAAGCCGAAGCAGCCTTTAACAGTTTCCCATGCCGATACAGTATGGAAAACGGCTACTCCAATCAGCCTGTCCTCCTCGTTGAACAAGCCATAGTTAAAGCCGCTTCGATAGGAATAGCCTTGCTGCGACAGATAGTGGTGCTTGTTCAAAAACTCGGTGCAAATTGTTCTTTCTACTCTCTTAATGGTGTGATTTTCGTACATTTTAATACGTCCTTTCTTTGAATTTCTCTGTGCCCACTTGGGGGACACATCTTTGTTATAGGAGAAATTCGAAAGAACGGCAGGTTTACATAATATTTTTTGAAAAATATTTCCGAGAGTACAAAAAAGCCATTTTGCGACTGTCTACATCATCATTATAGCTCAATTCCACTAAGCAGACGGGCAGACAAAATAATTCTCAAAATGCCCGTTTTTGGTCATCTATATTACTTTCACCTTTGTCAAGTGAGCAATCGCACCAAACGATTGCACCTGCCCTTTGGTGAAATGGGAGAGCTTGCGGTAGCGCATACATTAAGCTGCCGCCTGTCCACTGGATGACGATACCAGTATAAAATACGATGGTGAAGCACAGCCACTTCAGAGAGTGTGCTTGGCGCAGCGGCATCCCAACTGTCTGCTGTTGCGTTGGTAAGGGGTTAAAGCTGGAAGAAGACCTCATTAAGCCTAACCCGACAGAATGTCGGTACATTGGTTAAAATTATCCCAGGCGAGAGGCATTGCCACCGTGCTCATGTATGGAGAGCGCAGGAGAGGCACAGACAAACCGAAAGGTTACGCACGTGGAAAATAGTGTGGCTTGGCGCGTGTAGAAAGTGCAGCGGATTCAATGGGGCAACCCATTGAGGAAACAGTCGGACAGTTAATGAATACGGATACCTCATGGATTACCTCAGTGAAGCGGCGTAGTTTTGCTCGTTTCGTTCTGTATTTTGGGCGGCTTCTTTTCGTTCTACAGGAGAAGTCTGCCCAAAAGAAGCCGTGTTCCTTTTCCGTGTCCTCGCTCGCGGCGTGGATGCTCGATTGGTGATTGCTTTAATCTGCGGTTGCGTTGGTTAGGCTTCTTTCTGCGGCAGACTTCAACTCAACAATAGAAACAAAGCAAGCAACAAAACCAACAAAGACTAAAGGGGGGAGCTGAGGCGTTCTGTGACCCGACGAAGCTCCCCCCTATAGATACAGGGATATAAAGCAATAACTACAGTAAGACATATTGATATAGAAGCATTATGATAAAGAAGCATTAAAGGGAAAAGGAATCAATGATAGTAGCACCCCCGTGTGGGGGTGCATTCACTTAATCGATTGCACCCGGTGATCGATTAAGTGAAAAAGAGGGAGAGGACTAAGCCTCACCCTCTCTCGATTTCGTCCAGTTCGTAATCATACTCACGTTCACGGAATCGTTCTTCCTCTTGTGGTTGGTAGAAATTCGGCAGTAATTGCTGTTCCCACTTTGCACGAAGCTGCTCCATATTACGAGCCATATAGGTTTGGAAGCCATCAACCACCAGTTTGATTTCTCCCCGTTCGCCCCTAACCTTTGCGTTACGGATAAATTCCATCATACAATAATGGAGGAATGGTTCTTGAACCTGCGATTCCAGCGCTTGGTTTATGTCCTGTAACTGTTGGTTTTGGGTCAACAAGACCTTGCACTGTTGTTGCAGTTCTTTGCTTTTCTCACGAAGCTCTTGGTTTTCCAGCTCCAACTGCTGATTTTTATAAGCCTGCACTGTCAAGTGCTCACGGGTATGTGCTGGGTCAGGGACTTCGCCACGCTCCATTCCTCTTGGCTTGCCGACTTGTTCATAAAATTCATCTTGGCGGCGGCGATAATCGTCACGGCCGCCCATAATGTCTTTGGCACTCAAGCGGCTGCGGCCGTTCTCATCCTCTAACAGAGGTATTGAACAGCAAGACATATGCACGGTTTTTTCGTCCACATGAATTACTGCGTTCAGTACCTTGCCGTATGTGCGTTCGTGGAACGCAAGGCAATCCCTGAAGTAGTCTACGATTTCGTCCATCGACTTATCGACAAACCAATCACTGGAAGCGCCGTAAAAGCCATCCAAGAGGACAACGCTATTCTTGCGCTCTTGCACATCTGCGTCCTTTAGTGCAGCCGTTACCGCCTTGCCCCAGTTCTTGGATTTGACTAGGAAAATGTTGAAATCGGTCAGCGCCCATTGAATATCACTAGCGGCAAAATCCCGCCCTTTGGCGTGGTCGGCAAAGGTACGATTTGCTTCGATTTGCAGACCATACAGAGCTTTGCGTTTTCTCTTTTCTACTCGCATAATACAATAAGACATAGTAACACTCCCTTAGTTTTGGGGGCGTGCGTCAGCCTTTGCGCTGTGTGTCTTGTCGCTCAACCACCAAGCAAGTAGCACTCCTTCAGCGGTCGTGCTGCTTGCTTGACGGTCTCGTTGACCCTCGCAAAATCGTCTCCCTGCTGATACTCCCTTGCGGTCATGCCAGCGGCTCAACGCCTTTGTGAGGGTGTCGCCACCCCGAGCAAAGTCTAACACACTAGACTAAGGTAACCCTTAGTGTGTGGCAGGGTGTTCCCCCTGCACCCCCCAATTTTATTTTTGGTTTCAAAAATAAAATAGAAGACGAACGAAAACGGAGCAAAATCCACCCCATAAAGCAAAAGGCAGGAAGCCGAGACGAAAGGATCCGGCTTCCTGTTTTAATAGTTTTGCGAAACTATTCCCTTTTGCTGATATATGTGGTATGATTACGCTAGCAAGCAAAACTAAACAGTTCGCAAAACTTGAATTTGTAGTTGTGAAAGGAGACATATATGTTAGCAATAGACCAGTCTGGAAATAAATTATTAGAGCTTATAAAAATCGCTGAAGAGGATGCGGCTTTGCAATTTTCGCCTATAACGGTCTGCCTGCTTGTTGTAAAGATAGGCAAAGATTATCTTATGGGATTCAATCATTGGCGAAAAGGCTGGGAAATATTTGGAGGATGTCCAGAGGAGAGGGAAACCATGCGTGAGGCAATGGTACGAGAGGCTAAAGAGGAGCTGGGGATTGATTGTATTCCTGAATGGTTAGGTCTTGCCCACTTTGAAATGCAACCGGACTATTTCAGCAATGTGGTACGTGAGGAGTATGGTGCAATATTTGGGGTATCATTAGACGAAGAATATTTGGAGCAAATTGAGAAATTGCGAATAGATAGAGAGGAAATTGAAAAAATTGCTTTGTTAGGCGAAATTTCTTCTAATGAAGAGATAAGAGAACTTGACAGAAAACTAACTGAGTTCTATTAAGGCTATTTAAGGATATTGTTGAGTTAAGATGCACAAGAAACGTTCAGTTTGACGGAGCGACAAACTTCAATTTGTTGAATAGTTAAAAAGAGTGTTCCATACTTCGGAACACTCTTTTTCTGTCACGGGGGGTGCTTTTCCCCATACATAAAAATCTTTTTATATTTTTGAAATGCGCCCCCGGTTGACTAAAGTTTCCTACTATGATATCGTCATCATAGAAAAACAAAGGAGATTATTATGGGAAATTTGAAAGCAGTTATTTATGCAAGATACTCCTCCAATAGTCAGCGAGAGGAATCCATTGAGGGTCAGATTCGGGAGTGTACCGCATTCGCAGAACGGAACGGTTATACTGTTATTGGTACTTACATCGACAGGGCAATTTCTGGCACAACAGACAACCGCCCCGATTTTCAAAAGATGGTCAATGACAGCAAGCGAAAGCAGTTTGGTCTTGTGATTGTGTGGAAGCTTGACCGCTTTGCCCGTAACCGCTATGACAGCGCACGATACAAGAACCAGTTAAAAAAGAATGGTGTTAAGGTTATATCTGCTACCGAGGTCATTTTCAATGGTGCAGAGGGCGTTATTTTGGAATCCGTCCTTGAGGGCATGGCAGAGTATTACTCTGCTGACCTTTCGGAAAAGGTTGTCCGAGGCTTGACCGTAAATGCCAGCAAATGCCTTTGGAACGGCGGCACGCTTCCCGTTGGCTATGTGGTGGACGAGGAACAACACTTGCAGATTAACGAGCTGACCGCCCCCTATGTTGTAGAAGCCTTTAAGCAATATGACGAGGGCAAAACAATAGCCGACATAGAAAGCTATTTCAAGGAAAAAGGGGTTACCAACACAAAGGGCAGACCCGTCTCGTGGGCCGCTGTTCAGCATATGCTGAGTAATCGCCGCTATATTGGTGAGTATTCGTTCCGTGAGACAGTTGTTCCAGGTGGCATACCTGCCATTGTGCCGTTTGACTTGTTCCAACGAGTACAGGAAAAATTGGAGAAAAACAAAAAAGCTCCTGCAAGAGCCAAGGCAGAGGAGGATTATCTACTGACTACTAAAATCTTCTGCGGTCATTGTGGAACATCTATGAACGGCGAAAGCGGCAAGAGCCGAAACGGAAGCATACACCGCTATTATAAATGTCACGCCGTCAAGAAGAAGCTGAACGATTGCAAGAAGAAATCCGTTAAAAAGGAATGGATAGAAGATTTAGTGGTAAAGGAAACAATGGCAATGCTGATGGACGATGATGCTATAGAAGCAATCGTGTCCATGCTCATGCGGTTGCAAGACGAAGAAAACACCGATTTACCGTTGTACGAGAAGCAACTGAAGGAAATTCAGACCTCTATTGCTAATATTGTTGCTGCTGTTATGAAAGGTATGCACTCAAATGCACTACAGGCAGAGTTGGCAAAGCTGGAAGCACAGGAAAAAGAAATCCAAATCCGTATAGAGGAAGAAAAGCTGGAGAAGCCGAAAATCCCCGAGGACTTTATGCGGTTTTGGCTGCACCGCTTCCGCAAGCTCGATGTAACAAAGGAAAGCCACCGACAAATGCTGATTGATACCTTTGTCAATGCGGTGTTTGTCCACGACGATAAATTGCTGTTGACTTTCAATTTTAAAGACGGCACACGCACCATTACATTGACCGATGCAAAGATAGCAGTTAAAAAGAATACTGGTTCGAATTTGGATTGCTCAGCGGCACCAAAAAACGGGACACCCCATCGGGGTGTCCCGTTTTTTAATGTTGTTTCGTCGGAATCGAACCGCAGGTGAGATTCTGGGGAGCGAGGGGAGCGCTGCCAGTGGCAGATGAAGCGAGCAATAAGCATGCGCAGTGGTCAAAATTTCGCAAGCGATAGCGAGCAGGAAATTTTGGGTACCACAAGCCGGTCGGCAAGGGCCAAGCCTGCTTCGTCAGGCGCAGGCACTGCCGGGCACCGCAACAGGATAGCGGCACCAAAAAAAGCACCCCATTTGGGGTGCTTTTTTGGTGCTTGTTATTTACCCTGGAGGTAATCGCCGATGGCGCGGATGGCCTCGCCCATCTGCTCGGGGGCAGGCAGGCAGACGATACGGAAGTGGTTCTGATCCTTTGCGTAGAAGCCGCTGCCGGGAACGATGAGAATCTTCTTCTTCAGCAGCAGATCATAGGCAAATTCCTTATCGGTCTTAAAGCCGAGAGCCGCGGTGTCGATCTTGGGGAACATGTACAGAGCAGCCTTGTTGGGCATAACCTCCAGGCCGGGAATCTTGTTCATCTCCTCAATGGCAACCTTCCGCTGCAGATACAGACGGCCGGTGGGAGAAAGCATTTCCTTGGTGTACTCGGTGTCTGCCAGAGCAGCGGGAATGGCCAGCTGCATGGCGGCGTTGGAGCACAGACGCACAGATGCGATGGTTACAAGAGCGGTGACCAGAGTCTGCTTCTTGTCGGCAGGGCCGCTGACCATAATCCAGCCGCAGCGCAGACCGCAGACGCAGTGGGACTTACTCAGGCCGTTGAAGGTCATGACCAGCACATCGTCACCCAGAGAGCCGGTGGGAATGTGGGTGGCTTCGGGATAAACCAGACGGTCATAAATCTCGTCGGAGAGGATAATCAGGTTGTGCTTGCGGGCGATGTCATAAATGCTCTGAACAACCTCCTTGGTGTACACAGCGCCGGTGGGGTTGTTGGGGTTGATGAGCAGAATTGCCTTGGTCTTGGGGGTGATGGAAGCCTCGATGCACTGAACATCGGGCTGCCATTCGTTGTCCTCCCGGCAATCATAGAAGACAGCCTCGCCGCCGCACATACGAATCATGTTAACCCAAAGAGAGTAGCAGGGAGTGGGAACCAGAACCTCATCGCCGGGGCCGCAGATGGCGGTGATGGCCATGTAGGCAGCTTCGCTGACGCCGTTGGTGATAAACACATCGTCAGGGCTGATGGCCTTGATGCCGTTTTCCAGGTGATAATTATAAATCGCCTGCCGGGCAGCGGGCATACCCTTCAGGTCGCAGTAACCCAGAGACTTGTCGAAATTATCCACAATGGCATTTTTGATGGATTGGGGCATCTTGAAACCAAAAGCTGCAGGGTTACCTGTGTTCAGCTTCAGGATCTTTTCGCCGTTTTTCTCCAACTCCAGCGCCTTGTAGTAAATTTCGCCGCGGATGTCAGAACGAACATTGGACAAGTTAGATGAGATCATAATCTTACTCCTATCTGCCCCTTCAGGGGCGTTTATTTTTTTAAAAAAAGGTTTTTCTTTCCAGGACTTCTCTTGCAGGGGCGCAAATTCCCAGGAAAATCAGCACGCCGCCCAGCAGCACCAGCACCACCATAGGGTACAGCGACCACCAAATCATGCCGATGTTGGGGAAGGTAATCGCCATCAGGTACTCCACCAGCAGCAAAAATCCTCCCAGCGCCACAGCGCCGCCGCCGAAGATGAACATCTTCCCCTTGCCCACATATTTGAGCAGAGTAACAACGGCTGTGACAATCAGGCCAACGCCTCCCGTTACGGGAAACGCAAAGCTTAAAAACCAATTTCCATGGATTGCCAAATCAATATAAAGCAAGTATACACCAATCGCCACAAAACTGCAAGGGACAAAAATCACAGGATTTGGACGGCGGAACCAGGTAGGCAGGCCAATCATCACATAGCTAACCATCAGCGCGCCGATGACAAAGCCGGACCAGGTAACCCCGCCCCCCGCCTGATAGTCTAAAATCAGCACGATGAGCATAGGCATCAAAAAGGCTGCCAGAATAATCCCCTGGGCCACCAGCCGCCGCTTTTCTCTGTCGGGATACTTCCCCGGCGGGTACAAGGGCGTTTGCTCCTTAGCTTCATAATCCGGCGGCAAAATCAGCTGGGTGTGGCACAGCGGGCATTGCTTTTCTGTGTCCGGCAGCTCTACGCCGCATTTAATACAATACATATCATTCTCCTTTTTGCGCAGGCAGGTTGCTTTCCACCAGCACCGGGATGTCCAGCTCCCGGAGCACCCGGTAAAACTCCTGCTCCAGAACAGGCTCCTGAATATTGCGGATAAAGTTGATATACAGCCTTCCGTTCCAAGACAAAACGCCGCAGTTATACGGGGCGGTGGACTGGGTTCCCAGAATAAAATCCATCCGCTTTATATACTTTGCCAGCTCCTCCGGCACTTCCACAGCGCCAAGGTTGGAAAGACTCAGGCAGGACTTGCGCTCGCCTACAAAATAAAAGGCCGCTTTCATAATGGCGTTTTTGATAAACAGGGGCATCAGCCGCACCGCCAGCATTTTTTCGCTGCTGACATTGGCGGCAATCATCATGCTCATGAATTTGGGTGTATTTTCAATGCCCATGCAGTGATGCACCACCTGGCAGATTTCGTCCAGAGAGTATTCTCCCAGCCTGGGCAGAATTTCCGGGGTAGCGTAGAGGGCGAAATTGCGCAAGGTATTGCTGGGAAACATCCGCCTGAGGTTAATGGGCACCTGAATTTTGATAGGCTTCCTCATCCACACAAAGGGCAGCCGCTTCGCTTGCAGATTTTGGGCCGCCAGCATCAGCAGAGAGGTTAAAAACACTGTCAGGCTGACGCCCCGGCTGTGGGCTTGCTGCAGCAGCTGGTCTGCAGGCATGGAAAAGCAGCTCAGGTGGAGGAATTCTCCGGTTTCCGGGGTGCCGGTGATTTTCCATGCATCCCGGGAGCGCCGGCTTAGGTTCAAGTTGCCCGCGTATTTCAAAAAGCTGTCTTCCAGCTCCTCTTTCTTTGGCTTCTCCCGTCGGTCCAAGACCCCTTTTTCGTTGGGCACGGTAACGCCGTATTTCTGCTGCACATACTCTGCAAGCAAGGTTTTCAGGAAAATCATAGCGCCGGTGCCGTCGGTCAGGGAATGGAACAGCTCCACGGCGATTCTGTTTTCATACACGATCACCCGCAGGGCGCATTTGCGAACCTCCCGGCGGCTCATTCTGGTCAGCGGGTAGCTGTATTCCTCGCGGATTTCAGGCGGACGGTCAAGCTGCTGCAAATAGTACCAGAAAATGCCCTTTCGCAGCCGGGCAGCGATGGAAGGAAACCGGGACACGGTGATTGTCAGCGCCTTTTCCAGCGCAGCCTTATCCACCTGCTCGGTGAGCGTGGCAGAAAGGCGGAACACATTGCTCCACTTTTCCCGCCGGGCAGCAGGATAAATTTTCGCGGCGTTATCCAGCCGCAGCCATTGCAGCTGCCGTTTCTGCTTCTTCACCTCTGCCACCCCCTCCAAATTTTCTTCATTGTACCATTTTCCACAGCCACATGGCAATAGGCAATTGACCCTGGCGGGAATATTTTGGATATTTTCTCAAAATTTGCGCCAATTAGTTGATTATTTTTATTTCTTGCGATATAATGACCCTTAGACTATAACCAATTTACCCCAAGGAAAACATGGAAGGAGATACTTTACATGATTATCACTCAGAAGAAACCCGTTGAAGAAATCATGGCAATGGTGGGCGATGCCAAAACCGTGGCTATCGTCGGCTGCAACAGCTGCGCCACCGCCTGCCAGACCGGCGGCGAGCCCCAGATTCAGGAGCTGTCCGCTATCCTGGAGCAGGCCGGCAAGAAGGTCGTTGCCACCACCATCGCTGACTACTGCTGCATGAACCTCGGCGTCAAGGCCAAGATGAAGCCCATCAACGCTGCAAATCCCGATTGCGTGATTTGTATGTCCTGCGGCGACGGCGTGCAGTGCGTAGCGAAAAACGCTCCCAACACCCCCGTCTACCCCTCCAACAACACCATGTACTTAGGCGAAGCTGTTCGCTTTGGCGTATGGGAAGAGGCCTGCCGCTTCTGCGGTGAGTGCGTGCTGGGTCAAACCGGCGCTGTCTGCCCCATCACCCAGTGCGCCAAGAGCCTGGTCAACGGCCCCTGCGGCGGCCAGAAGAACGGCAAGTGCGAAGTCAATCCCGAAAACGATTGCGCATGGATTAAGATTTACAACCGTCTGGAGGCCACCGGCCAGCTGGATAAGCTGACCCAAACCCGCCCGGACAAGGGTCACGGCGACTTCGCCTATCCCAGAACCATTAGCTTGAGGGGGAAGAAATAATGAGTATGTTGAAAGACGCACTGGAATCCGGTAAGTTTGGCGTAACCGCCGAAATGGCGCCTCCCAAAGGTTATGATTTTACCGAGCAGATGGAAGCCGCTGAGCTGCTTAAGGGCAAGGTTCACGGTGTAAACGTTACCGATATGCAGTCTGCCAGCCTGAAGGCCACCGGCCTGGGTCTGTGCATTAAGCTGAAGCAGGCCGGCGTTGAGCCCATCCTGCAGATCACCGGCCGTGACCGCAACCGTATGGCGATCATGGGCGATGTGCTGAGCGCTGCCTCCTTCGGCATCGATACCATGCTGGCGCTCACCGGCGACCACCCCGTGGTGGGCGACTGCAAGGACAGCAAGCCTGTTTACGATCTGGATTCCGTCGGCATCCTGAAGATGCTGAGCAAAATGGAAGCCACCGGCTGCGACTGCGGCGGCAATGAACTGGCTGGCGGCGCTCCCAAGTTCTACAAGGGCGCATCTGTCACTCCGGTTTATGATCCCATCTTCCTGCAGCTGAACAAGCTGCGCCAGAAGGTAGAAGCTGGCGCTATGTATGTCCAGACCCAGGGCATTTTTGACCTGGATACCTTCAAGAAGTTCATGGAACTGGTGGATATGTACGGCATCAAGACCCACATCATGGCGGGCATCATCCCCCTGAAGTCTGCCGGCATGGCCAAGTACATGAATGAGAATGTTCCCGGCATCGACGTGCCTCAGAGCATGATCGACCGTTTGGCCGCCGCTGCCGAGGAAGGCAAGGCCAAGGGCGTCAAGGGACTGCCTGCACAGCTGGGCATTGAGATGGCTACCGAAATGGTTGCCAAGATCAAGGACGAGCATCTGTGTGACGGCGTACATATCATGGCCATCGGCGCGGAGAAGAATGTGCCCGCTATCCTGGATAAGGCTGGCATCAATATCTGATTCCTATTGAAAAAGCAGAACCAGCGACCCAAATGGGCCGCTGGTTTTTTGCGGACGGATAAGTTGGGATTCAACGCACACCTACTGTAGGGGAGGGCCTTGACCCTCCCTAAACCTGAGAGATTGTGAGATGCTCATTTCTTCGAAATTTCAAGATTTCTGCGGTGATCTTACAGTCCGCTGATCGATACGTTGAGGGAGGGTCAAGACCC
>JAFTMB010000051.1 GCA_017452605.1 Oscillospiraceae bacterium
AATGCCACCCGCTGGTGAACTTCCTCTTCTTTGTGGGAACCATCGGAATGTCGGTGGTGATCCAGCACCCGGCTTACTTGCTTGCCGGAATCGTCACTGGAGCGGTCTACTATCTACTCCTAAACGGCAAAAAAGGCTGGAAGACCATACTGGGTCTGCTGCCTGTGTTTATGATTTTGACTGCCATCAATCCGCTGTTTAATACCTTGGGTGCAACACCGTTGTTTCACTTTGGAAGCAGACCTTAAACCCTGGAAGCGCTCTTTTACGGTGCAGCCCTTGCCAGCATGTTTGTTATTATGATGCTCTGGTTCGGCTGCTATAACAAGGTGCTGACCAGTGACAAATTTTCCAGCCTGTTCGGCAATCTGATCCCGTCTGTTTCGCTGCTTTTGGTGATGGTGTTCCGGATGGTTCCAAACTTTATTCGGAAAACACAACAGATCATTGGGGCCAGAAAGTCTATCGGCAAGGGTATCAGTGAAAACGCCACCACAAAAGAAAAGCTCCAGGATGGCGGCACCGTATTAGGTGCTTTGACATCCTGGGCATTGGAGGGCAGCGTTGTTACCGGCGACTCTATGCGTGCCCGTGGCTACGGTACGGCAAAAAGATCCAGCTTTATGATTTACCGCATGACCGGAACAGACTGGATTTTACTGGTTGTTATGCTGGTGTTGCTTGGAGTTACCATTGCTGCAGCCTTCTTTGGCCAGTTTGCCGCAACCTTTGTTCCTGCTATTGACATCGCACCTGTTTCTTGGGGACTTGCAGCCTATACCGGTTATCTGCTGATCCCCACTGCATTACATATAAAGGAGGCCATCCAATGGCACATTTCCAGATCAAAGATTTAAATTTTGCTTACCCCACGGGCAAGGGTAAAAAGTCTCTGGACGGGGTAAACCTGTCCATTGAAAAGGGTGAGTACATTGTTTTGTGCGGTAAGTCCGGCAGCGGCAAAACGACCTTGCTGCGGCAGCTGAAATCCGTCCTTGCTCCTCACGGCAAGCGCAGCGGTGAGATACTGTTCAATGGAACACCTATCGAGAAAGTCAGCCAGCGGGATCAGTCTGCCAAAATCGGCTATGTGATGCAAAATCCCGATGACCAAATTGTCACTGACAAGGTTTGGCACGAATTAGCCTTCGGCCTGGAATCCTTGGGTTGCGACCAGAAAACCATGCGTGCCCGTGTTGCGGAAATGGCTTGCTATTTTGGTATTCAGGATTGGTTCCATCGGGATGTAGCCAATCTTTCCGGCGGTCAGAAACAACTGCTGAATCTGGCTTCTATTATGGCTATGCAGCCGGAAGTGCTGATTTTGGACGAACCCACCAGTCAGCTGGACCCCATTGCGGCATCGGACTTTTTGAACACTGTCCGGAAAATCAACATTGAATTGGGTACAACCGTCATTATTACCGAGCATCGCTTGGAAGACATTTTCCCCTATGCTGACCGGGCCATCGTGATGGATGGCGGTAAGGTCATTGCAAATGATACCCCCCGAAATATAGGTAAGCTTTTGTATGAGCAGAAGAATGATATGTTTGCGGCTATGCCTACCCCTGTCCGGGTGTTCTACGGCGCAGAAGGCAGCGGTGATTGCCCTCTGACTGTTCGCGAGGGCAGAACCTGGCTCAGTAAAACCTATCCTGAACCTACGATATCCACTCTGCCTGCGGAGGAACTGGATGATGAAATCGAGAAACCTGCCCTGTCTTTGAAAGAACTGTGGTTCCGGTACGAAAAGGACAGCCCGGATGTGCTCCGGGGTGTGTCCGCAGAGGTTCCCACAGGCACTCTGTATGCTATCGTGGGTGGCAATGGTGCAGGTAAGTCTACTACATTAAAGGCCGTCTGCGGTATCTGTAAGCCCTACCGGGGTAAGGTGAGAGTGTTTGGCAAGCCTGTTGAAAAATACAAATCTGCAGAATTATTTGGTGGCTGCCTTGCTATGCTGCCCCAAGACCCCAAGAGCCTGTTCGTCAAGAAAACAGTCCGGGAAGATCTTGCAGAGATGACCAAGGACGAAAAGATAATTGCGGAGATCGCCGAAGTTTGCGAAATTGAGAGTCTGCTGGGCAGCCATCCCTATGACCTCTCCGGTGGTGAACAACAGCGTGCCGCTTTGGCAAAGGTTCTTCTGACAAGTCCCAAACTTCTTCTGCTGGATGAGCCCACCAAGGGCATTGACAGCTTCTTTAAGGAAAAACTGGCGAAGATTTTATGTAAACTTAAAGAGCAGGGAATCACCATCGTTATGGTTTCTCACGATGTGGAGTTTTGCGCCAAGTACGCGGATATGGTATCCATGTTCTTTGACGGGCAGATGCTGACAACCGATACACCCCGTCGTTTCTTCGGAAACAACAGCTTCTACACCACCGCCGCTAACCGTATGAGCCGCCATGTGTTTTCTATGGCAGTCACTGCGGAAGATGTGGTTGAGCTGTGCCGGCAGAATGTGGGGGCAGAGGTATGAAAAAATCAAACATCGCGACTTTGATTGTATTCTTTCTGCTGATTCCTGTCACCCTGTTTTTTGGCAGCAAGCTGCCTGGCAGGGGGTACTACATCACCGGTACTGGTATTATTATCGAACTGATGATTCCATTCTTTATGGCTTTTGAGGGCAGACGCCCCCAAGCAAGAGAGCTGGTGGTCATCGCGGTGATGTGCGCCATTGCCATTGCAGGTCGTGCAGCGATTCCAATTCCCAATTTTAAGGCTATTTTCGCAATCATTATGCTTAGTGGTATCGCTTTCGGCCCGGAAGCAGGTTTTATGGTAGGTGCTATTTCTGCTTTCGCCAGTAACTTTTTCTACGGCCAAGGCGCCTACACACCATGGCAGATGATGGCCTATGGTGCCGGTGGTATGCTGGCAGGCTTCTGCTTTGCCAAAGGCAGACTCCCCCAAAAGCCTTTTGTCATGGCAGTATTTGGCCTTTTGGCAACAATCCTCTGGGTTGGACCGCTTCTGGATTGCTCTCACATTTTCCTGATGGTGAGCGTCATCAACTGGAATTCTATTATTGCGGCGTTTGTTTCTGGTTTCCCCGTGAATCTCAGCCAAGGAATCTGCACCGTACTGGTTATGCTGCTGTTTGGCAGACCGTTACTTGACAAGCTGGACCGGATCAAGGTTAAGTACGGCATGATGGAGGGCGAAAATGGGCTTTGAAAAATGCCATCCGGCGGTGAATTTCATCTATTTTGCCACCGTGATTGCCGGGATGATCGTATTTCAGCATCCCATCTTTCTGCTGATATCTTTTGTGTGTGCTTTTATATACAGCATCAAGCGGAATGGCTGGAAAGCAGTTGTGTTTAATGCTGTGCTTCTGCCATTGGTAGCTGCATTTGCTCTGTACTACAGCAGCTACAATCATTTTGGCGTTACGGTGCTGCAGCAGAATATGATTGGCAACAATATGACACTGGAAAGCCTTGTGTACGGTTTCGTTTTAGGTCTTGTGATTGCAGGCGTGCTGATTTGGTTTTCCTGTGTATACTCTGTGTTTACCACAGACAAAGTAGTGTACCTTTTTGGCAAAGCCAGCCCCCGTCTTTCTCTGTTTCTGGCAATTATTTTACGGATGGTGCCGAGAATTAAGAAGGAAGCCAAGAAGATCAATACCGCTCTGCGGGGCATTGGCAGAGGTGCCAATCAAGGCAATGTCTTTCAGCGGTTGCGTAACAGTATTCGCATTCTTTCTATGTTGATAACCTGGACGATCGATTCCCTGACCCTTGTTTCAGAATCTATGCGCAGCCGGGGCAGCTCCCTGCGGGGCAGAAAGGCTTTTTCCATTTATCGTTTTGACAACCGGGACCGGGCTTATGTGGTGGGTAACTTTGCCTGCTTGACTGTGATTTTTATGGCGGTCATGCTGAAGCAAACAGATATCCTCTACGATCCACGGATTGTTATGAACCCGATTACTGCTATGTCCTACCTGTTCTATGCAGGCTATGCAGTGTTCTGTCTGATGCCTTTGGGCTTGGAATTGTGGACGGAATACCGCTTCTGGAAAGCAAGAAAAGTATTGTGAGAATATGAAAAACCGGCGGTGAGACTCAAATGATCTCACCGCCGGTTGCTATGCGAGAACCAACTGTAACTGATATTGTTCTATGTTTGCTGTAATAAATTCACACAAAGCCAACACTATGAGCAAATAGTATTCTTACCTTTCTTCTTTGAATGCTGCTTATCCATCATCATATCCACACGGTTTGCCATAAACGTGAGAAAGGTATCCAAGTCCGGCTCTTTGCCGTCAGGACAGATTTGTTTCCATAATGCCTGGGCGCGAGGATCAGGGGAAGCCATACCTGCGCGAATGGCCTCCATCATTTCGTGTTCCACTTCTTCGGGGGATATGCCGTTTTCGGCTGCAATGATTTCTATAATTCTCTTTGTACTTTCTGTCATATCGAAACACTCCTATGTATCTATTTTGTCTGCAAGGTTGATTACGGTCTTTCCTTGCTTAATTGCATAATCTACCGTCTGCCAGGCACCGCCATTTTCGTGTTCAATGTAGCAGATAATAAGGTCAGCACGGTCAACCATTTCACGATTGCGAATTTGGATAGCGGATTTGGGATGCGCCACGGATGCGGCGCGCGAAATCTCTACGTCGGTATAATAATCGTGAAAGTAATTATCGTTATTAAGATACTCTGCCGTAGGATAGGGCAGCACCAAAACAAGAGCACTGTTATCGTCCCTATGATTTTTTCGTACGCGAAGCACAGAGGAAGAGACACATTGATCAAAGTCCCCATTTCTCCCAACCAAAAAATCCACATATTCATTCTCGTCGATAAGTTTCCGTATCTGTTCTTCCAGGAGGTTTTCTACCTTTATGATATTGTCCACGTACCGGTGACCAAAAAACGCCACAGAATAAATCCTCATACGCCTCTCCTTGCTAAAATGCCCACCGAACCGTTTTCGTCCGGTGGGCTATTCCAATGACTCAGCTATCTCATCATGCGTGTGTATAGCGGTCATTTAGAATCGTTTGTAGGTTTATTTCCTGCATTTTCTTAATTGTATCATATATAAACCAATATTGCAATATCTTTACAGCCTCACAACCAATAGTTTTGCCACCTATGTGGGTTACAATATTACAAAGGCGGTGAGATTATGGACGAAAAGGATTTTGCTCTGCGGTTAGCACAACTGCGTAATAAGAAAAATGTATCTGCACGGGAAATGAGTTTGGCTATCGGTCAGAACCCCGGCTATATAAACAACATTGAGTCAGGAAAGTCGTTGCCCTCCTTGATGGGTGTTTTCTATATCTGCGATTACTTAGGTGTTTCGGTAAGTGAGTTCTTTGATCTCGATACCAAAAATCCAACTAAGCTTAATGGCATCATTAACGACCTTAAAAAGTTGGATGACCAACAACTCGAAAGTATCGCCAATCTTGTAAAGGGTTTAACAAAGAAGTAAGCTATATATTAAGCAAGGCCGGTGACCCCAATAGTCACCGGCCTTTTAGCATATTCTCTTCAATAGATTTTCGTTATGTAATAATCCTTGTCGGAAGTATGGGCACTTGTTAGTTCACGGAAGCCGTAAAGACTTTTTCCGTTGGCTGTGCTTGTGATGTCATTTGTTACGTCCACATCCCACCAGCAACCGTCATAATAAACACGGTTCCAGGTATGGTTTTCCGTTGCACGATTATAGGGTATCCCGTCTACAACATAACAAGGAATGCTTTGACTACGGCAGAGTGCGGCAAACAGATTGGCAAAATCATAGCAAACGCCCTTGCGGGTACTTAATGTTCGGCGAACGTTAAAGTATTGGAGTAGGGTTTGGTAGTCGTAGTCATATTCCAAGTTCGTTATCATCCAGCTGTAGATCGCCTGCACCTTTTCTGCATCGGTATCACTGTCTGCACAAATTTCGTCAGCAAGTTCTTCCGTCTGCGTGTCCCATAGGGGTGCTCCACCGTTGGCGAGATAAGGGGTCTCCGGTTTACAGACGAAATTGTATGCGGTAATCCCCATGAGCAAAATGAGGCCTGCGATTACCAAAACATAGATTTTCGTCACCAAACCATCCTTGCCTGTCCTAACCGTACCGGTAATGTAATACATCAGTTCGGTGACGAGCAAAAGCATCGTCATAACCGGGAGCAATCTACGGCAGCATATAAAATAGACCAAGTTCGTAAGAATATCGAGCATCAGGACGATATGTACGATTGTCCTCATAGCTCTTGTACGTGTCTCTGTCAGCAGAAAGAATGCGGGCAACACCGACAGCAAGTAGAATGCGGTCAAGGTTTGTGATAGAACGAGAAAGTCCTTAAGGTACAAACCCAACAATAGGTTATATGTAATTGCGATGGCAAAGAAAATGATTCTTGATTTTGTAGTCTTCATTTCAAATCTCCTTAATGCAAGAAATCCTTTGAAACGAAGAAGTGGTCGTACAGAGGGCAACTCTGTACGACCACAAACAAAGACTACATCATATCATTTAAGAAAACAACAAACCCGAACGTTTCGCCAATCGGCAAAAGGTTCGGGTTTGAATGTTTTGGTACACCGGAAGGGACTCGAACCCCCAACCCTCGGAACCGGAATCCGATGCTCTATCCATTGAGCCACCGGTGCATCGCTTGAAAGCCTTGCTATTATAGCAAGGTTTTTTTCATTTGTAAAGGGGAGAATTTGAAAAATCCTGTCGATTTAACTGCCCGCGCGCAAATATTTCCCTCTTGTTTTTTTCTTATATAGGGGTTATAATATCCCAAGAAAAAGATAGGAGGTCATGATTATGGCTGTTAAAATTGAAAAAGATACCATCATTGGTGATGTTCTGGATATTGCACCCCAGGCCGCACCTTTATTCTTTGCCATCGGCATGCACTGCCTGGGCTGCCCCTCTTCCCGGGGTGAGACCGTAGAGGAAGCCTGCATGGTTCACGGCATTGAGTGCGATGCTTTCCTGGCTCAGCTCAACCGCTTCCTGGAAGCTTACGAGGCAGACCAGGCTGAAAAGCAGGGTAACTAAAACGGCTGTGCCATCCCGTAATAACTGGGGTGGCACTTTCCTTTTGGAGGATTGTACATGAAAATCTCCCTTTCTCCCCGCCTGAAAATGTGCTGCAATTTTGTTGCGCCCGGCAGCCGGATTGCCGATGTTGGCTGCGACCACGGCTACCTTTCCATTTACTTAATTCTTGAGGGTATCGCCCGCTCCGCTATCGCAGCGGACATTAAGCAAATGCCCCTTTTGTCTGCCAAGCGCAATGCCCAAAAATACGGCGTAGAGGACAAAATGGAGTTTTATCTTTCCGACGGCGTGCAGTCCCTGCCCCGGGATTTTGACACTCTGGTTTGCGCCGGCGTAGGCGGGGATACCATGGTATCCATTTTGGACGCCGCGCCCTGGCTGAAGGATGCTCGTTACCGAGTGGTTTTGCAGTGCCAAAGCAAAACCCACCTGCTGCGCCGCTATCTTTCTGAAAACGGCTGGCGGATTTACAGGGAACGACTTGCGCGGGACGGAAAATTTTTATACACCGCCATGGACATCGGCTACGCCCCCGGGCAGGTGCTAACACCCGGGCAGTGGTACGTATCCCCCGCCCTCTTGGAAAGCGGGTGCGAGGAGCTGGAAGAATACCGCCAAAACATGATTCGCCTTTTATCTCTTGCCACCGAGGGCGAGGGAAAACACCCCGAACCCGAGCAGCAGACCGCACTTGCGCAGCTGCGTCAGCTGTCCATTTAAGGAGGAAGCATCATGACTACCATTCAAAACATTCTGGATTTTATTGAAACCCTTGCTCCCCGGGAGCTGAAAATGGACTGGGACAATGTAGGTCTGCTGTGCGGCAGCCGGAACGCCCCGGTGGATAAGATTTTAGTGGCTCTCGACCCCTTTGAGCATGTGTGCAAAGAGGCTGCCCAGCTGGGCGCTCAGCTGGTTCTAACCCACCATCCTCTGATTTTCACCGCCCCCAAGACGGTGACCGATGACACTTCCATAGGCCGCAGCATCCAGCTGCTGTGCCGCCACGGCATCAGTGCCATCAACGCCCACACCAATTTAGACTGCGCTCCCGGCGGCGTCAACGATGTTCTGGCAAGCGCGCTGGGTCTTCAGAATGTGGAAACCATCGGCAGCGAAAACCTGCTGCGCGCAGGCTTTGTGGAGGAAACCTCTTTGGATGATTTCCTGGGCCATGTGAAAGCTTCTCTCGGCGCTCCCGCCCTCCGCTATGTATCGGGAAACAAACCCGTGCGCAAGGTGGCTGTCGGCGGCGGCTCCTGCGCAAGCTCCATGACGGACGCCCTGGCAGCAGGCTGCGACACCTTCGTTACCAGCGACATCCGCTACAATCAGTTTTGGGATGCTCAGGATTTGCATCTTAACCTGATTGACGCAGGTCACTTCTACACGGAAAACCCGGTGATTCCGGTTCTGGCGGAAAAATTGCAGGCGGCATTCCCGGAGATTCAGGTAATCGTTTCCAAAAAACACGCCGATTGCATGAAATTCTATTGATTTTTCCCCATAATTCTGCTAAAATAGCTTGAGTTTATTTATCACAAGGAAGGAAGATCATTATGTCCGGACATTCCAAATGGCATAACATTCAAAAAACCAAGGGCGCTCAGGACGCCAAGCGTGCTGCCGCTTTTACCAAAATCGCCAAGGAACTGATCGTTGCAGTTAAGGAGGGCGGCGGCATCACCGATCCTGCCAACAACTCCCGTCTGGCTACCGTTATCACCAAGGCCAAAGCTGCCAACATGCCCAACGACAACATTAAGCGTTGTCTTGAGAAGGCTGCAGGCGCAGGCGGCGGCGACAGCTATGAATCCATCACCTACGAAGGCTACGGCCCCGGCGGCGTTGCCGTTATCGTAGAGACCATGACCGACAACCGCAACCGTACCGCAGGCTCCATGCGCCACCACTTCGACAAGTTCGGCGGCAATCTGGGCGCTTCCGGCTGTGTCAGCTGGTCTTTCGATAAGAAGGGCGTGCTGGTCATCGACAATGAAGACGGCGACTACGATGAAGACACCGTTATGATGGACGCCATGGATTGCGGCGCAGACGATTTTGAGGCAGAGGAAGATTGCTTCACCATCTACACCCAGCCCGATGATTTCAACGCCGTAGCCGACGCCATGACCGCCAAGAAGTACACCTTCGCCTCTGCCCAGATCGAAATGGTTCCCCAGAACTATCAGAAGCTGGAAAGCGAAGAGCACATTAAGCTGATGGAAAAGCTCATCGACATCATGGAAGATGATGACGACGTGCAGAACATTTGGCACAACTGGGAAGAATAACATAGCTTACGCCCGCCTTGCAAAAGGCGGGCGCTTTTTATCCTTTAGGCGTTTGGTTCTGCTTTTGATTTTCCAGACGGCCGGAGTGAATCACCGGCGGCTTGGGGTCGGCAATTTCCCAGGTAATTGGCTTTTTTTCATCCTCTTTCATGCCCAATCCCTCCCTTTCCCCTATTTTCTCCGAAAGGCAAAAAAATATCCTCCGAAAAAAAGCGTGATATCCTTAACGGAAAAATGCGAAAACCGAGCACGATAGCAGAATATACAGTATCGTCGAATCGGCTATACCGTATTTTTTATGCTTAGATCAATAAGTATCGCAACTTTTCAAAAACTTCTTTATTATCCATTGAAGCTGTGTTATAATGCAATTCGCCAAACATATCTAATAGTAACAAAATAAAGAAGCGGATGCGCTTGTGGCACATCTGCTTGGAATCGAAAGCGCCATTGTTGGACTTCCTCACGGCCTTCCATTGCGCGATAGAGTTTATGCGGGGCTGATTGGGAAAAATCGCGGGGCAGTCATCCAGGATATGCTGACAAAAAAACAAATGAAGTTTATGAAAGCAATTGAATGGAGATTGCAAAACATAAAATAACCATACGGGAGTAATGCGAAAATGATATTGGAACTGAAAAACATAGAAAAATCCTTTGGTGAAAAGAAAGTTCTCACCGGAGTTTCATTCAAAGCTGAAGGTGGCAAAGCCTTCGGTCTGCTTGGCAGAAACGGCGCCGGCAAGACCACATCTATCCGTATTTTAATGGATGTGTTTCCTGCAAACAGCGGTGAAGTGTTGATCGACGGTCAGCCCATTGATTACAACAAGATCGGCATCGGCTATCTGCCCGAAGAAAGAGGATTGTATCCGAAGAAGATCATCATCGATCAGCTCACTTATTTTGCGGAACTGAAAGGCATGAGCCGTAAAGCAGCGGTGCAATCCATTGATTATTGGCTTGGTCGTCTCGGTATGATGGAATACCGTAACAAACGACTCGATACTCTCTCCAAGGGTAATCAGCAGAAAATTCAGCTTATTACAGCTCTTGCCCACGATCCCGATATTGTTATTCTGGACGAGCCGTTCTCCGGTCTGGACCCTGTAAATGCGATGCTCTTAAAGGATGTGGTCAAGGAACAGATCACAAAGGGTAAAATTGTTCTGTTCTCCAGCCATCAGATGAGCTATATAGAAGAATTTTGCGACAGCATTGCCATTCTTAACAATGGTGTTGTTGCTCTGCACGGAGACCTTCACGACATCAAGCGCGACTATCCCCGTGACCGTTTGGTTGTCCGCACAGAAACTCCTGATGTAATCATGGCTGATTTTGGCTCTTCCTGCGCCGTTATGGACAGCGGCGATCTAATGATTTCCCTGGCTGATCCGGCTGAAAAGAAAGCTACAATGACTCGCCTTGTGGAAAACTACGATATTGACGAGGTAAAGATTTTTGAACCCTCCCTCAACGACATTTTCGTAGAATACGCAGGCGATGCTGCAAAGGAGGAGTAAACGATGAAGCAGTTTGGGAAAATACTGAAATTTGAACTTAAGAATTACGCTAAAAACAAAGCGTTTGTCGGTGTAACTATCTTTTTAATGGCGCTCATTGCTGTCATTATGTTCTTTCCTCGCATCACAGCTTTGTTTGAATCGGATGTTCCTTCGGATACGACCTCTGATCTCTCCGTTATGCTCGTAAAGGCAGACGATCCTACGCAAGCGGATATGGTAAAAGAAACGTTTGCCGCATCCTTTACCGATTATGACGTGCAGATCACAGATGCAGAAATCAGCGTGATCAAGGACAGAATTACCTCCGGTGATGTAGAGTGCGCTTTTGTTATGACGGGAGCAACCTCATTTACCTATTACGTTGATAATCTTTCGATGTATGATATGAACCCCGATATTGCCACCGGTGTTCTGCAGCAGATCTATCAAATGAATGCTATGATTAATGGCGGTATGTCCGCTGAAGACGCTGCTGGTGTTATGAGCATTCAGATTGACGGCGAAGTGGAAAGCCTCGGCAAAGACCAGATGCAAAACTTCTTCTATACCTACATTATGATCTTTGCTCTGTATATGGTTATTCTCCTTTACGGTCAGATGGTAGCGATGAGCGTTGCTACCGAAAAAAGCTCTCGCGCTATGGAACTGCTAATCACCAGCGCCAAGCCCATCAATATGATGTTCGGCAAGGTTTTGGCGGCTTGTATTGCGGGTCTTGTTCAGCTTGTTTCCATCTTTGGCTCGGCGCTTGTGTTCTACAATGTGAACAAGTCCTATTGGGGAGATAACAGTATCATTGACTCGATCTTTAATATTCCGCCTGACCTGTTTGTATATATGCTCGTGTTCTTCCTGCTTGGCTTCCTCATTTATGCTTTCCTCTACGGCGCGATTTCCTCCACGGTTTCCAAACTGGAAGACATCAACACAGCCGTTCAGCCTGTAACGTTCCTGTTCGTTATTGGTTTTATGGTGGTTATGTTCTCAATGAGCAGCGGAAGTGTGGATAACCTACTGATGCAGATTTGCTCGTACATTCCCTTCACATCACCGATGGCTATGTTCACAAGAATTGCTATGAGCACTGTGCCTTGGTACGAGATTGTAATTTCCATCGGTATTTTGGTTGCGTCCACGTTTGGAATAGGAATTCTTTCTGCCAAGATTTACCGCGTAGGCGTTCTTATGTACGGCACCTCTCCTAAGCTTGGCAATATTATCAAAGCCGTTTGGAAAGCTTAAGATATCATCCTCAAAGGCACCGCTCCGGCGGTGCCTTTGAGGATGATGGCAGCGCACAGCGGCGAGGAAGAAGCGGCAAAGCTCTACCCCAACGCCAAGACACAAACGGCGCCGCTTGAAAGGCGAATCCAAATGCGCTGCGCCTTCCGCCCCCCGAACAGGAAGGCAACCCTTCCTTTGAAGCCCGCTCACAGCCCGCTGTAAACATTTTATAAAAAGTAATAACCGGAAGGTTTTTACACCTTCCGGTTACAAACCACCTACCAATTCTCCGTTAAGAACATCACGGAAACTTGGGGGATATTGTTATCCAAGGGCATATATCAGCTTCAGCCAGATTCTTCGGAAAACAGTTTCCTTTCTCAGCTTTCTGTGGGCTTTTTCAATGAATGTATCCATGATTTTCAGCTCTTCCGGCGAAATCTCATACTGGCTGAAAGCAGCCTTTTCTGCCAATTCCTTGATTTTCAGGGGTACTTTCAGGCGCAGCCGCCTTGCAAGAAGGAGAATGTATTGCCACCGGGCAGCCGCCTGCCGATTGGGCTCTGCAAAGTACATTTTCTTTCTGCGAAGAGATCTTCTTACAAAGTAAGGAAGCACAAAAATGCAGAAAGCCAGGAAAATCGCAACCACAGCGTTCAGTACATTCCAAAGCGCTGTTAAATCTCTGGTGTCCTGCTGAATGTCGGTAGGCTCCGTGGGTGTGGTGTTTGTTGCCTGCGTCTGAGTCGGTTGGGTGGTTTCCTGAGTGGATTGGGTAGGCTGGGTGGTTTCCTGGGTAGGCTCCGTTGCCTCCGTGAGTTGGGTAAACGGGTCATCCTGCTGGGTATTTTCAAACCCGGGGGTTACCTCCAGCAGCTTCCAGCAGCGGTCCTCGTCCAGATATTCCACCCAGGCATGGGCGTTTTGCCGGGTGACCGTCCGCCGGACATCCTCCGTGGTATCCACCACATATCCGGTAACATACCGGGCGGGAATTCCCGCTGCCCTAAGCAGCACCACCGCCGCCGAGGCGAAGTGGACGCAGTAGCCTCTATCCCCCTCCTGCAAGAACCAAAGGGCAAAATCCTCCTGTCCCGCGGGCATAGCAGGGGCGTTCAGGTCATAGGAAGCAAGGGACCTCACATAGTTTTGAATATTTGCCGCCGTATTGGACATGGCCGGGCCTAAAAGCAGGTTTTCGTTTACAATCTGCCAGGCCTTTGTCTGGGTTTCTAACGGCAGGGTCAGATAATAGCCCGATTGGCTGATATTTCCGTTGGAAAGCAACCGAATACCGGGCACCGGCTTATAAAGGGAAAACCGGTAATGCACCGCGCCGTCTTCATTGATCTGTCGGGCAGGAACGCCGTTTTTCTGGGTCATGCCCACATTTCCGGTATAAAAGGGCGCGTACAAAATGCTTTCCGGGGTCCGGGTGGTAATTTCCACCGTAGCCTTGGGCATGATGCCTGCGTGGGGCCAGAAAAGGTCATCCTTATTGCTGGCATCGCCTAAAAACCAGCCTGTGCCGTCATAGCTGTCAAAGGCCTGACCCCGCAGGTAAATGGTGTCGGTAACGCTTGCCAGCACATCCATAACCGGCTGATGGAGATTCTCCGGCGCGCCGATTTGGCTTAAATCCACCCGATTGGCTATTGTGGAATTCACGATGCCCTGATTATCCGATTCTCCCGGCTTGCCCTGAAGCATTTCCAGGGGGAAAATCTGCCGCAGTCTTTCTATCTCCTCTTCAAAGGCAGCAGGCGTTGCATAGGAAAACAGCAGCCAGCCTGCCAGCAGCACCGGAATGAGCATCAACGCAACCATCCGGTTTCCGTCTTTTTGTGTCCTGCGGCGGGCGCCCTGGGTAAACACCAGCAATGCAAGGGCGCACATCAGCACAAACAGATACCCCGCCGCCGGAACCGTGTCGGTGACCACGCAGCAAGCCGTCAAAGGCAGCACACCTGCCGCCACCGCAAAAACGCTCCACTTTTTCCGTCGGACAACATAGCACACGCAGCTGGACACCAGACAGCCGATCGCCGCCCAGATCCATGTCAGGGGCAGCTCAAAAAGCGCCTCCTCTGCAAACCATGCGCCCCAGCCGTAAGCGCTGTCGTAATAGCTGGTAATGTGGTACAAAAATGCCTTGCCTTGATTGATAATCTCGCCGTCTATCCCGGCGTAAACAGCCACAGCAAGGGAAATACCCAAAAAAATCTTTCCGCCGTGACGGATGCCAAACAGCAGTCCGCACACCGATGTCCATAGCAAAATCGTAAGCCAGACAGCCGGCGTAAGGCTGCCTTCGGCAAAGGGAAAGGCGGTAACGATACAGCCAACACCGGAAAGGGCTACGGCAAAGGCAAGAAGGCTCGCCTGCAGCCAGGCGATGAACCAATCACGCTTCATCCGGCTCACCTCCTATATGGCAGCGCCAGCCCCGGCCAAAATCCTTATCCGCCAGAGACCCTTCCCGGGCCGCAGGCATGGCAAGCAGCTTATCAATCTGCTGCAGCAAGGAATCCTGGTCAAAAACCTGGGCAGTAAATACCCCCTCGCCGGTAAGGGCGTGGATAGAAAAGGCAATTTCCCGATGCAACAGGTACTGCCCCAAAAACAGCAGCCTGCCGAATTTTCTGTCCAGCTGGGTATCATCTCCCGTGACATCCAAAGACAGCACCGTTTCGCCCATTGCAGGCTCCATGCTCTGGCGCACCATTAGCTTTCCCACCTTGGCGGTCAGCTTCCAGTGTACCTGATTCATGCCGTCTCCCGGACGGTACAGCCGCAGCTCGTGGTTTTCTCCAAATCCGCCGCCGGGCTTGGGCCGCCAGGCACAGCTGACACGATTTTGCAAAGAGCGAGAGATTTCCATGGGAACGGGCGCAGGGCGAACCAGCACCCCGGTTTGCTCCCCACGAATACACCGTATCCCAAAAAAGCCCAGATAATCATACACTCTGCACTTGTGAAAGCGGCAGAGATAGTAGCCTGCGTGGTCTGTGGGAAAGCGGTCGCCGGGAGAGAGCTGCCATGCCTCCCCGGTTAAGACCTTTTCCGCCTCCAGCGTAAACTTACACGGCGGCAGCGGCCACCAGCTTTTGCTGGTGATTTCAATCTGCCACTGCTCACCCTGACTGAGAATCCTGCCGCAGTTGCTGCCGAAGCGGCAGCTGAGCATAGCCGGAAGACTCACCAGCAGGGAAAGCCCAGGCAGCCACAAAACCGCCTGCAAAATCACCCATGCAAGCCAGCCCTGATAGGCTGCGAAGAATGCAAGGCATCCCAAAAGCGCAGCCAAATAACACACCCATCTTTTTGCCATGGCATTAACGGATGGCGGGGGCCTTGACCTGACGCAGAATTTCCTGAAGCAGGGGCCTGCGGTCTTTATCCTGGAACGCCTCTGTCACCAGCAGGCGGTGGGGAATGATTTTCAAAAACACTTCCTGCACATCGTTGGGTGTCACATAATCCCGACCCCGCAGCTGGGCCACCGCCTTGGACACCGCCATTACCGACAGCGTCGCCCGGGGACTTGCGCCCCGAAGAATCTGCTTGTGACGCCGGGTGCCGTCAATCAAGCGGACGATGTATTCCACTACATCCTCGCTGATGTATGTATCCGCCACGGTTTTCTGCAGCGCGACTAGCTGCTGGGCAGTAAAGCAGGGGGTTAACGCGTCCATGGGGTTCTTTCCCTGACGGCTTAGCAGCATTTTCTTTTCATCTGCCACGCTGGGATAGCCCAGGCTTAAGCAAATGGTGAAGCGGTCCATCTGGCTGTCGGGCAGCAGCTGGGTGCCGGCCGCACCGGTGGGGTTCTGGGTGGCAATCACCGTAAAGGGACGGGGCAGCAGATGGGCAACGCCATCCACCGTCACCTGATTTTCCTCCATAGCCTCCAAAAGGGCAGACTGGGTTCGGGAAGTAGCGCGATTCAATTCATCTGCCAAAAACAGATTGCACACCACCGCGCCGGGGCGGTAAACCATTTCCCCGGTTGCGCTATCGGGCACACTGTAACCGGTGATGTCAGAAGGAAGCACATCCGGAGTAAACTGCACCCGGCCATACTGAAGACCCAGCGCCTTGGAAAACGCCACCGCCATGGTGGTCTTGCCCACGCCGGGAATGTCCTCCAACAAAATGTGACCGCCTGCCAGAATGGTTGCCAGAACCCACATCAGCACAGTGTCCTTGCCGACGACGACGGTGCGAATCTGCTCCATCGCTTTTTGCGCCTGCTCCATAGCCGTATTCTCCGCTGTTTTCATGGCGTTTTTCCTCCGTTTACATAATTTTGTATATTATACAGCATGTATACAATAAAATCAAGCCTGAACTGTTTGTCGCTTTCCCCCACTTTTTTTCAATCTTTATATTGCAAAACGCAGCAAAAAGGGATATGATATAGGCGTGAGAGGATTACCATTTCTCTTCCCTCTTTTGATTCCGCATACAGAAAGGAAGATTTCTATCTTTACAGGTTACAGTCCCCAAACTGTGGATTTCTTGTGGGGAATTCGCATGAATAATAACCGGGAATGGTTTATGGCTCACAAGCCGGATTATGTGCAGTATCTTTACGAGCCTACCAAGGCGCTGGGAAAGCATATTTTTGAGCCTTTCCTGGATAAATCCGGCACCCTTTTGAAGGTCAGCCGCATCTACCGGGACGCCCGGATGCACCATCCCCTGCCATACAAGGAAAGCCTGTGGATTTGCATCCGCCAGGATGTGGAGTGGTGGGCGGAAAATCCCTGCCTGTTTTTTGAAATCACCCCCGACGGCATTTCCTACGGCTTTTTCTTCTACCATCCCTCTACCGCCGCTCTGGCAGAGTTCCGGCAGGCCATTTCCCAAAAGCCTGATGAATTTTTAAAACTGATAAAAAATACAGAAAAAGCCGTGGGTATCCCCGTCATCGCCGACCTTTACAAACGGCCCAAACCGACGGACAACCCCGCTTTGCAGCCCTATTTCGCCTGGAAAGGCCAAATCAGCTGCATCCGCAGCGAAAGCTTCAGCGAGGAAACCTTCGGCCCGGAGCTGGCTGATAGGGTAAAAACCATGCTGCAGCAGCTGACCCCACTTTACGACTATTTTTGCCGCTTTCGGACTTAAACAGATAAAAAGGAGCAATCAATATGAAGAACACAATTTTTAAGGGTATCGCCACCGCGCTTGTTACTCCCATGACCACCACCGGCGTTGACTATGACGCGCTGGCCCGTTTGATTGATTTTCAGCTGGAAAGCGGCATTCACGCTTTGGTTGCCGTAGGCACCACCGGTGAGAGCGCCACCCTTTCCCCCCAGGAGCGCAAGGCTGTCATCCGCTTTACCGTATAGCGGGTCAACGGCCGCGTGCCCGTCATTGCCGGCACCGGCACCAACAACACCGCCCATGTGCTGGAATACACCCGCAGCGCCTGCGGCGACGGCGCGGATGCTGTGCTGGTTGTTACCCCTTACTACAACAAGGCCACTCAGGCAGGTCTTGTCGCCCACTTTACCGCTGTGGCTGACGCCAGCGAAAAGCCGGTGATCCTTTACAACGTCCCCGGCCGTACCGGCTGCAATCTGATGCCCTCCACCGTTGCCACTTTGGCAGACCATGAAAAAATCGTTGCCATCAAGGAAGCCAGCGGCAACATGAGCCAGGTTGTGGACATTTTTGCCCGCTGCGGCGACAAGCTGGATGTATATTCCGGCGAGGATGCCCTCACCGTTGCCATGATGAGCATGGGCGGCGCAGGCTGCATCAGCGTGCTTTCCAATGTAGCCCCCACCTTAACGGCGCAAATGGCCAATTCCGCCATGGCCGGCGATTATGCCGCCGCCGCTCAGCTGCAGTGCAAGCTGCTGCCCCTGATTAACTGTTTGTTCAGCCAGGTTAACCCCATTCCCGCCAAGGCGGCTGTATCTGCCATGGGTTACGGCGAGGAGCATCTCCGCCTGCCCCTGACCCCCATGGAAGAGCCCTTCCGCAGCGCCATGTTCGCGGAAATGAGAAAGCTGGGTGTACTGTAATGAGAGCCATTTTATGCGGCGCCAACGGCGCCATGGGCAAGCTGATTGACGGCATTTTGGGAAGCGAAGTTGTAGGCAGAGTCAGCATTGACGGCGAAAACGGCGTTCCCAAGACCTTTGCAGAGCTTGGAAGCGTGGACGGCGACATTCTCATCGACTTTTCCCATCACAGCGCCATCGCCGATGTGTTAACCTACGCCAAGGCGCAGCGCTGCGCCGCCGTCATCGGCACCACCGGCCACACCGAAGAAGAAAAGGCCTTGATTTATGCCGCCGCTGAGGAAATTCCCGTGTTTTACAGCGGCAACATGAGCCTGGGCATCGCTGTGCTGTGCCGCCTTGCCAAGCAGGCCGCCAGCTTCTTCCCCGATGCCGACATTGAAATTGTGGAAACCCATCACAACCGCAAGGTAGACGCCCCCAGCGGCACTGCCTGGATGCTGTATAACGCCGTCAAAGAAGTTCGCCCCCATGCTACCGCCCACTGCGGCCGCGCCGGCGAGGGCAAGCGCACCCACGACGAAATCGGCATCTCCTCCCTGCGCCTTGGCAATGTGGTAGGTGTCCACGAAGTATACATCCACACCCCCACCCAAAGCCTGCAGCTTCGCCACGAGGCCATCACCCGGGGCATGCTGGCAGAGGGCGCGGTGGATGCCGCCCGGTTTATGGAGGGCAAGGGCAAGGGTCTTTATAACATGAACCAGCTTCTGGAGGACAGATGATGGAAGTAACCTATATGAATGGTGCCGGAAATGATTTTATGGTCATCGACGCCCGGGGTAAAAACTTGGATTTCTCCGCTTTGGCCGTAGAATTATGTAAACTTACCGGCGCAGACGGCTTTATGGCCGTTGACCATTCTGCTGAGGCTGATTTTCGCCTTCATTTTTATAATTCCGACGGCTCCCGGGGCGAAATGTGCGGTAACGGCGCCCGGTGTATCTGCCGCTACGCCTTTGAGCGGGGCATCGCCGGAGAAAACATGGTGGTGCAGACCGATGCAGGTCTGGTGCCGGGCAGACGTATCAGCGAAAATGTGTACCGGGTGCTTTTGAACCTGCCCGGCGTTCTGGATGTGAACCGTCTGGGTACAGTGTCCTATGTGGAGCTGGGCAATCCTGGAATCCCCCACGCTGTTATGGAGGTGTCGGGTCTTCGCTGGGAAATGGCGGATTCTTTGCGGGAAAAGGCTCAGGCTCTGCGCCACAATCCTGCTTTCCCCAAGGGCGCCAATGTCAACTTGTACACTTGGCTGGATGAAACCACCATCCGCCTCTTGACCTTTGAACGGGGCGTGGAGGACTACACCCTGGCATGCGGCACCGGTTCGGGTTCCACCGCTGTGGTTCTGTGGGCCCAGGGCAGGCTCCCCGGTGGCGAACTGACGGTGAAAAACAAGGGCGGCGACCTGAAAATTACCGTTGAAGGCGCATCGGGCGTTGTCACCCGGCTGCAGCTGGAAGGCCCCACGGAAGTGGTAAAAACCTATGAAATATAAAAAAGAGCCTGCGGGCTCTTTTTTGTTTGCAAAAATCTATGTCCACTTTTTCCCTGCGCTTCGCTTTTCATTGACAAACCCTGCCGCTGAGAGTACAATAAAAACAAATCTTTTCCGAGGTGAAATGCTATGAATTCCAATCTTCACAACGAAACTCTGTGCATCCAGGCCGGCTATACCCCCGGCAACGGCGAACCCCGTCAGGTTCCCATTTACCAGAGTACTACCTTTAAATACGCAACCTCCGAGGACATGGGCAAGCTCTTCGACTTAGAGGCAGAAGGCTACTTCTATTCCCGCCTTGCCAACCCCACCTGCGATGCCGTCGCCCGGAAAATCGCGGCTCTCGAGGGCGGCACTGCCGCTATGCTCACCGGCTCCGGTCAGGCTGCCACCTTCTTCGCTGTGTTTAACATCGCCTCCTGCGGCGACCATATCATTTCCAGCTCTGCCATTTACGGCGGCAGCTTCAATCTGTTCAGCGTCACCATGAAGCGCATGGGCATTGAAACCACCTTCGTCAGCCCCGACTGCACCGAGGAAGAGCTGCAGGCTGCTTTCCGCCCCAACACCAAGCTGGTGTTCGGCGAAACCATTGCCAACCCCGCGCTGAATGTGCTGGACATTGAAAAATTCGCCAAGGTGGCCCACGCTAACGGCGTTCCCCTGATTGTGGACAACACCTTTGCCACCCCCGTCAACTGCAAGCCTATCTCCTGGGGCGCTGACATTGTCACCCACTCCACCACCAAGTATATGGACGGCCACGGTGCGTCCCTGGGCGGCGTCATTGTTGACAGCGGCAAATTCGACTGGACGAAATATCCCGACAAGTTCCCCGGCCTTTGCACCCCCGACGAAAGCTACCACGGCGTTACCTACACAGAGCGTTTCGGCCTGGAGGGCGCTTTCATCACCAAGTGCACCGCCCAGCTGATGCGGGATCTGGGCTGCGTCCAATCTCCCCAGAACGCATTTTACCTGAACCTGGGCCTTGAAAGTCTTCCTTTCCGCATGAAGCAGCATTGCGCCAACGCAACCGCCATCGCCCGGTTCCTGGAAAGCCACGAAAAGGTGGCATGGATCAAGTACTGCGGTCTGGAAAACGACAAGTATTACACCCTTGCCCAAAAGTACCTGCCGGGTGGCTCCTGCGGTGTTATTTCCTTTGGCCTGAAGGGTGGCCGCGCCGCTGCGGAAACCTTTATGAAGTACCTGCAGCTGGGCTCCATTGAAACCCACGTGGCTGACTCCCGCACCTGCTGCCTGCACCCCGCCAGCTCCACCCACCGGCAGATGACCGACGAAGAGCTGGATGCCGCCGGTGTCGGCGCAGACCTGATCCGCTTAAGCTGCGGTCTGGAAAACGCAGAGGATCTCATCGCGGATCTGAAGCAGGCCATTGAGAAGGTATGAATATGAACTTTACAGAAATCGCCCAAACCCGCCAGTCCTGCCGGGCCTACGATGAAACCCGGCCGGTGGAAGAAGAAAAGCTTTCCGCCATTTTGGAATCCGTTCGCCTGTCCCCCTCCGCCTGCAACGGCCAGCCCTATCATCTGACCGTGTGCCGGGGCGAAACCGCCAAGGCTGTGGCAGCTGCCACCATGGGCATGGGCATGAACAAATTTGCCGCCCAGGCTCCGGTGCTGATTGTGATTTCCGAAGAAGATTACGTCAAATCCGCCGCCGTAGGCGCCAAACTCAAGGATAACGACTACCGCTCCATCGATATTGGCATCGCCGCCGCTTATCTAACGGCAGAAGCCGCTGCCCAGGGTCTGGGAAGCTGCATTTTGGGGTGGTTTGATAACAGCAAAATCCGCTCCCTTTGCAATCTTTCCCACAATGTCCGGCTGGTGATTACCTTAGGCTACGCCAAGGATGACACTGTGCGGGAGAAAAAGCGGAAATCCCTTTCCCAGCTGGTTTCTCAGCTGTAATATCAGGAGGAATGGTTATGGAATACAGAGTTCTTGGCAAGACCGGCTTGAAAATCTCCCGTCTGGGCTTTGGCGGCATTCCCATCCAGCGGGTGGACGCCGCCCAAACAAGGGTTTTGATGCTCCAAATGAAGGATGCGGGCATCAACTATATCGACACCGCCCGGGGCTACACCGTCAGTGAAAGCTATCTGGGTGAAGCTCTGGAGGGAATCCGGGAGCATTTTGTGATCGCCACCAAGAGCATGGCCCGCACAGCAGACGCTATGGCAAAGGATATTGACCTGAGCCTTCAGAATCTGCGCACAGATTACATTGACCTTTATCAGGTTCACAACCCCTCGGAAAAGGACCTGCAGACCGTCATCGCCCCTGGCGGCGCATTGGAAGCGCTGCTGGAAGCCAAGAAAGCGGGCAAAATCGGCCACATCGGCCTGACCGCCCATTCCCTGCAGGTGTTTGAAAAGGCGCTGGAGCTGGAGTGGGTGGAAACCATCATGTTCCCCTACAACATTGTGGAAACCCAGGGCGAAGAACTGATTGCCAAATGCACCGAGAAAAACATCGGCTTTATTTGCATGAAGCCTCTTGCCGGCGGCGCATTGGAAGACGGCACACTGGCTGTGCGGTTTACCGTCGCCAATCCCCATGTTACCGTTACCATCCCCGGCATGGCAACCCAGGAGGAAATGGCGGAAAATATGGCTGCCGTCAACAATACTTCTCCCCTTACCGAAGAGGAACTGCAGGAAGTGGAGCGCATCCGCAAGACTCTGGGTACCCAGTTCTGCCGCCGTTGCAACTACTGCGCCCCTTGCTCTGTGGGCATTTCCATTCCTGCAGTCTTCCTGTTTGAGGGATATTTGTCCCGGTACGGCTTGGAGGAGTGGGGCCGCCAGCGTTATGCCACCCTTTCCGTCAAAGCATCGGCGTGCATCGGCTGCGGCGATTGCGAAAGCCGCTGCCCCTACAATCTTCCCATCCGGGAAATGATGAAAGCTGCATCGGAAAAATTTGATACATAAAAAGGAGTCACTGCTATGCGTATCGTTGTAAAAGTCGGCACCAGTACTCTGGCTCATCCCAGCGGACATTTGAATATCCGCCGGGTGGAAAATCTGTGCAAAATCATCAGCGATATCAAAAACGCCGGACATGAAATCATTCTGGTTTCCTCCGGCGCCATTGGCATGGGCGTTGGCAAGCTGAATCTTCAGCAGCGCCCCACCGACATCCCCGGCAAGCAGGCCGCTGCCGCGGTAGGTCAGTGTGAGCTGATGTATACATACGATAAGCTGTTTGGAGAATTCCACCACACCGTGGCCCAGCTGCTCATTACCCGGGAGGATGTGGTCAGCGAAAAGCGGCACGACAATTTCCGCAACACCATCAACCGGCTGCTGGAGCTGTCGGCGCTGCCCATCATCAACGAAAACGACACCGTTGCCATTGACGAAATCGTCATCGGCGACAACGATACCCTTGCAGCCATTGTGTCCGAAAGTGTAAAGGCAGACCTGCTGGTGCTGATGTCCGATATCAACGGTCTGTACACCGCCGACCCCAGAAAAGACCCCAACGCCCAGCTGATTCCCCGGGTGGAGCGCATCGACGACTCCATTTTGGCTCTGGCAGGCGGCAGCGGCAGCAGCCTGGGAACCGGCGGCATGACCACCAAGCTGCAGGCAGCGAAAATCTGCCTGGAGTGCGGCTGCGACATGATTATCACCAACGGCAGCCGTCCTGAGGATTTGTATGACATTGCCGACGGAAAATCCGTAGGCACTCTGTTTTCGGAGAAAAGCTTATGAACGCCATGTTGAAAGCCGCCAAGGCGGCAAAGCCTTGGGTCGCCAAGCTGACCACCGAAGAAAAAAATCATGCCCTTTTGTGTATGGCTGAGGCGCTTACCGAGCAGGAAGACGCCATTTTGCAGGCTAACAGCGAGGATTTGGCCGCCGCAAAGGACACCATTTCCTCTGTCATGCTGGATAGACTCCGTCTCTCCTCCCAGCGCATCGCCGCCATGGCCCAGGGCATCCGGGAAGTGGCTGCCCTCCCCGACCCGGTGGGCAGAATTCTCAAAGACACCACCCGCGCCGACGGCCTGCGCATCCAAAAGGTTGCCTCTCCCATGGGCGTGATTGCCATTATTTACGAAAGCCGGCCCAATGTCACCAGTGACGCCGCCGCATTGACCTTAAAAAGCGGCAGCGTATGTATTCTGCGGGGCGGAAAAGAGGCCTACCGCAGCGCAAAGGCCATTGTGCAGGCCCTTCGCTCCGGCCTTAAAAAGGCGGGCATCACCGAAGATGCCATCCAGCTGGTGTCTGATACCTCCCGTGCCAGCGCTCAGGCGCTGATGACCGCCCAGGGCTATGTGGACCTGCTGATTCCCCGGGGCGGCGCAGGACTGATTCAGTCCTGCGTGGAAAACGCCACCGTTCCCTGCATCGCCACCGGAACGGGCATCTGCCATGTATATGTGGAAAAATCCGCCGACCTTTCCATGGCCCTTTCCATCGTGGAAAATGCCAAAACCAGCCGCCCCAGTGTATGCAACGCTGAGGAGGTGCTGCTGGTGGATAAGGCTGTGGCAGAAACATTCCTGCCCATGGTGAAAGCGAAGTTGGTGGATGCCAGAAGCGAAAAGGGACTCATTCCTGTAAAACTGCGTCTTGACGATACCGCCGCGGCCATTATCCCCGGCGAAAAGGCTGGGGCCGCAGATTTCGACACCGAATTTTTAGACTATATTCTGGCGGTAAAATGCGTGGAAAACACCCAGGAAGCCATCGACCACATCGCCGCCCATTCCACCGGCCACAGCGAAGCCATCGTCACAGAAGATGAGGATGCAAAAGCCGCTTTCCTCTCCCAGGTAGACAGCGCGGCTGTGTATGTCAACGCCTCCACCCGCTTTACTGACGGCGGCGAATTCGGCTTGGGCTGCGAAATGGGCATCTCCACCCAGAAGCTCCACGCCCGGGGCCCCATGGGCTTAGAGGAGCTGACCACCACCAAATATATCATCACCGGAAACGGCCATGTTCGGGGAGGTTAACGCCATGAAATACGGCTTTATCGGCTGCGGCAACATGGGCGGAGCCATCGCCAAGGCGCTGTCACAAAGCACCAGGGACATTGTGCTGACAGACCGCTCCGGCAAGGGTCGTCAGCTTGCCCAAACCCTTGGCGTTCGCTACGGTTCTTTGGACGAAGCTGCCGGCTGCCAGCGGATATTTTTGGGCGTAAAGCCCCAGCAAATGGCCGCTGTGTTGGAGCAGCTGCAACCCATTCTCCAAAAAAACAAGCCGGTGCTTATCTCCATGGCCGCAGGTCTGGAGGTAAACAGCATTTACGCCATGGCAGGCGGAAATATTCCCGTCATCCGCATTATGCCCAACACCCCGGTTGCTGTGGGCAAGGGTGTAATCCTCTACTGCTGCAACGACTTGGTAACGGAAGATGTACTTGCCGACACGCTGAACGATTTGACCTTTGCCGGTCTTCTTGACCGGGTGGACGAAAGCTGGATGGACGCTGCCTGCTGCGTATCCGGCTGCGGCCCTGCCTACGCCTATATGTTTTTGGAGGCGCTGGCTCAGGGCGGTATCAATTGGGGCGTGCCCAAGGAGCAGGCTCTTCAGTATGCCGCCGCCACCTTGTCCGGTGCTGCCCAGATGGTCATGGAAACGGGTGAAGACCCCCTTTCCTTACGGGATAAGGTCTGCTCTCCCGGGGGAAGCACCATTGAGGGCGTAAAGGTGCTTGATAGTCATAGTTTCCGGGAAACGGTTACCGATTGCATCGCCGCCGCCTACCGCCGAAACAAGGAATTGGGAAAATAAAAAAGCCGCCTGGCTGCTTTTGCAGCCAGGCGAATTTCATACATTTGCCGTTTCTTTAGCCTGAAAGGTAAGTCCCTTGGGGTAGAAGAACCGGATTTTTTTATCAGCAACCGCCATATTTACCACCTGCGCTACCCGGAGCTCGCCGTCAAGATTGATGGGCGTAGGCTTGTCACAGCGGATGGTGATTTCCTTTGCCTTTATGTAGCGAACCAGATGGGAAAGCTTGCGGTACTGACCGTTTTTGTATTTGCCAATCACCCCAGCCACCTGCAGCCGGGAAACCTTGGTTACCAGCAAAATGTCCAGCATCCCGTCAGTAGGGTCTGCCTCCGGCACCGGGTTAAAGCCGCCGCCGTAAAATCTGCCGTTGCACACACAAATCATGGTCTGGTGGGCATCCACAGTTTCTCCTTCAACCTCCACCACATAATGCTCGCCGATACCTTTGATTACATTCACCAGTGTGGACACCGCATAGGCCCTAAATCCCTGCAAAAGAGGGATGCGCTTATACCGGGCTACATCTGTTCCGATTCTGGCATCCAGGCCCACGGAGCAGATGTTCAAAGCGTAGTCGCCGTTGCAGGAAATCAGGTCGAATTCTGCCGTTTCACATTCCGTCAGCCGGTTCAAATCGAAAAACGCCTTTGGCTCGCTGAACAGCTTTACAAAGTCGTTGCCGCTGCCGCCGGAAAATACCGTCACTTCCACATTGTCATAGCCTGCCGCTCCGGCAACCACCTCATTTAAGGTGCCGTCGCCGCCGCAGGCATAGATCCGGTAGTGTTCCCCGCTCTCGGCAGCCTCACGGGCAAGCCTTTTGCACTCTCCCGGGGCGCCGGATACCTCCACCCGATAGCGTAACCCCTTGGCGTCGCACACACGATGAATCTGCTGTTTATATTCTTTGGTTCTGTCACAGCTGCCTGCCGCCGGGTTGATGATAAACAAGTGGGTCACTTTTTTCTACCTCCGCTCAGGTACATATAGTAATCGCACTTAATCATGCCATTGTACAGCTTTCTCTTTTTATCCGCCCGCTTGCCGAAATAATGCTCAAACTCCGGCTCGGAGGTGATGATATACTTCTTCCAGCCGTCGGCGTATTTTAAGTGCCGACCCAGCGCGCCATAAAGCCTTTGGGCGCTGCTTTGCTCCATCATCCGCTGACCGTAGGGCGGATTGCAAATCATAATGCCGCTGTCGGTGGGCAGGCTCATTTTGGTGGCATCGCCGTCTTTGAAGGTGATACAGTCGGCTACCCCCGCCTTACGGGCGTTGGCCATGGAAAGGGAAACGCACATGGGATCGTTGTCAGAACCCAAAATCCGATAATCTCCCTTAAATTCCTTGGCTCTTGCTTCTTCCTTGACCTGCTCCCACACGGCTTTGTCTATCCAGGGATAGCTTTCCGCCGCGAAGTGCCGGTTTAAGCCCGGCGCCCGGTTTTTGGCGATCATCGCCGCCTCAATGGGAATGGTACCGCTGCCGCAGAAGGGGTCCCACACAAATTCCCGGCCCCGGTACTTGGTCAGCTGAATCATGCCTGCCGCCAAGGTTTCCCGCAGCGGCGCTTCGTTGCCTACCGCCCGGTAGCCCCGCTTGTGCAGGCCTGCGCCGGAGGTGTCCAGATACAAGCTGACCTGATTTTTCAGTATCAAAAACTGCAGCTGGAACTTTACGCCGGTTTCCGGCAGCCAGCTGACGCCGTATTTTTCTCCCAAACGCCGGGAGGCGGCCTTTTTGATGATGGCCTGGCAGTCAGACTCGCTCATCAGCTGGCTGTCCAGACACTTACCCTTGACGGGAAACTGTCCGTCCTTGGGGATAAAATCCTCCAAATTGGCGTGATAAACTCCCTGGAACAGCTCCTCAAAGGTCTTTGCCTCGAATTGGGCCAGCACGATATGCACCCGCTCTGCGGTTCGCAGGCAGATGTTGGCCTTTGCCAGAGTGCGCATATCGCCGGTAAACAGCACCCGGCGGTCTTCTACCCTTACATTCTCCACATTCAGCCGGCGAAGCTCGTCACCGGCGATGCCCTCCAGACCAAACAGGCAGGGCGCTGCAAATTGTATATCTGTCATAATTCCTCCGCATCAGGGAATGATTTTTGCAGGCTTTAAATACCGCTCCTGCTCAGAAAACACACAGCCGCAATACTTCTGCATGTACATTTTCTGCTCCCGGGCGAATTCCTGCCCGGCCTTGAAATAGGGCCTAAAATCCCGATACAAAAATTCCACGCCGTACTCCTTAGCCGCCCGCTGGGCAACCTCTTTCATCAGCTCATGGTTTTGATAGGGGCTAATGAAAAGCGAGGATGTAAAGCTGTCAAAGCCCCCCTCTTTTGCCTGCCGGGCGGTTTCAAACAGCCGCATTTCATAGCACTTGATACACCGTCCGCCAATATCCTCGGCTACCTCCCTCACAAAGGGACGCAGACCGTAATCATCCTTTTCCAAAAGGGGCAGGTCAATTACTTTTGCGTACTCTCTTAAGCAGTTTCTCCGGGCACGATACTCGGTAAAGGGGTGAATATTGGGGTTATACCAATAGCCGGTGACATCAAAATGGTCTGCTTTCAGCACCTCAATGCACTGGTTGGCGCAGGGAGCGCAGCAAATATGAAGCAGTGTGTTCATTGTTCCTCCTCCTGAATTTGACCCAAAACGCCGTCCCGGTAAACCTCTGTAATCAAAACGGGCAGAACCCGATTGTGCAGGTTTTCGCCCCTGACATATACTTTCACATAGTTAGGCGCATGGCCTGCAAAGAAGCCCTTAGATTCCTCCTCAAACAGCACCTCAAGCACCTTTCCTGCCTGACTCTGCCGATAGGCAAGGCTCATTTCTTCCGCAACGGCGATGGCCCGTCGGCTTCTTTCTTCCTTGGTGGCGTTGTTGTGCTGCTCCGGCATTTTGTCCGCCGGCGTTCCCGGACGGCGGGAATAGGGGAAAATGTGCATCTCGGCAAAGCCGCATGTTTGGATAAAATCCAAACTCTTTGCGAATTCTTCCTCCGTTTCCCCGGGGAAAGCTACAATCATGTCCGTGGTGATGGCGCAGTTGGGAAAGTAGGAGCGCAAAAGCGCCACGCTTTCCATATACCGGGCGGTATCATACTTGCGCTTCATCCGCTGCAAAACCGTGTCGCAGCCGGACTGCATACTCAGGTGGAACTGGTCGCACAGATTGGGGAGGCAGGCAGTTTTTTCGCACAGCTCCTTTGTCACCACCCTGGGCTCCAAAGATCCCAGCCGGATCCGCAGCTCCGGCACAGCCCGGCAAATGCTGTCAATCAGCTGCCACAGCGGCGGTTTTCCCGGCAAATCCGTACCCCAGCCCGCAATTTCAATGCCGGTAAGCACGATTTCCCGATACCCTCTCCGGGCAAGCTCTTTCGCCTGCTCCACTGCAATTTCCAAGGGCGCAGAGCGCACCGGCCCCCGGGTGTAGGGAATGATGCAGTAAGAGCAGAAATTCACACAGCCGTCCTGCACCTTCAGCATGGCCCGGGTTCGCTCCACAAGTCCGCCTGCGGGAAGCACCTCAAAGCTTCGGCGGCGCAGGGCCTCGTCCACGCTTTCCAGAGGCTTCTTTGTTTTTACAGCCTGGAGCATCATGTCCACAAATTCCCGGCGGTTGGCGCTGCCGCCCACCACATCTGCTCCCAAATCCAGCACCGCCTGCTTGGCATGCTGGGTGTAACAGCCGCAAACGCCAATCACCGCCTCCGGATTTTCCCGGCGGCAGCGGCGGATGACCGCCCGGTTCTTCTTGTCCGCCACAGCGGTTACCGAGCAGGTGTTGATAATATAGCCGTCGCAGGGCTCGTCAAAGCTCCCCACTGAATGTCCGGCAGCCACCATCAGCTGCTCCATCGCCTGGGTTTCATATTGATTTGTCTTGCAGCCTAATGTGTAAAAACCGAATTTCATGGGGTACTTCCTTCCAAAACATATACCCTATCATTATACACGAGATTTTCCTTTTTGTATATAAATATTTCCCTTCGCCAATGAATAGCCCCGGTTTTTGCGGACAGCACAAAAACACCCCTATGCAGAAAATAGTTGTACCGCGCAAAAACATCTTTTATTTAATGCGATAAGCCGACGGAGTCATTCCCTCTATTTCCAAAAACTTGCGACTAAAAACACGCAAAGAAAGAAACCCGCATTCCAAAGCAATTTCTGTAATGGTTTTCTCGGTAGTTTGCAAAAGCTTTTTGCTTTCTTGTATGCGCAAATTGTTGACATACTGGTTATATGTCATCCCTATGCTTTTCTTAAAGCATTTGGAAATATATGTATAATCAAAACCCACAGATGCTGACGCATCATAAAGCAGACATTTTTTCTTGTAGTTTTCGTTTGCATATAGCAGCAGTGACACGATTTTATCCTGTAAAAACAAGTTCTTGTTATTTACGTATGTTCTTTTCTTGTCAAACTCTCCGCAAATCTCATACGCAACCGAACGATAAAGAAATGGATTATCGACCGTTTTTCCTGACCATTGAAACTCAAACAAGTTATCCGTTGGAATCATTTTTCCATTTCCATAATAATCAGGAACAAGACCCGGAGAAAAAATACATATATTGTGTGTGCTGTTTTCAATCGCCTTATAGGAATGAGATTGAAACGGAAAGACCAACACTGCCTGACCAGGCTTCAGAATATATGTTCGTTTGTCAACCACAACTTCAGAAGTGCCTCCGGTTTGCATAAAGAATTCAAACGAGCGATGAATGTGGGACACAAAAGACAAATCTTGTCCGCTGTAAAACATAAATTCTCCCTCATCAAATGAGTGTTCTTTTTCAAAAAGCATAATATCCCTACCATCTAAGACTAATTTTGTCTTATATTATGCCACAAAAGACATAGAAAATCAACTCATAGTTTTATATAATATAATTGTCGAGTTTGCGAGTTGAATTGCTATCAATAAAATAAATAATGTACTTGTTGTTTATGGCATCAGCGGATCCTGGCGGCGATTCCGATCCTGTGTTTGATCTTTTTCCGCTACCTGCCTATGTTCGGCATTGCAGTATCTTTCCATGTTCACAAGATGGGCACCCCGTCAAGGGCTGATCCACAGGGAGTGTTTATTAACATAGTAATTACCGGGTTTTGCCTGGAATTATAACATTGCTTTGGGAAAGGATTAAAAAAATGAAAAAACGTTTATTTGCACTGCTCATGGCTGCTGTTATGCTGCTAGGCTTGGTCGCTTGCGCTGATACCGGCGATGACGGCCCCAGCGGTGAATACAATGCCAACCTGCAGCCTGGTGACCCCGAGACCTGGCTGACCCACGACAAGGTTACCCTGACCGTTCTGACCAACGAAGGCACCAGCATTGAGTGTCCTCCTCCCTCCAACGATCTCCCCTTCTGGAAGTTCCTGGAAGAGTATACCAACGTCCATATTGAATGGGAAGTTGCTTCCGCGGTTGGTTACGCCGAAGTTGTTTCCACCCGTCTGTCTGCCGGCGTTGATCTGCCCGACATCATGATGATCAACACCCTCAACAACGGCGAAAGAGCCGGAGACAACGGTGTTCTGGTAGACATGGCTCCCTACTGGGAGACCCACTTTACCAACACCAATGCTTACTGGGATTCCCAGGGCGTTGACTTTGAGTCCCACATCTCCACCGGTGACGGCAACATCTACGCTCTGATCGGCATGGCTGAGCCTATAGAGAATCACATTACTCTGATGTACAACACCGATTGGATGAAGAAGCTGAATGCTGAAGTCCCCACCACTCTCGATGAGTTCACCGATCTGCTGCGCGCTATGAAGCAGGCCGGTGACCTGAACGGTAACGGCGTTGACGATGAAATCTGCCTCACCGCTGCTGGCTTTGCTGGCTTGATGGACTGCCTCGGTACCGCTTTCGGTCTGGAGCAGCTGGAATCCTGGGATGCTTTCGCCGCCAAGGACGGCAAGGTTTACGCTGAGTACACCTCCGACAACATGAGAAACTACCTGGAGTACCTGAACAAGCTGTTTAATGAAGGCCTTCTGGATAAGGAAATCGCTTCCATGAATGCTTCCTTCCTGGCTGAGAAGATCTCTTCCGACCGTGTTGGCGTGTTCGGCTACTACTCTACCTTCGCTATCAGCTACGGCCAGCTGACCCCCCGCGCTCAGAAGGCGGGCGATCCCTGCGGTGAGTACTTCACCCTGGGCCTGGCTCTGGATTCCGAGTACAACAACAACGACGGTTACTTCATGCGCAATGAGAAAGCTGTCGGCGCCCCCACTGCCATTACCAGCGCATGTGACAATGTCGAGCTGGCTTGCAAATGGCTGGATACTCTGTACGCTGATCCCACCGTTCTGACTGTCCGTGAGTACGGCATTGAAGGCGAGGATTGGAAGAAGGACGAAAACGGTGAGATCGAAATCCTCTACCCCGCTGACGGTTCCCCCAGAAACATTTATCTTAAGGGTTGCGGTCAGATTCCTCTGTGCCACTTCGCAACCTCCGCTTCCTTGGCTGAGGGTATGGCTCAGTACCCCTGGTACCAGCAGCAGTACGATCGCATGAGAACTGAGTGCAGCTGGAAGTCTCCCTCTGTTCCTCACCTGCAGCTGTTCAAGGCCGAGGAAAAGGAAATCATCTCCATGTACAACGTTGACGTCAAAGGCGTCTTCGGTGAATGGCGTGCAAAGTTCGTTACCAATAAGTCCGACATCAAGACTGAATGGGATAAGTACCTGCAGGAAATGAAGGAAATGGGTATCGACGATCTGACCTCTGCATGGCAGATGGTCCACGACAGAATCCTTAAATAATGTTGAACCGACTCCTGTCACATGTTATAAAACAGTAATATAATTAAGGTGCCGTAAATATCAATGCATATTTACGGCACCTTTTTGCGCCAATTGCCCGTTAGCAGAAAGGCGAGATTCAATATAAAATTTAGAAAAAAGCAATACAAAAAGCAGGAGAAGCGATAGCAAAGGATATTGCGGAAAACCACGGCGTCTGATTACGCCTTTCCGTTTCAACAGAGTATATCTGGAAGATAATCTGGGCCGCGTAAAGGCGGGTATGAAGGAGCAGGGTAAGATTCCTTCCCGGGCTGTTTCTTTCCATGAAAAGGTTTATCAGAAGCCCCCGGCATTCAACAAGGGGGAATGTGCATTTTTTAATAGATTCCCTGAGCCAGCATGGCCTCTGCTACCCGCTTGAAGCCTGCAATATTGGCGCCAGCCACATAGTCGCCGGGTACGCCGTACTCTCTGGCAGCTTCCTCTGCCTGGTGGAAGATATTGACCATAATGTCATGAAGCTTTCTGTCCACCTTTTCAAAGGTCCAGCTGGTGCGCTGGGAATTCTGTCCCATTTCCAGAACCGAGGTGGCAACGCCGCCTGCGTTGGCAGCCTTTCCGGGGCAGAACAGCACGCCGCTTTGCTGGAGGTAAGTGGTTGCCTCCATGGTAGTAGGCATATTCGCGCCCTCTGCCACTGCGATGCAGCCGTGACCCACCAGCGCCTGGGCGTCGGTCAGCTTCAGCTCATTCTGAGTGGCGCAGGGCAGGGCAATGTCACACTTGACGCTCCACACCCCTCTGCCGGGGCGGTACTGGGCGCTGGGCCGTGCCTCGGCATACGCCGTCAGCCTTGCCCGGTTCACCTCTTTCACCTGCTTCAAAAGCTCTACATCAATTCCCTCTGGGTCATAAATCCAGCCGGAGGAATCGGAGCAGGTAATGGGCTTTGCCCCCAGCTGCCAGGCCTTTTCAATGGCGTAAATCGCCACATTGCCGGAGCCGGAAACCGCCACGGTTTTTCCCGCGATGTCCATTCCGTTGCTGCGGAGCATTTCCTCCGTCAGGTACACCAGGCCGTAGCCGGTGGCCTCTTTCCGAACCAGAGAGCCGCCGTAGCTTAAGCCCTTACCGGTAATGACGCCCTCGTAGACGCCGCTCAGCCGCTTGTACTGGCCGAAAAGGTAGCCGATCTCCCGGGCGCCCACGCCGATGTCGCCGGCAGGCACATCCCGATCCGCGCCGATGTGCTTGGAAAGCTCGGTCATATAGCTTTGGCAGAAGGCCATAACCTCCCGGTCGGACTTGCCCTTGGGGTCAAAGTCCGAGCCGCCCTTGGCGCCGCCAATAGGCTGACCGGTAAGGGAGTTTTTGAAAATCTGCTCAAAGCCCAGGAATTTCATTACGCTTAAGTTGACGCTGGGATGAAACCGCAAGCCTCCCTTGTAGGGGCCCAGGGCATTGTTGTACTGAACCCGGTAGCCGTTGTTCAGCTGTACCTTGCCGTTGTCATCCATCCATGCCACCCGGAAAGAAATAATGCGGTCGGGCATGGTCAGTCGTTCCAAAATAGCCGCCTGGCGATAGGTGTTTTCGTCTTTTTCCACCACCGGGCGCAGCGATTCCAGCACTTCCTTTACAGCCTGATGAAATTCCGGCTGATTGGGGTTTTGCTGCACAACTTCTTGCAGTACTTCATCAATATAACTCATTTTGGCACAACCTCCGTCAGAAATTGCATTTTTTATCTCTGTTGTCGGTATTCTACCACAACATCCCAGTATATGCAAGACCAAAATGAAAGTTTTCTTTTCAAATCTTGCATTTTATGAAAATTATCCGCACAGCGTTTTTCTCGCTGTGCGGATATTGTGGATGTTGACAACAGCTTATTTGCCCGCTACGGAAAGTCCATCTGCCAGAACGCTGGGCGCGCCGAAGGTGGTCATGCCCATGGCCCGGGGCAGCTCGCAGTTATCTGCCAGAGCGCGGATATTTTTCAGCATTTCATAGAAGTTGCCTGCAACGGTAAAGGACTTGACATACTCCGCCTTTTTGCCGCCGCGAATCATGAAGCCGGAGCTTTGCAGGGAAAAATCACCCGACACTTCATTGGCGCCGGCGTGCAGGCCGCTCAAATCCGTAATATACACGCCCTCGCCTGCCATCTGAATCAGCTCATCCTCCGACACATCGCCGCCCTGAAGATACATGGTAAAGGGGCGGATGGCTACGGGAGAATCGTAGTTTGCCTTGGAGGCATTGCCGGTGGTTTTCTTTCCGGCAACGGCAGCGGTCTTCAAATTGTAAAGCAGGGTAAGGAGCTTGCCGTTTTCAATCACATTTTTCTTATGGGTGGGACTTCCCTCCGCGTCAAAATGGATGGGTTCCGGATTTTCCTTATGGAACGGATCGTCCACCAAGGTGACAATGGGCGAGGCCACCATTTCCCCCTCGCTGGATGCGTAGGGAGAAAGGCCCTTCTGGGCAGCCTCAGAGGAAAAAGCGGAGCTGAACACATTCAAAAGGCTGCTCATAGCCTCGGGATTGAACACCACGGGATACTGCCCGGTGGGGGCAGGCTCGCCGCCCAGCTGGATTTTGGCGCTGTCCACAGCCTTTTTCACCATGGCGTCCACATCAAGGGTGTCCAGCTTGCCCAGCTTGATTTGATAATCGTTTGCCATTTCCTTGCCGTCAGACACAACACCCACCACAATCAAACCGGCAGTATTGTTTTCATACCGCAGATCCAGACCCTTGGAATTGTAAATCGCCATTTCGCTGCGCTGGCTGATGCCCTGGGTCTGGCAGCCGTCCACCACCGCGGGGTCAGCGGCGTAGATTTTCTCCTGGGCAGCCAAAACAGTGGAAATCAACTCCTCGGTGGTGGGCAGCTCATAGGGAGTCAGCTCCAGATCTTCATATTCCTGACCGCCCTCACCCAAAAATACCTGCTCCTCGGCCTCCAAAACCAATGCGCTGTCCGCCGCTTTCAAGACGATGGCCTTGGCCTGCTGGGGGCTCAAATCCTCGGTGGAAGCATAGCCCATCTTGCCGCCGACAATGCACCGGAAGCAAACGCCGCCCTGCTCGGAGGCGGAAAACTCGTTGATTTCGTGCTGGAAGGTATCCACACTGATGCTGGAGCCTGCCTGATAGTAAAGCTCATACTCTTCAATCCCTGCCTGCCGGCAAGCGGCAATCACATACTGCTTAAATTCCTGAAAATTCATAGTATTCCCTCCTTATCTGCCGCCAACGGTAATGGTGGACACCCGAATCAGGGGCTGACCCACATTGGTGGGAACGCTGCCGCTAGAAGACCCGCACATACCCTGGGCCATATCCAGCTGTGAGCCCACCATATCAATGTTCTGAATGATTTCAGAACCCTTGCCCACCAGGGTAGCGCCCCGGACGGGCTCGCAAATCTTGCCACCCCGAATAAGATAACCCTCGTTGACAGCAAAGTTAAACTCGCCGGTAACGGGATTAACAGAGCCACCGCCCATGGAGGCTGCATACAGGCCGTACTCGATAGAGGAGATAATATCCTCGTTTTTATCCTCGCCGGGGGCGATATAGGTGTTGGTCATACGGCTGGTGGGCGTATAGGCGTAGCTTTGACGGCGGGAATTGCCGGTGGATGCCATGCCCATGCGGCGGCCGTTGAACTTATCAATCATATAAGACTTCAGCACGCCCTTTTCAATGAGCACATTTTTCTGAGAGGGTGTGCCCTCATCGTCAAAGTTGATAGAGCCCCAGGCATTGGGAATGGCGCCGTCATCAATGGCGGTGACCTTTTCGTTGGCAATCTTCTGCCCCAGCTTTCCGGCAAACTGGCTCTGACCGTAAGCGACGGAGGAAGCCTCCAGGGAGTGACCGCAGGCCTCATGGAAAATAACGCCGCCGAAGCCGTTTTCAATGGCCACCGGCATCACGCCCGCCGGGCAGTAGCCTGCGCCGGCCATGGTAACCGCCTGCTTTGCCGCTGTCAAACCTACCTGCTTGGGGTCTACGGTATCGAACATTTCCATGCCCATCCGCGCTCCGGGAGAGCAAGAACCCGTCTGGGTTCCCTGACCCTTGTCCGCCACAGCAGACAGCGCTATCCGGGTGCGGATTTGGCGGTCCTGGGCGTATAGGCCTTCGGTACTGACGATGA